>JAFSVD010000064.1 GCA_017450275.1 Desulfovibrio sp. | reverse complement strand
CACCTTTAGCAAAGGAGAGAATGGACTTGCCCACATTCTCTTTCAACCATAGCCGAACCTTTTCCAGCATAGAAGGTGCTGAAAGGGTTTCCTTGACGAGATTTCTTTTGAAGTTTTCCATCCCTATAAGGTAGCAAAAATAAGAAGCAGTGTCCAGCTTTGTTTTATTTGGTAAGGGGTAGGGCTAAGGGAATCTCTGAAGCCAAAGCTTGAGTGGGTGGAAGAAAAGTGGAAGATCTTTTCCGTCGTGGATATACCATTTGAAAACGAGGAATCGAAGCCAGATAGCTGTATCTGCGTCAATCCTGTGGACAAGCAACGGTGGACTTGCCAAGATTGCCAAAAAAAGCCATACTTTGACCAATATTCCTGTAAAACTGTGAGGGGTAGCAATGAACGCCAGAAAAATTCGAGAAGATATAGGACGCGTCAAAACCAGCTGTCAACGAAGAGACTTTATCAATGCGCTCATTCTTCTTGCTGGCTGCATCAAAGAGCTTGGTGGACAAAGGGTACCGCAAGATTTTCGCACAGAATTTCGAGAGGCACTCAACAGCCTTACATCGGATCCCACGTTCAAGCAGTTTCATCCCAATCCGATCATCTATAAACCCGGAGGAGAGCGTGAAATTCTCGCCATCCTCATCCAGGTCTATCAAAATGTAGTTGGCAAGAAAAATACCGAAACTTTCGAAGAAACAGCAGAAAGAAAACTTCGTATAGACATGGCTTTGCGCGATGCAAAAAACTACCTTTCAAAAGGTCAGGGAACCGATGCCGATAGATCGTTCGCAGAAGCCATTAAAAACTATCGAGATGAGTATTCTCTGTTCCTTGTTATTGCCCATATCTATATGGATTATAAGGAATATGGTCGGGCACTTGGGTACATTCGCGAAGGATTGAAGCGACATCCCCAAGAACCCAGCTTATTGCGCCTTGCTGAAACATGTATGCAGATGCGAGCCGATGCAGCTAAATAAGAATCGAGAAATTTATAATGGCTAATCCGCGCTAGATGCATTCTGTTGCCTTTGCGAAATCTGCCTCTAAAAATGTCTTTATGCCCGCGGATAGCCATTTTCAGCCACAAGTGGGACTGTCCGGAACCACTCATATTGTCTGGAATTGTAATACTACATCATTCGAAGTACTGAATCTGGTAAACTGTTTACTGGAAGCAACACTCCTTTACGGGGTGCGGTAGTTTACTTACCCATTGTCTGAGCCTCAGCTTGATACGCTTCATCATCCCTTCCCATCAATCGTAAAGCCCTCCCCAAAATCTTCCATCCATCCGGAGAATCCTTTAAACGTATACTCTTTCTCGCCAACATCTCTACAATAGATGGATTTTCTCCGCTCTCTAAATACATTCTCGCAAGCAGAAGCATTGCCGCTGCGTCCTCTGGATTCCGTTGTAGCGCTTCTTGAAGAAGAGCTCGTGCCTCATCGTCATGTTTTTCCTTTGCGGTTACAACGGCTAAATGGCGAATTGCCAATGTTGATTTAGGATGCTGGGCAAGCTCTATCCGAACACCATCTTCATACACTTTTTTTGCTTCTTCTGTTTTCCCATCTGCTTCATAGATTTGGCCAATCCGAATTCTCGCATACAAATGATTGGGGTCATTTTCACTGCATTCTTTAAAATAGGCTATAGCTGAGGGAAGATCGTGCATCTCCTGAGAGACATTGCCCAAGTTATATAATATCTGTGCCTTTCGCTCTTTGTCATTGATGTGGGTCAAAGCCTCATGAAAATGTCTCCTTGCATCATCTTTTCTCCCCATCGCTGCCATACAAACGCCCATGGAATTCCATGCCAGATCATTGTTCTCATCCAAATTTATAGCGCGTTTGTATTCTTCTTGTGCTCCAAAATAATCCCCTAGGCTCATCAACTTATCAGCACTGATCGTAAAGGTCAAAGAATTGCAAATACCTACCTTGGGATCTTCTAAAAGTTTGGCATACTCCAAAGTTTTCATTGTACAATCAACGATCTCATTTCGATACAGTGAAAGCAGTGGATATCCTGCCAAACCACAGGCACAGGGTATGCCAGCCTCTTTTGCCCTTTTCCAAAGATCAACATATCGATCAAAGAGTTGCTCTTGCGTCACTTTTGGATGGAAAATGACCAGGATATTTGCCCCATGCAGACCAAGCATGGGTTTTTTATTAACATCAACCTCTTGCTCTAAATCATTTTCAAAAATATCTTGCCAAATTTTTAATACTGTACGAATACTATTATCCAAAGATTGTTTTTCACTATTATCAATATTAACCATGCACAGAGCAAAAACATCAATATTAGTGATATGGTTTGTAAATTCTTGGTAAAAGGCAGTTGCACTTTGTATCTCTATTGCCGTATCTTCTGGGATGTCAATATCTTTCACATCTTTTGCATACTCAAGCCTATCTCCTGCTTCAGGCAATACCCCGGCTGACTCCTGGAATTTTATTTCACCAATAGCATCTTTTTTTCTCGCTTGGACTATCTGAATATCGCCTTTATACGCATGTCGGCTCCCCATGCCAAAGACGGCAAAACGATCACCAACCCTCACGCCCATCTGTCTTCCAAGATTGATACGAAAACGCCCCAGGGGTAATCCTTCAATAATCCGCCCACCGTAGGAAAGCATCTCAAAATATCCGAGGCAATGCCCAGGAGAAGCCACTCCGCAAGCCAAATCAACACGCTTGCGAAGCATGCGGGATTGTTCATACATTGGCAACTGCAAGTCTGATCCCCGCATATCCTGCGGATAGTAGGCAAACGCCGAGGCAAAAATGGCATGAACATTTTGCTTGGTCAGGGGATTGGTGAAATTCAATGATTGAAGAACTCGTAACAAATCCTCAGCCCATACCCTGCACTTTTCTCTCCCTGTTGCATGAAAAAGGATGCCAAATTCATGCTTTCCGGCTCTTGTACAGAGCATATTGGAGGGAATATGCTGAAGCAATGCCTTTGCGCAGGCAACAAGAATACCATCGACAAAACCATAGCCACAACGCAATGCGAGTTCGTCCCCATTGCAAAGACGAAGGACAATCATCCCCATACACAGGCGATAACTGGGAATCTCTGAGAGATCCTTTGCCCCCATTGCCGGATCCTTCACAATGGCAACTTCTTCTTCCATACGGTCATAGAGCGCGGATTCTCGCAAGAGATCTGTTAAGGGATCCCGACTGAGCGCACGAGCGAGAGCCATTGAGTGCAAGATCTGAGCAATAATTGCTGGAAACACCGACAAAAGACTACGAGCCTCTTTACTCCACACTTTTTGCAAAACCAGCACCCCAAGAAGAGTCTTTTGCCACACAAGAGGCAAAATCACTTTTCGCTCATTCGCCAAAAATTGCGGTTCAACTCTTTCAAGAGATGTTGGAAAATATAAAGTATGGCTTTCAAAATGACAAAATTTGGCTAAAGCAGCACAAAGCTCTGCCTGTCCTTCCAGAATATGCTCGCTTTTCAAAAGTAGAGTATCCAAGCAACACCCACATTCGCGTTTTTTGAACGACTTTATTCTATATCTTTATTTCAAAAAGAATCTTTTTACAGACAAGATTCTCGTACAATGCGCAATACGGCAAAAACAATTTCCCCTCATCTCTCTCCGTGCCTCTTCCCTGCCTATACATGCCCTCCGATCTATGATAGCAATTTCATCCAATACGCAATGATCCACCCTCGAAGACCAATCCAACTTCCGGCAAAACAACCACTCCGTTGGTTCATGCCAAAGAGGCTATTTGGGATTATCCCCTCTTTGTCACCTCTTATCGAAGGAGTCAGCATGTTTCCCTCCCTGCTTCCCAAAGCACCGCCTTTTTTTGATATGCTCAAGGAACAGAATTCGCAACTCAGATGCATCGGCGATTGGGTTGTAAAAATGCTCGAAAACGAAGCAAGCATGGATCAAGCCCATAAAGAAATTGCCATTCTGGAAGCAAATGGCGATCGCCTCCACGCCAAAATTCTTCGAGAGCTCTCCCGAGCCTTTCTGACACCCATCGATCGAGAGGATATTCTTCGAATCAATCAAGAGCAAGAAAATTGTATGGACTGCCTCCAACGCTTAGACTCCAGGCTCTATATCTTCGAATTTCAACGCATACGATTTCCTGTGATCCAATTAGCCAAACTCGCTCGAGATATGCTTGTTCTCACAACCTCCATGCTCGATGGCCTCTCTGTCCGTAAGGACTGCCACAAGACCCACTCGTTCAGAAATCTCCGTGATGAATCCGACATGGTTATGGCAACAGGGCTGGCCGAACTGATGGACGAAAACAGAGAACTCTCAGGAAAAGAACTCCTCCGTGCCCTCAAATGGAGCCAAATCTATGAACGCATGGATATTGCCCTGGAGCAGATCAATACCCTTGCTGAAACCATAGAGGAAGCGGTGCTCAAACATGTGTGAAATTCCTGCGTTTTTATTCTTTATCGTTGTTGTTGCTCTCCTCTTTGATGTCACAAACGGTGCCCATGACAGCGCCAATGCCATAGCAACCATTGTTTCCACCCGCGTTGTTTCCCCAAAAATAGCCGTAACGTGTGCGGCAACGCTCAATCTTATCGGTGCCCTCCTTGGCACTGAGGTTGCGAAAACCGTGGGTGGGGGGCTTGTTCACCCCTCTGTCTTGGAACACGGGGAAATTCTTGTTCTTTCTGCCCTTCTTGCGGCCATCACCTGGAATTGCATCACCTGGTATTTCGCCATTCCCTCATCCTCCTCCCATGCCCTCCTTGGAGGACTTATCGGCGCGGCTCTCGCAAGCTCTGGTATCGGCAGTCTCAATATCGATGGCATCGTCCAGAAAATTCTTATTCCCCTGCTCCTTGCCCCAGTGCTTGGCTTTCTGGCAGGCTTTCTGGGCATGTGGATGGTCTATTGGATCTTTGCCAAAACCCGACGACAAAAAGTCGACACTATCTTTCGTAAACTCCAATGCTGCTCAGCGAGCTTTGTCGCCTTGAGCCATGGCTTAAACGATGCCCAAAAAACAATGGGCATTGTGACCTTGGCTCTTTTTTCCTTTGGCTTCACAACAACGATAACCGTTCCCCTATGGGTCAAGCTGGCCTGTGCCTCAGCAATGGCTCTCGGCACAGCCCTTGGTGGTTGGAAAATTGTCAAAACCATGGGAAGTCGGATTTTCCGCCTGGAACCTGTTCACGGCTTTACGGCTGAATGCGCAGCGAGTATTGTCATAACCAGCGCATCGGTCTTTGGAGCACCCATCAGCACCTCGCAAACCATATCGTCATCGCTTTTTGGTGTTGGATCGACCCAACGACTCTCAGCAGTGCGCTGGAGTCTTGCCAAAAATCTTGTGATCGCCTGGATTTTAACCCTTCCCTGCGCTGGAAGCCTTGGCTTCCTTTGCTGGCACATGCTCCACACGGTCATGGGCTAAATACGCAACGCAAACAGCAGTATGCAGTATGTCTGATCCGCTCTCGTGTTTCAAAGCCTCTGATATCAGAGGAACCTTTCCAGATCCCCTGTCTTCCCATCTCGCCTTTGCGCTTGGTATGGCCTTGGCAAGCAGAGAAAAGCCCAGGCATGTTGTCATAGGGCACGATGTCCGTCTTTCCTGCTATACGCTTGAAGCGGCTCTTTGTGCCGCTTTTGCGAGCAAGGGGATAGCAACAACATGCCTTGGCCTGGTTGGCACGGAAGAAATCTATTTTGCCGCCGCCTTTGCCAATTTTGATCTGGGAATCATGATCACAGCAAGCCACAATCCTGCTGATGAAAACGGTTTCAAACTTGTTCGAAGGGGTGCACGCCCAATCAGCAACGATTCAGGCCTTCTTGCCATCAAAGAATCAGTCCGAATCGTTCTTGCAACAAAGACCCTCTCACCACCTCCGCATCATGCCCCACCCTCTACCAACTCCAGCTATTCCCAAGCCTATGTTGATTGGCTCCTTACCGAAGCCAAGCTTCCCGCCAAAAACGCGCAACCATCGATGAAAGTCCTTGCCTCTATTGGCAATGGTGCCGCAGGTGGCGTTCTCTCCCGTTTATCTCCCCATCTTCCCTTTGAACTGATCCTCCACGAAGCAAGACCCGATGGCCATTTCCCCAATGGTGTTCCCAATCCGCTGCTTCCAGAGCGACGCGAAAATACACGCAACACTCTTCTTGCGACCCATGCCGATTTTGCCGTTGCCTTCGATGGTGATTTTGATCGCTGTTTTTTCTATGATGGCTTTGGCAACTTTATTGAGAGCTATTATATCGTTGGGCTCTTAGCCCAAACCCTGCTTTCGATGCACCCGAAATCGACCATTATCCATGATCCAAGGCTCTACTGGAATACCCAAGATCTGGTGCGCCAATACCATGGGAAGGCTGTCCTTTGTAAAACGGGTCACGCCTTTATCAAAGAACGCATGCGCAAAGAAGACGCCCTCTACGGCGGCGAGATGAGTGCCCATCACTATTTTCGCCATTTCAACTACTGCGACTCAGGCATGCTGCCCTTTCTTTTGGTTGCCAAACTCCTTTTAGAATCGGGTTCATCGCTCAACGATCTTGTCTCCAAACGCATACAGGCCTTCCCCTGCAGCGGAGAGATCAATCGCAAGTGCGCCAATCCCCAAGAGCTTCTGGAAGAACTTGAACGCATCTATAAAGAGAATGCCATTTTCATCGATCATACCGACGGCCTCGACATGCATTTTCCTGCATGGCGTTTTAATGTCCGCGCCTCCAACACAGAACCACTGCTCCGCATCAACGCAGAAAGCCGCCATGATCTTCCCCTTCTCCAAGAATCAACCAAAGCCCTTCTGCAAACAATCGACACGCTCTGTGCCGAACAATTCTAAGAGTTTTCCATGCAATCGCACCCGATAACCCCTGTTATTCTCTGCGGAGGGAGCGGAACGCGTCTGTGGCCGCTCTCTCGGCGAAATGCCCCCAAACAATTTGTCGATTTGGGGCACGGAAAAACACTGTTTGGCGATACCGTTGAGCGCACGCAAGCCCTGTCAAAGACCAATCCTCTTGTTGTTGTTACAAACGAAAGCTATCGCTTTGCTGTAGCAGGCATTCTCGCTGCCAAAGAATGTGAGGCAACTATCATCCTCGAGCCTTCCCCAAACAATACCGCTCCAGCCATTGCCCTTGCAATGCTCTCGCAAGGAGGCCTAGCCAACGATGATCTGCTCCTCATCCTCCCAGCCGACCATGCCATAGGGGATACGCAAATCTTTGTGGATGCGGTTGAAAAAGCCTCCTTGCTTGCCAAAGAAGGCATGATAGTGACCTTTGGTGTTGTTCCAACACAGCCTGAAACAGGCTATGGCTATATTGAATCAGGAACACCTCTCTCAAACCAAGCCTATACGCTTACCCGTTTTATTGAAAAGCCCAAGAAAGAAGATGCCATACGCTATGTCAAGAGCGGGACATTTTTTTGGAACAGTGGCATCTTTCTGCTTTCCCGAAAAACGCTCAACGAAGAACTCACACTCTTTGCCCCAACGATCCATAAACTTGTCACTGCGTCCTGGGAGCAAAGAACCATCGATGGCTTTTTTGTACGGCCAAATCGCCAGATATTTTCCCAAGTGCCATCCATCTCTTTTGACTATGCCATCATGGAAAAAACCACAAAAGCCTGCGTCCTTCCACTCTCAACGGCATGGTCGGATTTGGGATCCTGGGAAGCCTTCTATCAAAACGGCACGAAGGATGAAAACGGCAATGTCTGCGAAGGCGATATCCTGACAGACAATGCCCACAACAATTACGGACGAAGCCAAAAAAGGCTGCTTGCGCTTGTAGGCGTTGACAATCTCGCGGTGATCGAAACAGCCGATGCCATTCTCGTTGCAGCAAGAAATCAGGTGCAATCTGTCAAACAGATCGTGGCACGTTTGAGCGCCCAAAAAAGACCAGAATGCGAAGAGCATCTTCACGTCAACCGCCCCTGGGGATCCTACGAAATTCTTGGCCAAGGGAAGCGTTTTCAGGTTAAACGCATTGTGGTCAATCCAGGCGCTGAAATTTCACTCCAAATGCACCACCACAGAGCAGAACATTGGGTGGTTGTAAGCGGAACAGCCGAAGTGACCAAGGGAGAAAGCACAATACTGTTGACAGAAAATGAGTCCACCTACATCCCCATTGGTCAAAAACACCGTTTAAAGAATCCCGGTCTCATTCCGCTTATTCTCATTGAGATTCAATCTGGTTCGTATTTAGGAGAAGATGATATTATTCGTTTCTCTGATAACTATGGAAGAAGAGAAAGCGAGAGAGGCACACCTAATCTGTGAGCCATAACTCGTAAAGGACGCTATCTATGCCAGTTGCAAATTTTGTCTTGGGGCCAATACAAACAAATTGCTATGTTCTCCATAAAAATTCCAATGCTGTTATTATTGATGTTGGAGGAGATCCCAAAGAGGTTTTAACCTATCTCGACACTAATAAGCTCACTCTTTCTGCTATCTGTATAACCCATCTCCATTTTGACCATATCTATGGAGTGGCTGCGCTCGCGGAACAAACCAAGGCGCCGGTCTATGTCCCTCAGGGGGATAGTGCTATTGCGGATACCGAAGCAAGCAAAGGGGGAATCTGGGGATTGCCGACTGTTACGCCTTTTTCAAGTGTTCCGATAGAACCCCACGAAACAGTCTTTGCCGATATGCCGTGTCGCATTCTCCCAACTCCAGGCCACACGCCAGGCAGCCTCTCCTATTATTTTCCCGAAGAACACTGTGTGTTTTCTGGCGATGCTCTGTTCTACCGCTCTGTTGGTCGCACAGACTTCCCTCTGGGTGATAGCTCTCTCCTTTTTGCCTCGATCCGCAAAGAACTCTTTGCGCTTCCTGGCAATACACTCGTCTATCCAGGGCATGGTCCAAGCACAACTATTCACGATGAAAAAGCCAATAATCCCTTCTGTGGGGATTTTTGTTAAGAATCCTGATGGACGAAATCCTTTTATTCCAAACGAGTCCTCACGAAAATGGTGTTACTGCAACGATCGCGGAACTTCTTGCCGAGCACCTCGCAAAAGCCCATATTCCTCACAAGCTTCTTTCCCTTACAAAGAGACCAATTCGTCCCTGTTGCCATTGCGGCTTTTGCCAAAGCCACCCAAGCAGCTGTTCCCTCGACAGTGCCAACGATCAAGCCCCTGAAATGCTTAATGCCCTTCGGAGAGCCCCCTTTTTGGTCGTGTTTGCTCCCATCTATTTCTACGCACTCCCAGCCAATTTTAAAGCGCTCATTGACCGAAGCCAACGCTTTTGGCAATCACACCAAGGACTCGAGACAGAAAATGCTCTTCCAACGCTTGTTCTTTTACACGCCGCTCGATCGCACGGAGACCATCTTTTTTCCGGTGCCCTTCTCACTCTCACCTATTTTCTCAAAATGCTTTCGCGCACCATTGAGGCAAGCTACACATTCCGGGGGCTTGAAAGCGTTGCCGATATCCCAACCCACATCCCTCTGGCAAACGCTCTTCCATCTCTTGTGTCCCTTCTTTCGCGCAAATACGAAGAAACCCTTTCCTGATCATCGTCTTTTCCACCTCTTAGCCCAATAGGAGGTTGCGGCATTGCCGATTATGCCGCAAACTTGCGTCATGACATACCCGCGTACGCCCATAACGCTCATCCTGGCCTGTATCCTCACGTTTGCCCTTATCCCCAGTCATCTCAAGGCTGAAGTGACGCTTTTGATACCGGCAAAGCCCGATATACTCGCTCCCCAATCGAAAAAAGACCAAGCCAAAGACAAATCCAGCGCCATACAGCCAAAGAAGGAGATGACCAAAGACGCACAAAAATCTCCTCCCGCCCCACAATCTTCGCCACAAAACAATAATCCTATTCCCAAAGACAAGGGTAACCTTGTACAAATTAATGAAGAAACAGATATCCTCATATCTCGCATAAAGGCCTTTGCCTATACCTTCTCCCCCATGGATATGCCCCAAGCGTTCACCGTGCTTCGCTATTCCCGAGAAAAGCCCATGAACAATGGGCATCCCCAAGCCACACGGCGAGACCTACTTGGAGATGTTGAAGAAATACTTTATAAAGGACAAAAAGCCTGGGGAGCAAATGTTGGCATTGTAGAACCAGGGCTCTATCAATTTGTCTTGGAAACCAGACCCTGGTGGGATGAGGTACAACAGCATTTCTGTCAGCAATATGTCAAAGTTCTGCTGCCAGTATACGGCGATGACACGGGCTGGGAAGAACCATCCGGTCAACGTTTTGAAATTGTGCCCATGACACGCCCCTTTGGTCTTCTGGCACCCAGCCTTTTTACGGGCAAAGTCCTCTTTGATGGGCATCCCTGTGCCAATTGTTTAGTAATCATTGAACGGATTAATACCGATGGGCAAAAGGTGCCAACACCGTGGCACCAGGCTCTTGTGTTGCGCTCTGATGCAAACGGCCAATTCAGTGCTATTCTCAATAAGGCCGGTTGGTGGTGCTGTCGCGCCCTTCTCGAAGGGGCTCCGCTCAAAGGCGCCGATGGCCATCCCAAAGCCCTACAACTTGGCTCTCTCTACTGGATCTATGTCGATGGGAATGCCGTCCCTGCTCGATAGAACAATACTTACATGGCAGACAGCTTCTTGCTGGAGTTTAATTTTAGGAAATCACGGAGGCAGCAATTCCGCCCCTACCGGGGTATACAGGCTGAAGATGTAATGAAACATTTTGTGCTTTTTTCCTTTCTTCTCCTCGCCTTTTGTTCGCTTACGCTGACGGTTGTCGATACCTGCGAAGCCGCCCGCATGGGTGGCGGTCGTTCCTTTGGAAGCAGCCCAACAATGCGTGCCCCCACTGCCGCCCCAAGCCCTATGACGCAACGGCAACAACCCATGGCAACTCCCCAAACAGCCCCTCGTCCCACAACCGGTATGGGCGGCATGGGCGCTATGGGTGGGCTCTTTGGCGGCCTTTTAGCTGGTACTGTTCTGGGCTCCCTGCTTGGTGGCGGTCACGGCGCAGCGGCTGCCGGAGGCGGAGGTATTGGCTTTATCGATATTCTGCTCTTAGGCGTCCTTGTCTATTTTGGGTTCAAACTCTATCGCCGATTCCAGGCACAACAGCAAAATCCCCAACCATCCTACGAACAAGGCTATGGGCCTGAGCCGACAGCCTATCAAGAGACAAGTTCCTGGAATACCATGCAGCCCAATGCCGGCACAGGTTCCTTTGGTGGTCCTACAATTCCGCCAGATTTCAATGTAGAGGAATTCCTCCAAGGCGCAAAAGCAGCCTATGTACGGATGCAATCCTCATGGGATCAGCGCGATTTGAACGATATTGCTCAATTTGCGACCCCAGCAGTGATGGAAGTCTTACGCGAACAAATGAAGGAAGATCCCAATCCTTCCCGTACAGAAATCATCAATATAAATACCCAACTTATGGGAGTTACAACCGAAGGCGGCCTTCAAAAAGCCCAGGTCTACTTCGATGTGCTTATGCGCGAAGATCCCAACCAGGTTCGTCCCGAACCAGCTCGGGAAATCTGGCACTTTATTCGAACCCTTCCAGACGGAACCTGGAAGTTGGACGGCATCCAACAGACGTATTAGCTGTCTTGTTGACCGTTGGTCGAAGAGAGTGTGGTTGACGGAGTCTTGGTGAAGATTGATCCTGGAAGTAAAGAAACTGGTATCGCTCTTGTTCGTACCGATGATGACGGAACACACGCTTTACATTTATTCGCTTACGCATCAAGGCGCTCAGATTCACAAAAAAATGCAACAGCGATCAACGAATCTTCGCTACCGTGCACCGCGTTTTAAGAAGAGAAAACGTCGTGATATTTAGGAGAACTATAATATGTCTACAGTAACGTTTGAGGGAAATCCCCTTCATCTTGAAGGCTCCCTCCCATCTCTTGGTGTCAAAGCTCCTGATTTTTCCTTAACAGCCAACGATCTCTCAGGCAAAACCTTGGCAGACTTTGCGGGAAAAACCGTAGCGCTTGTTTGCGTCCCCTCTCTTGACACCCCTGTCTGCGATATGGAAGTACGCCGCTTTAATACCGAAGCAACAGCCCTCTCTGACGATGTTTTGATTTTGGCTGTGAGTCGCGACCTTCCCTTTGCCCAAGCACGCTGGTGCGGTGCCCACAATGTGAAATCGGTTGCGACCCTTTCGGACTATCGCAATGGCAGTTTTGGCAGAGCCTTTGGCATCTATATTAAGGAACTCGACCTTCTGGCACGTGCTGTCTTTGTCATAGACAAAGGCGGTATTCTGCGCTATTGCGAACTTGTTCCTGAAGTCACCAAAGAGCCGAATTACGCCGCAGCTCTCGAAGCGCTGAAACAATACGCCTAATGCACACAATCCCTTAGTGCTGCGTTTCGTTCAGATCATATACAATACAAACTCGACAAGTTAGGGAAGTGATAATCAGACGATACAATCCGCCTCCCATTGAGCTATATGACAACCAGGCTCAGTTTACTTCCCTAACTTGAAAAGATATTGATACTATCGCATAACAAAAAAACGATGATTGAAAAAAATCATCGTATTTATTTTTTATAAAGAATGCAATACCAGAATACCAGTTTAATACTCTGTAACTGTCTTCTCATACAAAATACTTGAGTCAGTCATAACACAACCATCTCGAAAATCTAAAAAGCGACATAAGGTATCCTCAGATCTTTCATCATAAGGAGCGCACGGTGAGTATGAATGCCGTTGCTGAACGCGATCAAATTTTACGTCTTATGCAAATGGAAATTCTTGAAATACGGCATGGATACGCGAAAGTACGCATGCCGCTGCTCGATTGTCTGAAAAACGGCATGGGTGTTGCCCACGGAGGATCTATTTTCTCCTTAGCGGATATCGCCTTTGGCGCTGCAGCGAACGAAGATTCTGAGCAATTTGTGGTCACACTCTCCACATCCATCGAATATCTGAGCCCAGGCGCTGTTGGTCCTCTTGTGGCAGAAGCCCATGTTATACGCGAGGGGAAACGTATTCAAAACTACGAAGTGAAGATCTTTGATGGCAATGGCACCTTGATCGCTCGCACCATGACAACAGGCTATACCACAAGCGCAAAGGTGAGCTAAAGCCCTACAAAAGCACAGCGGTTGCGAGCCCCAAAAAGATAAAAAAACCCGCGCTGTCGGTTAATGTTGTCAGAAAAATACTCGACGCCTGTGCCGGATCTCTGCCAAGCGCCCGAAAAATCAAGGGAATAGAACCACCGGCAAGCGCTCCCAAGAGCATATCACAGAACAAAGCTCCTGCCATAACCAGGCCAATTGCCATGCTCTTCGTAAATATCCACGCGCCGATAAAGGAGAGCAGCGCCATACACACGCCGGTGACAATCCCGATTTTTCCTTCTCTGATCACAGCCATCCAGGACTTTTTGCTATCAAAGCGATCTGTTGCCAATTGCCGGATCATGACAGCCAAAGCCTGTTGGCCGGTGTTTCCTGCCTGATTGGCAATCATGGGCATAAGAACAGCCAAGACAGCCATCTGAGCAATCGATCCCTCAAACATATAGACAACCCAGGCTGAAAGCGCGGAATTGATCATATTAATGACAAGCCACGGAAGCCGCTTGGCCACACTTTCCAGCCAGGGTGTATCCACGCTCTCCTCAGGATCCGCGCCCACCATGCCGAGCATGTCGGCACTGGCTTCTTCATGCATGATGTCCATGGTGTCGTCGTAGGTCACCAAGCCCATAATATGCCCTTCATAATCAACAACGGGTATGGCCATATAATTATAGTGGGAGAGAATCGCAGCAACTTCCCCCTTGGGCATATCATAGGGCACACTGACAACATTTTGCCCGGCAACGGCATCTTTCAGCAAGGTTCCCGGACGCGAAAGCATGAGATTCCGCAAGGACAAAACACCGACTAAGAAATCCTTATCATCAACAACATAGGCATAATACGGTGTTTCTTTTTCTTCCATTTCATGCCGAATACAGGCAATGGCGTTGTCAACTGTCAGCGTTTCTTCGACCAGGATCAATTCCGTGTTCATGACGCCTGCGGCGGAATTAGGATCAAAATTCAAGAGATTTCTGAGTTCTTCAGAATCTTCTTTCTCAAGATGTCCAAGCAAAACATCTCTGTGATCCTCATCCAACTCATCGAGAACGTCTGCCGCATCATCGGGATCCATTTCCGCAATAATCTGGGCAGCAGTATCGGCATCCAGATTTTCCAGAACATCCACAGCCACGTTTTCTTCGAGTTCTGCCAATGCCTCTGCCGCATCTTCCTTGGGCATATGCCGAAGCGCGCAGACCTGCTTCTCAAGACTCAAATTTTCCAAATGATCAGCCATGTCAGCAGGATGCACAAAGGATGCTTCCTCATTGGCCTCTCGACAAATTGCAGGAATAGTGAGTCCCTTTCCCTCATCCTTTTTGCTTGCACCAAGGCTCTCTTGTGCATCGCTGGAGGATGTCGAAATTTTTGCATTCTCTTCCGTCATACAGTATTGAGCGGAAAACCCACCCACAGGGTGGGAGGAACCGCTGTCCTCCGTTCTGATAAAATATATTGCACAATTGATAGTAATTGGCGTCCAATTTAAAAAGCTAAATATCAGTCAAAAAATATAATATTCTTTACAATTCAACTTTGTAAACTGTTTATGTCGTTTCAAGAGTTTGGCACCCCTTGGATGCGCAAGCTGTGCGATTCTCGTCTGAAGTGATCGTTGCCCGAGAACGTGTGGAACGATCTTCCTTGTTCGATTACACGGAAAGACACTCTTTACCACAAACGAAAAAAAGGCTCAAGATAAAAGTGCTAAGGCTTTATTAAAAAAATCCACAAACTTATTTCTCATAACTGAATACTGAGGCATGGTTTTATGCGAAAAACATGGTCAGAATATTTTTCTCAAAAAGCCTTAGATTGCATCAAAAGCAATATTGATCTCGCGCTGTACGAAGACGGCAATGATATGACAGCAGAGGGCATTTTTGACCCAACAACGCCGCTTTCAGCTATAATTCGCGCCAAAGAACAAAGCTTTATCGTTGGACTCCCCCTTCTCACCATGGTTATGGATCGCCTCCCCTGTACCTATACCTGTGAAACCTTGGTGGAGGAAGGCAGTCTTGTTGCCCCCATGACGCATGTAGCCAAGATCACTGCCCCTGCCATCCATCTGCTTCGGGCAGAACGCCCCATGCTCAATTATCTATGCCACCTCTCAGGCATTGCGAATTTGACCCATACCTATGTGGAACAACTGCAAGGAACCCCAGTCAAACTCCTCGATACGCGTAAAACAACGCCCGGTCTTCGTCATCTTGAAAAATATGCGGTGTATAGGGGCGGCGGCGAAAATCATCGTATGGATCTCTCCCAAATGCTTATGCTCAAAGACAATCACATCGATGCCGTTGGTTCCATCCAAGCAGCTGTGCAAAAACTCCGTCAAACATATCCCCAATGCCCTCCCATTGAGGTGGAGTGCCGCACTCTCGACCATGTGGATCAAGCTCTTCGGGCGCAGGTCGATCGCATTATGCTCGACAATATGGATCCATCGCTTATCCAAAAAGCGCTCGCAATAATTCCCCAATCCATTGAAGTCGAGGTGAGTGGCGGGGTGACTTTAGACACTATCCGTATGATCGCTGAAATAGGACCAAGACACGCGGATTTTATATCGGTTGGACGCCTCACCCATTCGGCAAAAGCAGCAGATTTGAGCATGATGCTCTCCTAAGCCCTTAACACCAAGGAAGTACCACGCCATGAGCGATCTTTCATCCCAGATTCGCGCTTTACGCCAAAAATTTGGTACAAAGCTGGCTATTTTAGGTCATCACTACCAAAACGATGCTATCCTTGCCCATTGTGATGTGGTGGGCGACTCCCTGGAACTGGCTCGAAAAGTACCAAGCATTGAAGCGGATATCCTTGTTTTTTGTGGCGTCTATTTTATGGGGGAATCAGCCGCTCTTTTGACGCGTCCCACACAAACAGTCTATACGCCAGATGCCCATGCCGATTGTATGATGGCGCTTATGGCAAGCGGCTGCCATGTGCACAATGTCCTCAATCAGCTCCAATCCATCACCAAGGTGCTTCCCATTGCCTATGTCAACACATCACTCGGATTAAAGGCTGTGGTGGGTGCATTTGGTGGCGCTGTCTGCACCTCAGCCAATGCCACGACCATCCTCGCATGGGCGTTAGAACAGAGTCCAACCGTGCTCTTTCTTCCCGACAGACACCTTGCCCGCAACACGGCAAAATCCCTGGGGCTGACCGAACAAGACTGGCGTATTCTCCGCCTCTCAGGTTCAAGCTACGCCGATAGCGAAGCAGATATCAAGGGAAAACGCCTTCTGATCTGGCCTGGATGCTGTCCGGTTCATGCCCAAATGCAGGTGAATGACCTTGAAAGCCTGCGGAAGCAATATCCCTCTATACGCATCTATGTCCATCCTGAATGCGACCCTTGTGTGGTGGATCAGTGTGATGGTGCCGGCTCAACATCCTATCTTATCAAAAAGACCGAAGAGATCGCTGCTACACAAACGAAGCCTCTTCTTGCCATTGGAACCGAAGAGCATCTCGTCAATCGTCTTATCAAGCGATTTCAAAACACCTGTTCCATTCTGCCAGTTCGCGCCAATATGACCTGCCCCGATATGCAAGCCATCACCGAAGAAAAACTTCTCGAAACCCTGCAAGCGATCGATCAGGGAGTGGCAACGCCTATCCAGATTGCCGCTGCAGAACAAGAGCCTGCCAAAATGGCTCTGACAAGAATGCTTTCGGTGTGTTCCTTAAAATAGGTAGATATGCGCTGTATTTTCCATAAATACAGTTTTAAATGAACTATTCTATTCGCAGAAAGAAGCAAAAAAGGATAATACATGGATATTATAAAATCCTTTTTTACAACATTTCACAGCAAACTTAACTACAGCATCGAACAAAACGAATGCGTATTAACACATATAAAAGCCGCGGCTGTTCACCCAAAGACATTTGCAGAGTATTGTGGAATTTACCAAAATAAAAATATAGCATTAATTGCTTGTGGTCCTACGATAAACTATGCAAAACCATTAGATGATACTATTTTTGTAGGAGTCAACGAATCTTTTCGTCAATCTTCAATTTTATTAGACTACCTTTTTGTCCAAGATTTAATGCCATGGATAAAAGAGGCAAATAACTATTCTAGAGACCACTGTAAAAAATTTTATGGCATAATTCCACAAAATAGAACAAGAAATTCAAAATGTAGAACAATCCAGATATTTGATATTCGTGATGCCAATGCCAATGAATACTATTTAGAAGACCTCATGTTTCATAATTGGCCCCATAATATTGCAATTGAGCCTCTCTGCGATAATGGCGGTACTGTATTTTCTGCCATGCAATTTATTTTATATACCCATCCTAAAAATATATATTTATTTGGCTGTGATTGCTATGGTAGCAGGCACTTCTACGAAAAAGCAGATGACAACAAAAACTTTTTTAAATATCAAATTAATCAGTGGAAAAATTTAAAGACACATATCGATGAGTATTATAAAGACATAAACATATATTCTGTTAATCCAATAGGGTTAAGAGGTATATTTGCTGATTTATATACTTCTTCGTTTGTAGAAGACAATCCAGATTTAGCAGATACTACATCAATAACCTTGCTCAAGTAATATTTACGACAATACCATCTATTACACTCCGAGAAGTTTATTGAACCAGTCGCCAGTCCAAGACATTCTCAAAAGTCTCTTGCTAAGCTCAAATAAAAACGCCCAAAAAACCCCGTATCGCTTGAATGCCAGCCCTCTTTGGTACTTGGCAATCACACTGAAGTGAAGTACGCAAGAGAGTACGCGAGAAATAAAGCGTACGAGAAAATGCCTGGTTCAAGGAATCCTCGCTCAACCCCACAAAACTATAGCAAGCAACTTCCTGGCCTTTTGGCTTCGTTTTCGAAATGATTGTTGAACATCCCATCTTTCGCTATCACTCCCCTGACTTTGCCGATTGACAGCCAGTACACAGAATGCTCCGAAGGCTTGATTATCAGCCAAGCCCCAGAGGAAGACAAAAAAAGTCAAATCTCAAGATATAGCCGATTCCGGCGGTTCAATAAACCTCTAGAAGTGTAAGATCATCAAAAAATACGTTTGGCGTTAGATATAAGCAGAAAAATCATAGGAACTTTTTCACAAAAAAATAAAAATTGATGATACTACTATTAACAAACTAAAGAAAATATGAATTGAATGCGACCAAGAATGCGTTGTTTCGAATCTAATGTAAGCTCCTTTTTTCCACCCACTGCCTTTTCTCCGCGTGTCCCCCCACATGTCCCGCCCCCTCCTTCTTCCATCATAGCACAAGGCATGCCATGTCCAACACTCGTCGCTATATTCCGTTTCTGATTATCGGCTCAGGAATCGCCGGCTCAACCGCAGCCCTCACTCTTGCCGATGCCGGTTGTGAAGTTTTACTCATCAATGCCGGAGACTCCCTCTCTGATGGCAATTCGGCCTTGGCACAAGGGGGAATCATCTACGAGGCCAAAAAACCTGCTTCCATAGACGCTCAGGCTCAAAGCATTCGCCACGATGCCAAATCGCTCGAAAACGATATTCTCGTGGCAGGCCATCATTACAACTATTACAAAGCGGTTCAATGGGTTGCCAACAAAGGCCCTGAGTACATCGAAAAAATTCTCATCGACCGCCTCCACATTCCCTTTGATACCAATCCCGATGGCTCCTACCACCTCACCCGCGAAGGGGGTCATTCTGTTCCGCGCATCCTCCATACAGCAGATTATACTGGCAAAGCTATTATGGATGGGCTTGCATCCGCTGTGCTTTCGCATCCCCGCATAACCTGCCTCCACAATATCTCAGCGATTGACCTCTTAACAACACAACACCATGCCACCAATTCCCAGTATCGCTATGAGGTGGGGAATCGCTGTATCGGAGCCTATGTTCTCCATCAAAAAACCGGTGAGCCTGAAACGATCTTCGCTGACTGGACTATTCTCGCAACAGGCGGCGTTGGAAGGATCTTTCTCCACTCCACCAATTCGGAGCATTGTGTCGGCACAGGCATCGCCATGGCATGGCGAGCTGGCGTTGAGCTCTCCAATCTCGAATTTATGCAATTCCATCCAACCGCTCTCTACGATGAACGCAAATCCTGCCGCCCACTGATCACCGAATCGATGCGAGGCGAAGGCGCTAAATTGTTCAACGCGAACGGCCAACCCTTTATGCAGCGCTATGATTCCCGAGGGGATCTTGCTCCCAGGGATATCGTTGCCCAAGCCATGATGGAAGAGATGCTGCGCTCGGGATCCCCCTATCTCTTTTTAGATGCCACGCACATCAAGCAGGATCTTCCCACCCGCTTTCCAACGGTCTTTGAAGAATGCCGCCAGATAGGCATCGACATTCGCACCGATAAAATCCCTGTTGTGCCCTGCGCCCACTATTTTTGCGGAGGCATTTTAACCGATCTGCACGGATGTACATCCTTAAGAGGCCTCTGCGCCATTGGCGAATGCGCCTGCACAGGCCTCCACGGCGCCAACCGATTGGCAAGCACCTCCTTGCTCGAAGGCCTCAGTTTTGGGGCAAGTTGCGGGGAATATTTGGCACAACAAAGCAAAACCTGTGAAGAATTGCCAAAGCAATTGCGCGATTGCATCCCTGACTGGCAACACGAAGGCGACGAACACGCCGATGATCCCGCCCTTGTTGCCCAAGATTGGGCAAACATCCGCAATACAATGTGGAACTATGTCGGGATCACCCGCACCCAGGCTCGCTTGCGACGCGCCTTTGAAGATATGCGCGTCTTGGTTCGCCATATCCACGATTTTTATAAACGAACCCATATTTCTCAACGCTTAATCCACCTCTTTCATGGATCCCAAACCGCCTATGCCATCACCCAGGCAGCTATGCGAAATACCCAAAGCATTGGCTGCCATCACAGGACATAAAATCACTCTATACAAAAAATACATTTTTACCTCAACAATTTTACAAAAAAAGGATTACAAAATCCTTCCAGAAAAAACCATGAAGCCCTATCAAAAAATTCTCTGTTTTTTTGTCTTGCTTGTGATCCTCTGCGGATTGGGCGCAAGCCAATTCTGGATCAAACCTGCTGTTGAGCAGGAGCTTACCCGGCAAATCACAGATTACCTTACCTTCCAAGGTTTCACCAAAGAAGGCGATATCAGCCTCCGTGTCAATCCCTTCACCCGCTCTCTCACCATCGACCCCATGACCCTGCAGGGCACGACAACAATGGGGTCTATCACAGCCACGATCGATACAACGGAAATGCTCTTAACATGGCAAGGGCTTTTCGCTTTTTCCCCGCTTTCCTCCCTCATCGACGATGCGTCCCAGGTGGTTTTGATCGATCGATCCCACACCAAATCCATGACCTTTACAGGCAACGGAGGGGAGGTTCATTGTACGGATTTTCGAACCTTTGGTGTTGGCACAAGCAAGCACGATCTTCTGCGCATGCACGCAAAAGACCATCGCCCGGCACTCTTTTTTCAAACACTCTCCTTTGGTTCTTTAACCCTCAAAGACTCGCCAAACGCCAAACCGCTTGTATCCACCGGTGCCATGACGCTTCGCGACATCACCAAAGACGCTGTTGCCTCCGCCAGTCTCGAGCGTGTCAAAATCAAGGATAACACAGGGGAAGATGTCCATATCGGACGCGTAACCCAAGAAAACATCCGCATTCTCAGTGAATCCGAAGTCCTTGCTCTTGCGCAGCATCTGACCCAAAGCAAGGCGGATGCACAGGCAAAAGCTCTTTTGGATCTTTTTATCGGCGACAAACCCCTTGTTGAAACAACCCAATTTGACGATATCACCATAACCGTCGAAAAAAATCCCCTTTCCATTGGCCAAATACGCTTTATAACAGCCAAGAATGCCAAGGAAGTGCGCTTTTCTCTCTCCCGTTTGCAGATTTTGACCAAGCTGATCGAAGACAAAAGCCAGCAAGGGCTGCCCTTGCCTGCGCTGCTCTCTCTCAATCTTTCCCTCTCAGCGACAAAAAACGCCAGCCAAACCTACAGCTTTGCGGGAGCGATGGGGATCGAAGAACTCTTTGCTCTTGATATGTCTCTCGACACCAATATCCGCACGCTCGCAACCCTTTTTGAGTCGCTCATCACAGCAAGCTACAGCGATTTCTCCCTTCGCTTTGTCGACAAAAGCCTGCTTGCCCGTGTGTCCCTGGTTCTGAAGCCAGACGGAACCGGGAAAGACTATCTCAAAAAGCAAATCGAGGATGCCAATCACGGGAAGAATGCCATCGACCCCATGGTTCTTCAGGAAATCAAGAACTACATCGACAAACCAGGAACCTTACGCTTTACAAGCAAACCGCATGAGAAATTCACGGTTGCTCAATTGGCCGCTCTTTCCGAAGAAGAGGTTTTGAAAAAAATCGATCTGACAATACAACCAGGCTCTGAAGATATCGATACGCAGATCGAACGTATTCGCAAGGAACGCTAATGCAAACCCTTTTTTTGAAACCCAAGGAAGACCGGAGAATCACCTCCGGTCATCTTTGGGTTTTTAGCAATGAAGTCGACAACACAAAAAGTCCTTTGTCAGCCTTTTCTGCCGGTGAGGATGTGACAATTGTCGCAGCGAATGGCACGCCCATTGGCTCTGCCACCATCAATCCCCATGCTCTTATTTGCGCTCGCATCCACAGCACCCACCCCAACACGCCCTTGGATCACAACCTTGTGGCCAATCGTCTGCAAACAGCCTTTGCCTTTCGGCAACAGGCCTTTCAACAGCCCTACTACAGGCTCTGCCATGGCGAAGGCGATCTCCTCCCAGGCCTGGTGATCGATCGTTTTGGGGAAACGCTCACGGTGCAAATCACCACCAAAGCCATGGAAATGCGCAAAGCCTCTGTGTGTGAGGTTCTCACAAAGACCCTTCCTGCGCTTTTCCCCCACGATTGGGCGATTCACGGCATCTTCTTTGACAACGCCATACCTATGCGAAATCTCGAAGGCCTTTCCCCAATCCCTGACACCATTGGCACTGTGCCAGAGGATCTTTCCATTCCCGAAAACGGCCTCACCATGAAAGCCCCTCTGCAGCAAGGCCAAAAAACGGGTTGGTTTTACGACCAACGAGCCAACAGACTGCTTGCAGCACGCTATGCCAAACACTGCGACGTTCTCGACGCCTTCTGCTATGTGGGGGGCTTTGGTGTGTGCGCAGCCTCTTTCGGCGCAAAATCGCTGACCTTTTTGGACGCCCAACAACGCGCCCTCGACTACGCCAAAATCAATTGCGCGGCCAATGCGCCCGATCTCTTGCCGTCAGCCTCCTTCTTTTGTGGCGATGCCTTGACGATGCTGCAACAATTCTATGCCGAGGGCAGACGCTTTGATTGGATCAGCCTGGATCCGCCAGCCTTTATCAAGCGGCGCAAAGATATCCAACAGGGACTCATCACCTACCGCAGACTCCACGTCCTCGCCCTCCGTCTTCTTCGCCCCTATGGGTATTTGATTTCCTCCTCCTGCTCCTACCATTTGACCCAGGAGAGCCTGCTCGACGCGATCAAACGGGCAGCGGCAAAAAACGCCCTTGTGCCCCAGATTCTCTCGCTCGGTCGCCAAGATTGCGATCATCCTGAACTTCTTGGCATGCCCGAGACAAGCTATCTCAAATGCGCCATTGTCCGCCTCTGTCCTTCCAGCTAAGCCAAACAACAAAGGATTACCATGCTCTCAAAATCTCGCCTTTTGACGCCAGGGCCTACCCCTCTTCCGGAACGCGTCCGCCTTGCTCTTGCCAAGGACATGATCCATCACCGCAAAGAAGACTTCCATGGCATCATGGAACGGGTCGAACAACGCCTGCAACGCCTTTTTGGCACCAAAGAACCCGTCTTGCCCTTAGCCTCTTCAGGCACAGGCGCCATGACAGCAGCCGTCTCCAATCTCTTTGCCCCCAAGGAGAAGGTGCTGGTCGTGGAAGCCGGGAAATTTGGCGAACGCTGGCGAGAGATTGCCACCATGCAAGGGCTCACCGTTGTTTCGCTGCAAATTCCGTGGGGGCAATACTGCACAAAAGAGATGGTGGAGGCTGCTCTGGCCAAGGATCCCGATATCCGGGGCGTCTTGATCCAAGTCTCTGAGACCTCAACAGGCGTTCTCCACCCTATCCAAGATATTGCCGCTCTCACCCGCACACGGGATGTCCTTTTGGTGTGTGATGGCATATCCGCCGTTGGCATCAACCCTTGTCCCATGGATGCCTGGGGCATTGACTGCCTGCTCACAGGTTCACAAAAAGGTCTTATGCTTCCCCCGGGTCTGGCCTTGATCGCGCTCTCACAACGCGCATGGTCAGCAGCCAACCTCCTCGAACCCACGAATTTTTACTTCAATCTCCGTGCTGAACGCAAAAAACTGGCCTCCTTTGAAACCCACTTCACCACACCGGTCAATCTTCTGGTGGGATTGGATGAAAGTTTGGCTCTCCTCGAAGAAATTGGCTACGAGCGCATCTATGCCAAACAGTGGGCCTTAACCCAGCTCACCAGAACCGGTGCCCGTGCCATGGGTCTTTCGCTCTTTGCCCGCGACCACTATACCTGGGGGGTAACCAGCATTCAGCTTCCTGAAGGCGTGGACGCGAGCGTTGTTCTCGCCTATGCCAAAGAGGCCTTTGGCGTGACTATGGCTGGCGGCCAAGACCATCTCAAAGGCCATATCGTCCGCATCGGCCATATGGGCTGGGTGGACTGGAGTGATGTGCTTGCCGGCCTCTATGCCTTGGATCAAGGCATTCTCCATGCCAATGGCTTTTCGCTTTCCCGCGACTATCTGGAAAAAGCCATGGCGGCCTACAATGAGGCCTTACAGGGGGAACCTGGTGCCATCGTGCCTTCGGTCTTTGTCAGAAGTTGAGATACGCCACAAAGGATTTCACCATGTCCCAGCAAAACGATCCAACGTCCATGGTCTCCATGCCCAAGGTCACCTTTCAAACCTTTATTCTCTCCCTCGCGTCCTCGGCTCTTGTTCAATTGGGCGAAGTGCCTGATCCAACAAGCGGACAAAAGCATACAGATAAAACCTTGGCAGAACACAGTATTGGTATTCTCGATATGCTCAAGGAAAAAACCCGCGGCAATCTGAGCAGTGAAGAAGAGCAAATGCTCTCAAGTCTTTTGTTTGAAACGAAAATGAAATTCGTCAAAGTCTTTGGCAACAAGGAAAAATAAACCAAGTGAGGAGTGTCTCATGCCAAAAAGCGTCTACCATGTTGGGCTTGTTGGAATCACAGGCTATGCGGGCATGGAGCTGGCTCGCTTGCTGGCGCAGCATCCGTCCATGCGCCTCACCATGGCCTGCTCTCGGGCTGAAAGCGGCAAACGCTTAGGCAGCTATTACCCGTTTCTCGAAACATTGCCCGGATGCGATGTTTGTATTTCCTCGTTCAATGCGGACGAAGCTGCCAAATCCTTAGATCTCGTCTTTCTGGCAGTGCCTGCGGGGACAGCCTTCACCATTGCGCCCGATCTCCTTGCCAAAGGCGTCAAGGTGGTTGATTTTTCTGCGGACTTCCGTATTCACGAACAAGCCGTCTACGAGACCTGGTACAAACAGACCCATACAGCCCCCCATCTTCTTTCCAAAGCCGTCTATGGTCTGCCTGAACGCTATGCCAAGGAGATCCAAAAGGCCGATCTTGTGGCAAACCCTGGTTGTTACCCAACCTCCATTATTCTCGGCCTTGCTCCGGCTCTCCAACACCACTGCATACAAGCCAACACCATCGTAATCGATGCCAAGTCAGGCACAACAGGCGCTGGCCGCAAAGCGTCGGTCGCCAACCTCTTTTGCGAAGTTTCCGACACATTCCGTGCCTACGGGCTTGTCAGTCACCGCCATACCCCTGAAATCGAACAAGAATTGGGACTGCTTGCCAAAACACCGCTGACAGTGCAGTTTTCGCCCCATCTTGTTCCCATGAATCGCGGTATTCTTTCGACAATCTATGCCGATCTCGCGGATCCATCCCTTACACTTGACACGATCCATCAAATCTATTCCGATGCCTGGGCAAACGAGCCCTGGATTCGCGTTCTCCCCAAGGGACGACTTCCGGAAACCCGCTTTGTTCGAGGAAGCATGTTCTGCGATATTGGCTTGGCTGTGGATCCACGAACCAAACGCCTGATTGTTGTTTCTGTGATCGACAATCTCTGCCGGGGGGCAGCAGGTCAGGCTCTTGCCAACGCCAATCTTATGCTTGGTCTTCCTGTTGATACTGGATTAGCCAATACGGCACCGCTCTTCTAACCTTGCCAACGCTGTGGAGGGAAAAAATTGGCACGCACGCAGGCTTTGCACAATTGGACCATTGAGGATTCTATCGAACTCTATGGCATCAGAAATTGGGGACTTGGTTTTTTTGATATCAACGCCAACGGGGATGTTGTTATCTGTCCAAACGGAAAAAATGGCCCCCAAATTTCTATGATGGATATTATAGCTGGTTTGAACGAACGCGGCTATACCATGCCGGTCTTGTTGCGCATAGAAAACATTCTCGCATCCCGTATTACGGCTATCCATGAATCCTTTCGCAAAGCCATTAAAACACTGGGCTATCAGGGGGAATACCGCGGCGTCTTTCCCGTCAAAGTCAATCAACAGCAAGAGGTTGTGGAAAACATCGTCCAAGCTGGCAGACCCTACCATCACGGACTCGAAGTGGGCTCCAAAGGGGAATTGTTAGCCGCGCTCTCCCTTATTCGGGATCAAGAGGCCTGCCTCATCTTAAACGGCTACAAGGATGAAGAATTCTTCAATCTGGGGCTCCAGGCGCAACGTCTGGGCTTTAACGTCTTTTTTGTGCTTGAAATGCCCGGTGAACTCGAAGTGCTTTTAACGCGTGCCAAGTCCATAGGCGTTCGTCCCAACATCGGCCTGCGCTCCAAACTCTCAGCCAAGGCGAGCGGCCACTGGACGGATTCCGGAGGAGAACGCTCGACGTTTGGGCTTTCAATCGGCGAAATTGTCAATGTGGTGGACACCTTAAAAGAGCATCATATGCTCGACTGTCTTCGCCTGCTCCACTACCATCTCGGTTCGCAGATTTCGAATATCCGCGACATTCGAACCGGTGTGATGGAAGGGGTTCGGATGTACCAAGGCCTTGTTCAGGAAGGCGCTCCCATGGGCTATCTGAACCTTGGCGGCGGATTGGCTGTGGACTACGACGGCTCGCATACGAGCTTTAGCATGTCCCGAAACTATACGCTCGACGAATACTGCACCGACGTCGTCGAAGCGATTATGACGATTTTAGACGAGCAAAAAATCCCCCATCCCCACATTATCACCGAATCCGGTCGCGCAACGGTCGCCTATTTTTCGCTCCTGCTCTTTAACATTCTCGATTCCAGCGTCATCGAAGAGCGCCCGATTCCAGAAAAGCTTCCGGACGATGCCCCAGAGGCCTTGCGCAATCTGCATGAGGTGCACAGCCATCTTTCCCTGCGCAACCTGCAAGAATGCTACAACGACGCCATCTACTATCGCGATGAAATTCGGAAACTCTTTTCAACCGGCCAAGTCACCTTGAGAATGCGCAATCTTGGTGAAGATATCTTCTGGGCCATTATCATGCGCATAGCGAGAGAAAAAACCCATTTAAAAAATATCCCCAGGGATCTCGAAGACATCGATGCCAGCTTGGCAGACATCTACTACGGCAACTTCAGCGTCTTTCAATCGCTGCCTGATGTCTGGGCAATCGATCAGTTATTGCCGCTCATGCCAGTCCACAGGCTCAAAGAATTCCCCTCCCGCCAGGCCATTATCTCCGATATTACGTGCGATTCAGACGGTCGTATCGATCATTTCATCGATCCCCAGGGCATGAAAATGACGCTGGATCTGCATCCACTCAAAAAAGGGGAAGAATACTATCTCGGCGTCTTTTTGGTGGGTGCCTATCAAGAAACCCTTGGCGATCTGCACAATCTTATGGGTGACACCAATGTGGTCAGTATCCGAGCCGATGCTGATGGGAGCTATGAATATGTGCGCGAAACCCGTGGGGATACGGTTGCCGATATTCTCACCTATGTGGAATACGAACCCCACAGGATTTTAGAAGACCTCCGAACAACCGCTGAACTCGCTGTGCGCCACGGTCGCATATCCCCAAGCGATCGCTACGCCATTTTGCAGGCCTTTGAGGATGGACTCAGGGGATACACCTATTTTGAACGATAAAAAAAAGCGAGGAAGAAGATGCCTTCTTCCTCGCTTTTTTTCTTCCCAACAACGCTCATGATAGCGACTCCAACCCAAAAAAGAGCATCCAAAAAAAGAGCATCCCAATGAAGGCGCATATTGGCATTGTGACGTGGAACCGCTTGCATCTCACTCAAATCTGCCTTGAGTCGCTCTTTGCAAAAACCCGTGGCAATTTCACCTGCACCGTGGTTGACAACGGAAGTAGCGACGGAACAATTGACTACCTGAAAGCCCTATCTGCGTCTACACCCAATGTAACCATCCGCTTGCTTTCGCGAAATATGGGCGTCAGTGTCGCGTCCAATCTGGCCTGGGATGATGCCGGTGAGGCCGATTTTTTCGTCAAACTCGACAACGATGTGGAAATTCTCGACAGTGACTGGCTTGTGCGCCTCGAACATCTCTACCAAGAAAATCCCACCATAGGTCCTCTTGGCTATAAACTCTGCTCCTGGCACACCGGTTCTTCACACACACTTTCAGACGGCACAAAGGTGCTGACAGTTCCCTGCTGCAATGGGGCATGCGCCTGCATTCCGCGGCCGCTCTTTGAAAAACTGGGATTTTGGAACGAAGGATACGGTGTCTACGGCTTCGAGGATCTCGACTACAGCTGGCGCGCCCTGAGAGTGGGATCGCTTCCCGTCTATGCCGACGTCGAAAAAGCGCTGGTGCACCACGGGAAAGAGCCCAAGGAAAGAGATACGCATCAAGAAATGATAAAACTCTCCAGTAGAACCGCTGCCATCAGCGGAACAGAATCCTATCTTTTGCATCTCTTTCTTTTCGAAAAGGGTATTCTTCCGCTCAAAACGATACGAAAATATATTCCGATTGTAAAAGACGGATTCTATACTTTTAAAATTAATAATGAGTATAAAAAGGTGCAAAAGCTTATCAATACACTCGTAAAAACAATAAATATCACACAAGATGGCGAAACATCGCGTCTCGATCTCCGTGGGTGGAAACAAGAAAAAAATAGTGAGGTATAAACAGCTTCTCTCTTTTTCTTAAAGCATACAAAGAGGGGGTGCCCCATTGGGACACCCCCTCTTTTCATACACCCAGTCGATCTTAGAAACCAAAGCCATCGGCATTGGCACCAGAGGTACCGAAACCAAAATCATCGGGAACGCTGTTTTCTTCAGCAGCCGGCTCAGCACTACTTGCAGCGCCTTCGGCTCCAGCTACAGCGGCTCCGCTCGCAACGACCATGCCCTTCATGCCGTCTTTAATGGCATCCTTGATGGTACGCATGAGCTCATCTTGCTCCAGAGCAACCTTGCCGTCGTATTCAGCAACCTTTCTGCGAAGGCCACCCATATCGGTGTTCATGGTCTTGATCTTCGCTTCGAGTTCATCGACCTTCTTCTGCAAAGCCTTGGCCTGTTCGGCAACAGGCTCAAGCTCACGCACGCGCTCTTCGAGCTTCATCGCGCTTTCGGTCTGGGCTGCAACGCTCTTTTGGGCGTCAACCATAAAATCCAAGGCCTGATTCGCCAATTCCTTGGTGCGCTCATCCATCGGGGACAAAGACACATATTCACCCAGTTGGCTCTTCGCCTGGCTGACAAAGGCTTCCCAGCTCTGCGAGCCCTCGTTCCAGATCATACCAGTGAATTTGGGATACCAACGGGCAAGCCAGGCAGCGGCAAAGACACCCACGGCTTTTGCCTGCGTATCACAACAAATGGAACGACCAGCGACATAGCCCGCAATTTCCTTGATATCAAAGCCTTCTTTGCCCGTGACCAAAGCCATGACGGTCGCAACAGGGAACATTTTACGAGAACTATCGGACATAATGGCCTCCTCCCAGGGAGTTCAAATTTTTTGCAAACAATCAGTATGGCCTAGCTGCTTAGCCTTTGCGCCCGTACATCCGCACATACAAGAGCGCAACCGTACGGTAGAAAAGGTGGCCGAGTTTCGACCAAGGCAGATAGGCAAAGAGCATCCAGACAAAGACAAGATGCAGATAATAGACGAGGAAGGCCGGTCCAACTGCTTCGGCCAAACGGAATACCTGGGAGAAAATACCCGTCAAGGCAACAGCCCAGATGATGCCAAGCAGATACCAGTCATAGTAGTTGGATTTGTGTGTTTCGGAATTTTCCGCAATACGACGAATGGTGAGCAAAATCAGGCCGACGACCAGCATCAAAGCGCCGACGTTGGCAATAATTTTGACCAGGTGCATGGGATGTAAGGGGGTCGTGATCTCAATGATCGGGAAGATCTTCCCACCCCAGTGCCCAAGGGCGACAACGGCTGTCACAAAAGCGAGGGTAACAAAGGCCCAAACCAAGACGGTGTGGCCAACTCGTCGTGTCTGCGTCACTTTTCCGGTCTTAGGCCCGTCGTGGCAGTCGTCGAAGCGGGTTGCAAAAATCACCTCATCGACCAAAACATGCCACAAATGACAGAGCCAACATCCTTTTTCCCCGATAACCGCAACAGCCCCATCGGGCTTGAAGGATTGCCAGAGCTTATACGCCCCCCGGCACAAAATAAACAGCGCCCCAAAGAAGGTCAGCATGAAAATCGGGTCAATGGTGTAGTCGCCGTAGAAAATATCGCCAAAGACGATATGTCCATCGGGACGAACCGGGAACCAGTTTCCATCGTTATAGAGGGAGCGGATCCACCACACAATAAACCAGAGAATCGCCGGAATGCCGAAGAGAATGGGAAGCCCGGAAGGCTTACTCATCAACGAGCCAACGCATTTGGGTGCCGTCAGATCTTGATAGACGACATTGCGCGCAGCACTCATCACATCGGCAGGATTGGCACCGCGTGGGCAGAGATCAGAACAATTGCCGCAATTGTGGCACAACCAGATATCGACATCTGATGTTAACTTATCCTTCAGTCCCCACGAAGCCCATACCATTTCTTTTCTGGGATAGGGAGCATTGGCAGGTGCCAATGGGCACGCTACAGCGCACGTTGCGCACTGATAGCATTTCTTCAGACTATCCCCGCCAGCCAGCGTCAGCTTGCGGGTAAAGTCAATATCTGGTTTGAGAGTACATTGTGCCATGGAAGCTACCTCCTACATGCCCTTGAAGGGGTTCGGGCCCAACGCCACGATTCGGGTCACGAAACCATCAATCAGGTCAGGAACCTTGTCGTATTCATCGATGGCAACTTCCAGTTGCTCAACACGTTCAGGTTGCACACCCAATCGATCCAAGGTCTCGGCAATGTTCTGCATGCGTCGATTACAAATTTCAGAACCTTTGACAAAGTGGCACTGATAGTCATCGCCGTATTTGCAGCCAAGCAGCATGACACCGTCAAAGCCCTTGCTCATGGCATCAGAAATCCAAATGGCATTGACAGAGCCAAGGCAGCGCACCGGAATGACCCTGCAGAAGGGACTCCAGGTTCTTCTGCGCATTCCCGCCATATCGAGAGCGGGATAGGCGTCGTTTTCGCAGGCCAAAATCAAAATACGCGGTCCTTCTTTCTTGAAGTCCGCAGGCACTCTGACCTGACGAATCATAGAACCAATCTGGTCGATATTGTAATTGGCAAAGGAGATGACACGTTCAGGACAGGCGCCAAAGCAGGTGCCACAACGCCGGCAACGCGCTGGATTGGGCTTGGGCGTTCCCTTTTCATCGTCGTCCAAGGCACCAAAAGGACATTCTTCCGTGCAGCGTTTGCACTGCGTGCAGCGCACAAAGTTGAAGACCGGATAGGAATTGTCGAGCGCTCTGGGATGAACGGCAACACCGTGTCCCGCAGCCTCAAGACATTGCACAGCCTTCAACACCGCGCCCTTGGCATCGACTTCGCAGGCATCAAGGGTTAAGGGCTGACGAACGCAGCCAGCGGCATACACACCGGTTCTGCGGGTTTCATAGGGGAAGCAGATATAGTTGGAATCGGCAAAGCCATCAAAGAGTTCGAGATCAGGAAATTCAGGTCCCTGACGATAGCCAAACTGCACCGTGACTTCTTTCGCTGTTGTGGGAACAAGACCAGTGGGCAAAACAACGAGATCGACATCGAGATCGAAATCACAGCCAAGCAGGGTGTTTTGGCAGGAAACCACCATGTGATCGCCCACTTCACGGATGTCGGTCACATCGGCTTTGGTCATCATAACGCCCAGCCGATCCTGCATCTTCTTGTAGAAGCGTTCCAAAATACCCGGAACAGTCATATTTTTATACAAAATATAGGCCTGCGAGCGATCGTTGGTCTTTTCGCACACGGTATTGGCCAAACGCAACATGCCAACACTGTTCACCGCGTTGGAATATTGCAGATGCTTCATGCTCTCAAGATCCGCTTTGACAAAAGGCGCTTCTGTTGCCTCACCGGCCTCTTCCGGTTTTGCCTCTTCCGCTTCCTTGGCCAAGGCTTCGGCCTTTTCCTTCCAGGCATTTTCAGCCATGGTTGTGTCTAAGACAAAGGCAACGCGGGCAGGAATCGTGGCTCCGCTCACAAGCATCTTGCCAAACTCAGCCGCTGTCACAACCTTGGGGGAGCGACCCAGTCCCATGGGCTCCAGATATTTCGCATCCAGGGGCACCCAGCCGGTCGCCAAGATGACCGTCCCAACCGCCTCTGTCTTTGTCCCTTCGCTGGTCGCAATATGGGCAACGTATTCTCCGGGCTGGCCTTCCAGTTTCTCCATCACCGCGTTCAGATACACCGTGACTTTCGGATCCTGGGTCACCGCCTGAATCTTGAACTTCAAATTCGACTCTTCTTTCTTGTCCCACATGGGGCCTAACGGCGAAACAACCGGCATATTGACAACAGCGCCGCCGAGCTCCCCTTTTTTCTCAACCAAGATCACTTCATAGCCCATGGAGGCCGCTTCTTTCGCAGCGGTTAATCCGGTCCAGCCACCGCCGATAACCAGGATTCTGGGCGTTGTGGTGATAGCAGCCGAATCAGGGACATTGCTTTTTTGCAACTTGGCGACACCCATCTGGACGTAGTCAAGCGCCAATTCCTGCAATTCCTTCGGAGCCGTGTCCGCAACAATATAGGGAGAGCCGTCGGGATTTTTATAGGAAAGCACACACTGCTCGCGCAGATTGACGTAGTCCACCTGCACCGGGAAGCGATAGAGCTCCGTATCGATTCTGGGGGATGCGCCACACAAAAGGACGCCATCGAGCTTCTCTTTGGCAATATCGTCGGCAATTTCCGATACAGCGTTTGCAAGCTCAGGCACCAGCTTGGTGACCGCAATCAGATCGCCCCACTTTTTTGTGGCTTCGTCGGCGAGATTTTGGACATCAAGCCCACCACCAATATTCGCAAGGTCAAAATAGACGCCAATTTTCTCGGCCATGCCGCCTACCTCCCTTTTACCGTCTGCACCGCTTTGAGTGCGGCGGCTGTACCGGATTGCGCAGATCGGGTGACATCAAGGGGCATGACTGCACATCCGCAGGCAAAAATACCCGCCTCCTCACCACCGGCAATAAAACCATCTGCATCGACTGCCACGGGAATCGGGCACTTTTCTGTAGCCAGAGTTGGCTGCATCCCTGTCGCTAGAACGACCATATCGTAGTTCAGGGTGAGTTTTTCGCCACGAATCGCGTCTTCAGCCTGAATGCAGCAACAGTCCCCATCGCTCTGGGTGACATTGGCAACCTTGCCCTTGATAAAATGCACATTGGGCAGAGCCTGGACTTTTTCAAGCACGTTCACATAGCGGCCTGGCGCCCGCAGATCGATGTAGAAGACCGTAATCTGCGTCGTCGGATGCTGCTCGGCAAAATACAGGCAATGCTTTAAGGTCGCCATGCAGCAAATATACGAGCAATAGTTCAGATGATTCTGATCACGGCTGCCAGCACACTGTACAAAAGCGACAGAATGCGGTGTTCTGCCATCAGTTGGACGAACAATCTTTCCCTGGGTGGGACCAAAGGGGGATGCCAGACGTTCCAGCTGCATATTGGAAATGCAGTTTTTGACCGAGCCTGCACCGAGATTGGAAAGATTGGTCACATCATAGGGCTTCCAGCCCGTGGCAACGACAATCGCTCCCACGGAAAGTTCGATCTCACGAGCTTCTTCGGAAGGATCGAGCGAAGCTTTTCCCGCTATGCGCGCGTTGTCCGCCTTGGAAAGCGTGGTCGTATCAAGGACATAGCGAGCCGGATAGGCAAAGGGCATGGCTTTGTAGAGAGCCTTGCGTTTGGAAAGCCCCAGATCAAATTCGCTCGCAACCTCCCCTTCGAGGGTGGAGGCGAGAAAGGTAAAATCAACATTATGGGGTGGCGTATGTCTGGGTTCAAGACGAACACGCACCGTATAATTGCCTTTGCTCCCGTTCACTCCAATCACATTGGCCATGGTCAGGCAATGGATACGGGGATTTTTCCTGATACGCTGGAACTGAATTTCCAGACCACAGGAGGGAGGACAAAGTTTTGGGAAATATTTGTTGAGCTGAGCCACGCGGCCACCCAGCCAAGGTGACTTCTCGACGATATAGACGTCGTGACCCAGTTCCGCCGCTTCAATGGCGGCTGTAAGGCCTGAAAAGCCGCCGCCCACGACGAGAATGGCATTGGACATCCTTGATATCCTCCTGCTAGTTGCCGCGGACAAGGCGAACTTGCTTGACCGCAGAAAAAAAAGAGCTGACGTGTCATCAGCCCCAAAAAAACAATATACCCATCAAAAAGAAAAAGCCCTGGCAAGGGTCTTCGAATATGGGCGGCCACAGAGAGGCCGCCCATACTCAAACGACGTCTTAGTCAGGGATAATCTGATAGTAGGGTTTCTTGAACACGGTGGTCTTGCCGGTGGCAGGATCGTACTTGGAGTTCACGAAACATTTCCATGTGCTGTCATCGATACCCATGAAGTCCGCACGATAGTAGAAGCCAGGATAGCGGGTTTCTTCACGGAAGGCGATGTGTTGCATATGGAGACGAACGGTCCACAGACGATGGTAGTTTTCCCAGCAACGGAGCAGTTCGTGGAGGTCACGAGCAGCCAGTTTCAAGGAGTCTTCTTCCATCATGGTCAAGAGGTCGAAACCGGTGTCCAAGAGAGCCTTGGAGGTGGTGTAGTAGGTGCCCACGCCGCCGCCGTATTCATCGGTGCATTTGATCAAACGCATCATGAAGTTCTTGGGCGAAATGTAGTTCGGGTTGACCACAGGATCGGTGGAGGCGTCCTTGCCGGCCAGGTAGTTGTAGTACGGACGATAGATTTCCTTCACCAGGTCAGCAGCCTTTTCTTTCAACGCAGGCTTGAAGTCCTTGTGATCGAGAACCCAGCGCACCAACTGTTTACCAGCGATACGGCCTTCAACGTGCGAGCCGGAGGAGAATTTATGGCCGGAAGCGCCCACGCCGTCAGCGCAGGTGAAGAGGCCTTCAACGGTGGTCATACGGTTGTAGACCTTGCCGTTGCTCGCTTTGATCTTGTAATCGTCAGGCACCCACGCTTCATCAGGACCAGAAGTCCAAATGCCGCAGCAGCCAGAGTGAGAGCCGAGCAAATAGGGCTCGGTGGGCATGATTTCGGAACCGCGTTCCTCAGGAGCACGGTTGCTGGCAGCCCACAGGTTGGCCTGGCCAACGCACATATCGAGGAAGTCTTCCCATGCTTCGGACTCAAGGTCTTTCTGCTCTTCTTCGTTCATGGTGGCGAAGGTGTTCAAGAGAGCGCTCTTGGTGTCCATGTAGATGGGGCCGCGGCCTTCGCGCATTTCACGAAGCATCATATGGTTACGCAAGCAGGTGGGAACCACGTTGCCTTTCGCATAGCCACGATCTTCGTAGGGTTTCAACATCGCTGCGTTGGTTTTGCAGTAATCTTCACCCTTGTAGTTGGTCGCTTTTGCTTTGAAGAGCAGGAACCATGCACCCACAGGTCCGTAGCCGTCTTTGAAACGAGCCGGGACGAAGCGGTTTTCCATCATGGTCATTTCAGCGCCGACCTGAGCACACATTGTATAGGTGGAACCGGCATTCCAGACAGGATACCAGGCACGACCCATACCTTCACCGGTGGAACGGGGACGATACACGTTCACCGCGCCGCCGCAGGCCACCAACATGGCGTTGGTGCGGAAAATGTGGACGACGTTGTCACGGGTGTCGAAACCAACAGCACCGGCGATACGATTGGGGGTATTGGCATCGAGGAGCAATTTCACGATGAAAATACGCTCCATGTAACGGTCTTCACCCAAGGCATTCTTGGCAGCTTCGGCCACGATGCACTTGTAGGATTCACCGTTGATCATGATCTGCCATTTACCGGAACGCACCGGCGGATCCCCTGCGCGGAGGGATTTGCCCTGCTGTTTGGCCTGGGCACCATTCCAGTTGTGTTTGCCATCAGGCTGTTTGATCCAGCAAGGAAGACCCCAATCCTCGAAAAGATGGACGGAATCGTCAACGTGACGGCCTACGTCAAAAATCAGGTCTTCACGAACCAGACCCATCAAGTCCGTACGAACCATGCGCACATAGTCGTCAGGGGTGTTCCCACGATCGTTGCCAATGTTGGTGTTGATGGCGGAAAGGCCTTGGGCGACAGCGCCGGAACGCTCAAGACATGCTTTGTCGCAAAGCATGATCTTTTCAACGCCTTCTTTTTTACCCCAACGAGCGGCTTCATACGCAGCACCGCAGGAACCCATGCCACCACCGACGATGAGAATATCAACGTCATGCTCTTTGACAGTGGGTTCGGCGAGGTCAATACCTTTACTTTTTTCCTTGATAGGAAGCAATGCCATGCTAGTTCTCCTTTCGCACGATTACAGAGTAACGGACTTATTGGCGTCTTTCACATCAAACTTCTTGCCCAACACTTCTTTGGGTTGTGCAAGAGCAGACTCGGTGAAGAGTTTTTCGTCTTCGATGGATCCATCACCCTTGGGATCATCAAAGGGTTTGATGGAACCTTCAGGAGTTGTGCGAATGGGGAATTTAAAACGTTTCACGCTACCATTACGGAATTTAACGGTCCACATAATGGAATCTGCGGAGCGCATGGGGATACAGGTTCCGCCCATCGGCGCGAAGTCAGCATAGGGGCGAGCAGTGATTGCACCCTGCGGGCAGATTTTAACGCAGGAATAGCATTCCCAGCATGCATCCGGTTCCTGATTGTAGGCTCTCATTTCAACAGGATCGAGAACCATCAAATCGTTTGGGCAGACATACATGCAGGCTGTCTTTTCGCCACCCTTGCAACCGTCGCATTTGGACGGATCGACAAACGTTGGCATAGATTCCTCCAACTCAAGTAAAAAGGTTTCGTAGAAAAAAAGTCGTATATCTCTCTTAACGCCGCCATATCTTTGTCCCGCATCATTGGCTACGTCGGGAACAGTGCTTTCATTGACAGCTCTTTCTTTTGGTATAAAACTTGCAAATAAACAGGCACAAACGATGCGACAAAAAAAGACGCTTGTGGCTGTTTTTCACAGAAAGCGTAGGGGAATTGCCACAAAAAGACGGTTTTTCCTACTGAAATAGTAGACTGAACGGAAAAAGAAAAAAGTTTGTGATTTTTTTCACAAAAAAAGGGAGTTCTTTCGGCACTCTACGGTATAGTTCACGCCCTTTCTTACGCCATTTTCTTGAAAAATGCAAGATATTCTCTTTTTTTAGCGATGCATGCACGCCCCCAGCCACACTCTTCGATATTGACGGAACCATGTCTTATACCGTAGGGATGTTGGCGAAGGAATCCCCCTTATCCGTTTAAATGGGAGCAAAGCATGCCGAACAATGATGGCTACGAGCCCAAAAAACGTCCCTCCCTAAAAGAGGAAGTTCTCCGCATCGATCATGATATTTTGCGTTTGCTTATGCGACGCCACAATCTTTTGGTGCGCATGCAGGGATCTCGTGGACACTTGCTTCCGCCTGAAGAAAAAGAGCTGCGCGAAGCCTGGTTTGCTGAGGCCACACGCTACAGCTCAGATCCGAGACTTTCCTCCCAGCTTTTTGCCCTGCTCTCAGACATCCGCTTCTTTCCGAAGCCCAGCGATGAGCAAGACACAAAGAAACTCCGCCAAGGCTTTATGTTGGCGCCATCGCAAAAACCGGTGGATCTCAACGCTCTTGTGCCCGCATCCCCCTGGTATGTCCATACATGGATGCTGTGGGCAGCCTTTTTCGGCAAAAATTTGGAGATCCCCCATTGTCTTATGCACGACGCTCAGCATGCCTTCTGCCGAGCCCTCAACGACGCAGGGATTGTCACACAAACCAACGACGATACCCTCTCCCTTCTCGCCAATCGTCCTTTGCAGTGCAAAGATCTCTCGATCCACTGCGCCGACGACGCCGATTGTTTTTCGCTCTTTGCTGCCCAGTATATTGTCCGCCCCTCTCGCGTACGCTTTACCGCAGAAGGATCCCTCAAGATGGCCAATCTTTCTGCCCTTGCGCATTTTCTCCCGCGTCTGGGAACGCGCCTCAGCTACGCTGTGCCTAAATATCCGGGCTTTCCCATCCGCCTGGAGTGCTCAGGCGTTTTGCCAAAAACGATTGCTATTCCGGACAATCTTCCGACCAACTTTGTCATAGCCTTACTCTATGCCCTTCCCTTTGCCGAAGATCCGGTGACTGTCGACTTTCAAAACCATCCCGATCGGGACAATATCCTCGATGCCAGTCGCAAGCTTCTCCAAGACGCCTGCTTCTTGTGCGGGGAATCACAACCGTATACCCTGAGCATTCAGCCATCCCATGGGGAGATTCCAGATTCCCTTCTTCTGCCCTCAGAGCCCAAAATCGTCTTTTTCCTTCTCGCCTTGCCCTTGCTCTTGGGGGGAAGCGTCTCCTTGCAGGCACTCTTGCCTCCCGAAAAAGCGGCCATGGATCTTTTGGCCTATTTTCGCGATTTGAACGAGCAGATCACCATCCACACCAATCCCCCAACGATCAAAGCCCAGGGACCCAAAGAGCCCGTTCAAGCCATTCCCCCAATCCCCGAACACCTCCTCCATTCGTCTTTGAGTCCTCTTCTTGCTGGGCTCTGTGCTGGTTTTGCCCTCAAAGGCCAAACCATCCCGTATCCGACAGAGGATCCTGTCACCAAAGAATTTTTTGCAACCCTTGGCATACGCTCAAAAAACGACGGAACATGGTTCTATCAAGAGCAAACGCATCCTGTGCAATGGAATGCCCCAACAGCCGAATGGGCAATGGCCTATGCTTTGGCTGCAACGTGTCGAACAAACCAGGGCTTCAAACTCGGCAATCCCGGCGTTATGACCCACCTTTGGCCAAAATTCTGGGGGCTCTATAACAATCTCCCTGGTTCTGAACCAAAAAAGGCTCCGCAGCCTCTGGAAAAGCCCAAGAAGCGCCGCATTGTCCTCGACCACACTGCCACAGTGCCCCCGCTCTCTGAATCGTAGTCGCATGCTTTTCTGACAGAACAGATAAAACCACTCTTTTTGCCAATACCGATAAAAAAAGCTTTTCTCGTCAAAGAGAAAAGCTTTTTTTATACGATGTGTGCAAAATACCTTAGAGTACAAAAAAGTAGTCCCCAAAAAAACAACATTTTTTGGATCTATCAGTCTCACTTTCAATGTGAGGTATTTCCTTACATTTTTTAACTCATCTGAAATGTTGCCTCTTCAGCCATTGGTTTACGCATCACAGCTATCTGATAGGGTTGCTTTGGCAATCATCAGAGTCTTTTGCCTTGAAGCCCTCCCCCGTTTCCCCTCGCTCCCCCCTCGGGGGGCGAGAGAGGGCGCTGCCTTTCTGCCTTTGGAGATGAAAGCGGACTTGATGCGAATAGGTGTGACAGCGCGAGTCCGCTCAAGGGAGCGTTTTTGGGGTGGCCTATCTAAGGTGGTTCCATTTCAGACGAGCGAACACAACTCTGTCGTATCACGTCTTTGTGTGCCACACTTCATCTCAACTCGCATCCAACCAAAGGCTAAGGTGCGGGTCATACGTTTCTATTTTCTAGAATATGAATGAAATGTGACACTTGCTCACTCTAAATCAAGAACAAATTGGCTCACAGCCAAGGGCTTTTGAGAATCACTCTTTTTCGCACTCACCGTGAATACGTAATGACGAACAGACCCACCTGGTGGACACGGTCCTCTGTAATGGCCGGTTAATGCCCCTTCGGGGATAACGCCTGTACCGTCTTCATGCCAAGAGCCTTTTCCAAGCAGCACAGATTCCCCTCCCACCTTTTCCGCAACTTCCACCTCATAGACGGTTGTCTCCTTGGGGGCATTCACAATATGGATCTCAGGCGACATAAAGGAACAGCGGTGGACATCTTGAAAGAGCACCGTCAATTCCATGTGCGACGGCTCTTGATCCGGAGAGGAATCAGCAAAGAATCCACACCCTTGGACTACAAAAAGAAGGCATAGCACACAACATTGTACAATCGACGTAGGCACACTCCAATGCATGCCAATCCTCCAAAACGATGACAAATACGGGTATCGCCGTGTCTGTCTTTGAAATGACGGGTGCGAAGACCATTCTTCTAATCGCATGCAAACCTGATTAAAAGTATTAAAACCTAAGCAAGCTTCCTGCTTCATCAAGGTCGGTTTCACCCTTACCACATACACGGCATACAAGTAGCATATTCTATGCCTCAAAGAAAAGCAATACCAAACTACAAATATTGGGTAATCCCGCGTCCTCGGAAGAGCGCCTGGATCCCAAGCGATTGTTTGTCATTTATCGCGCACCATGCTAGAGAGATGCCTGTTTTTTCTCGAACAAAACTGGCTCCTACAACGCAGGCTCTGTAGCAAATGGCGTTTTTTGAGGGTTTGAAGTCTTGGGAGCACCGAGGGTATTTTCATGCATGGACTTGCAAAAAGTGTTGCTGGCTTTCTGGACAACGCGTCCTGGATCAGACGGATGTTTGAAGCGGGTGCCAAATTAAAGGCAGAATTTGGCAATGACAAGGTACAGGATTTTAGCTTGGGCAATCCCGATCTGCCAGCCCCCAAAGAAGTGGCCGAAGGGCTTGCCGATGTTCTCGCCCATGCGCAGGAACCCTTTGCCTTTGGCTATATGTCCAATGCCGGTTTCCCGTGGCTGCGGGAAAAACTCGCGGCTCATCTGAGCGAAGAACAAGGGGTTTCGCTCACAATGGACGAGGTTCTTCTTTCCTGCGGGGCAGCCGGAGCCTTAAACGCCTTTCTTCGGGCAACCTTTGATCCTGGCGATGAACTGCTCTGCTTTGCGCCCTATTTTGTGGAATACGGCTTTTATGTGAGCAATTTTGGCGGCACTCTCCGTCCTCTCCCCAGCCATCCCGATACCTTTGAGCCGGATATTGAGGCCTTGCAAAACGCCATAGGTCCCAAAACCAAGGCTCTTCTTCTCAACAGCCCCAACAACCCCACAGGCGTTGTGTATTCGCAACAAACCCTCACCGAGCTTGTGACTATCGTACGCCGCAAATCCGAGGAAGTTGGCCACCCCATCTGGCTGATCAGCGATGAGCCCTATCGTTTTCTCACCTACGATGGCGTCACTGTGCCCTCCATACTCCCGCTCTATCCCTACGCGGTGGTGATCTCCTCCTTTTCAAAAAATCTCTCCTTGCCCGGCGAACGCCTCGGCTATGCCGTGCTCGCGCCCTCCATGCCAGACAAAGCAACCGTCATGGCAGCCTTAACCCTTACCAATCGTATTTTGGGCTATGTCAATCCCCCTGTTATTGGGCAAAAGCTCATGGCGCATGCGCTGGGCAGCCACGTGGATAAGAGCATCTACGACAGGCGCCGCCAGGCCATGGCTGAGGTTCTCACATCGACTGGCTATGAATTTCTCATGCCCAAGGGCGCCTTCTACTTCTTCCCCAAGGCTCCAGGTAAGGACGATGTTGCCTTTGTGAACACCCTGGCCAAGCATTTGGTTCTGGCTGTACCCGGTTCCGGCTTTGGCATGCCTGGCTACTTCCGCCTGGCCTTCTGTGTCGATGAAAGCGTTATCCGGGCTGCCAAAGACGGATTTGCCAAAGCACGAGAAGCCTTTGCCTAGCCATCCTGGCATGATTGCTGCTTTATCAAAGGGCATAAGGAAAAAACTTCCTCTGCCCTTTTTTTGGAGGTTCGATCATGCTCTCATCATTGTATATCGGCGCAACAGGGATGAAATCACTGAGCGAAGGAATGAATGTCACCAGCAACAATCTCGCCAATTGCAGCACGGTCGGCTTCAAATCCCAAATGGCACTCTATTCTGATCTGATTCCACAAAATCAAGCCAATCCCGGTGAGTGGAACAACAATCAGGAAGGCTCCTTGGTCGCTGTCGGCCAAGTTGGGATGGGCGTTCGCGTCGATGAAGTGAAGACAAATTTTACGCAAGGTGGTTTTGAATCCACCAACAATGCCACCGATCTTGCCATCAACGGCAAGGGCTTTTTCGTGGTGCAGGACAATTTCGGAGAAACCTACTACTCTCGCGCAGGCAACTTCACCCTGGATGACGAGGGCACCATGCGCAATCCCAATGGCTTCACCCTCGAAGGCGTCGATCTGGGGATGCAGGAGGCCAACGACATCTCCCACGCCTACGCAAGCAAAGAGACCAATGCGAGTGAACAAACATCCTGGTCGCTCGATGCCCTTGAGCCTGTCAATATCAATAAGTTCCAAGATTTGGCGGCCAAACAAACTTCCTCGCTTTCGATCATCGATGCCAATTTCAACACCAGTGCCAGCACAGCCACCGATCTCACTGATCCGTATTTCTCCATGCTCAAAAACTACGACGCCAACCAGGACACCCCCTTGGCCGAAACCAGGTACAGCTACGCCCAGGCGCTCTCGCTCTACGACAGTGAGGGCAAGGCGCATGAAGTGACCATCTACTACGATGGCCGCGGCCACAATGCCGCCCAATCCGCGCTGGAATTCTTAGTGGCTGACAACAGCGCGACAGAGGCTGGGAGCGGAAGCGGGCTTTTGATGAGCGGCGTCCTCACCTTTGATGAAAAAGGAGAACTCGCGGGTCTCGCTGCCTATACGCCTGAAGAGGCCGGCAATACCGATCTTGCAACATGGACGCAGGCAGCCCTCTCTGCGGATGGCACACCGACCTTTTCGCTCGACGGAGCGCAAATTGCCCTTGATTTTGGGATTCGCTCCCAAAGTGGCTCCTGGGAGGGCGAGGGAACAGCGGCTGATGTTGGAACCATGGTGGACAATCTTACCCTTCTTGGCGATGCCGAGCGCGCAACAAGCGCAGCGACGAGCTATACCAACGAATCCTTTATGGCGAGCTCATCCCAGGATGGCTACGGCGAAGGCGCACTCAGTTCCTATTCCATCGGCACCGATGGCGTTGTCTACGGCAATTTTTCCAACGGCGAAAATATGAAGATGTGGCAAATCCCCCTGGCGCGTTTTACGAGCGAAGCGGGACTGCGCCGCACAGGCGACAATCTCTTTGTGCCCACAGCCGAAGCCGGATCCATGGCGCTAGGCAATCCAGGCAGTGAAAATTACGGCACCACGATCTCCCAATCCATCGAACAATCCAATGTTGACCTTTCTCGCGAGATGGTTACTATGATTGTGACACAGCGAGGTTTCCAATCAAACAGCAAGGTCGTAACGACCTCGGACGAGCTCCTCAAAACGGCAATCAATCTCAAGCGATAGACGTGGCCAAATGCGTGGGTGGTTTTCCACCAGAGGAAAGGGGTGTCCATCTTGACACCCCTTTTTCTTGCATCAATACCCGCTTTTGGCTACTCTTTCTACACTCTTTTGGCTTCCGAGAGTATCCCGAAAAACCGCGTATGCCGTCTCCGAGATAGGTACCCTATGAATACGACGTCTGTTTTTCTGCCGACTGACCTCTATGGCGTTGTTGGCTGGCCCTTGGGACAGAGCCTCTCTCCGCTTCTCCACAATACGGCCTTCCAGACCCTTGGCATTCCTGCTGCCTATTATTCCTTTGCCATTGATCCCACCCATCTGGCGGATTTTATCACCAGTGTCCGCTGTCTTCCCATCAAAGGCTGTTCGGTGACCATCCCGCATAAGACCGCTGTTTTTGCAGCGCTTGATCGCGTGACCCCGCTCGCACAACGCGTTGGCGCGGTCAACACGCTTTTTTGGGACGAGGGGAAGCTTGTGGGCGACAACACCGACTGCACAGGCTTTTTCGCCCCTCTCTCAACGCTCTCCCCTGACGCTGTCTTGCTCTTGGGCGCAGGAGGCGCTGCCCGTGCCGTGCTCGCCGCGCTCTGTTCCAACCAGTGGGACAATATCGTCATCACATCGCCATCCAATACACGGCAATACGCTCTTGCGGACGAATTTGCCGTGCAAGCCATTCCCTGGGAAGCGCGATACACACAGAGATCAAGCCTGCTCATCAACGCAACACCGCTTGGCATGCACGGCGATCTCGTCAACCAAACGCCCTTTGATTTCAACAAAGCGGCTGCGCTGCCATCCCTTGTCTACGATATTGTCTACAATCCCGCGCAAACGCGCTTGCTCGCTGAGGCTGCTGCGCTCGGCATCCCTTCCATTGCCGGCCTCACCATGTTTCTCGAGCAAGGGCTTGCCCAATTGTATCGATGGACAGGCAAAAAGATTGCAGACGACCTTCGCTCCCACCTCACCCAGACACTGAACAACGCCCTTGCAATCCACCCAGCATAGGGGTCTCCCAACGGATGCTTGCGCCCCTTGACGAGAAAAAATTGCGAAACGGAGGAGAGCGGTTTTCCCCAAGACAGATCCTGTGGGGAACCCTCAATATTCTATGACAATTCTTGTTCTTCACGGCGTCAATCTCAACATGTTTGGCAAACGAGATCCTGTCCACTACGGCACAGCAACCCTTGAGGACATCAATGCGACGCTCCACGATCTTGCCAAAAGCCTTGATATCACCCTTCTCACCTTTCAGACCAACCACGAAGGGGAGATGATTGAGCGCATCCACCACATTCTGCAGGAATCTGTCGACGCTGTTGTCATCAACGCCGGAGCGTGGACTCACACAAGCCTTGCCCTTGCCGATGCGCTCGCCATTCTTCCTATCCCCTGCGTTGAAGTCCATATGTCCAACATCCATGCCCGAGAAAGCATCCGCCACACATCCCTTCTTGCCCCTGTTGTGAGCGGCAGTATTGTGGGCTTTGGGGTGGAAAGCTATTGCTTGGGGCTGCGTGCGGCCTGTGCCCTGGTCAAAAAAACGATCAAGCCCGTGGCAACGCATCCATGATCGATTCTGCATACACACCGTTGGGGAAAAAGAGCCTCTTTCCTCTCCTCCCCTTCGTGGCCTGACTTGAAGCCCCACCCCCATAAGGCTGGGCAGCTGACTTGAGGAACCGAATGAAACGACTTGTCCTATTCTGTACGACCTTTTTTTGCCTGGCCACCTTCTGCCATGCGGGCAGCGATATGATCGACCCGCACCAGTATATCTGTGCCGAATATCTCACAACAGTCAGCATTGAACACGCGCCCCCGCTCTTTGAAGGCCTGCAGATAGACGGCTTTACCGCTGCTAATACCGATGCCACTGTTGCCGATTCTCGAATTCTTCCACAGATTATGCTTGAGGTCTATGCGCTGTGCCAATCGCAGCCCGAGATGAAGGTCGCTCCCTTGTGGAAACAGGTTCGCACGCGCCTGCCTGTCAAAAAAGATGGCTTGTGGCGGGCTGACAGAACCACCTGTGCCTCCTACAATGCCGATCCCGACAATGGCAGCGGCTTTGTGATCTGGCTCGATGGCTATATCCGGGGCAAGGCCAACAACACCATCTCTGTTCTCAAGCGTGACAAAGATCTCAACGCCTTTTTTGAAGGATGTCGCAGAGAACCAGACGCGCTTATGCAAGATGTCATGAAAAAATTCGGCAAGTAGTCTGTTTTTTTTTACGCAAGGTGTCGCCATGTTTGGATATATTTTTCGAAAAATTTTTGGCAGCAAAAACGACCGCTATTTAAAACGCTTAAAGCCTCTTGTTGCCCAAATCAATGCCTTGGAACCCAAGATGGCTGCGCTACCTGACGCCGACTTTCCTGCCATGCTTGCCCAGGCCAAAGACGATCTTGCCCAAGGAAAGACCACCCTCGACGCCCTCCTTCCCCAGGTCTTTGCCCTGGTTCGTGAAGCCTCCAAGCGCGTGCTTGGCATGCGCCACTACGATGTGCAGCTTGTGGGCGGCATTGTCCTCCACAAGGGCAAGATCGCGGAGATGAAGACCGGCGAAGGCAAAACCCTGGTTGCCACCTTGCCTGTTGTCTTGAATGCCCTCACCCAAAAGGGCGTCCATGTCGTCACTGTCAACGACTATTTGGCCAAACGCGACGCAGCCTGGATGGGAAAAATCTATCATTTTCTGGGGCTGAGCGTCGGCACTATTGTGCACGATATGGACGATGAAGAGCGCAAGCAAGCCTATAACTGCGATATCACCTATGGCACCAACAATGAATTCGGCTTTGACTACCTGCGCGACAATATGACGCATTCCCTGGAGGAATGCGTCCAGCGCGGTCACGCCTTTGCCATTGTCGACGAAGTGGACTCTATCTTAATCGATGAGGCCAGAACCCCCTTAATTATCTCAGGCGCCTCTGACGAAGATATTGATCTGTATACGAGCATCGATGCCATTGTCCAAAAGCTCACCCCAACAGATTTCACCATCGATGAAAAAGCCAAGACAGCCATGCTGACCGATGAAGGGGTTGTGCACTGCGAAAAGATGCTTGGCATCGACAATCTCTTTGATCCCGGCAATATCATCTACCAGCACCATATTCTCCAATCCTTAAAAGCCCATACGGTCTATAAACGCGATGTAGATTATATCGTGCAAGACAACCAAGTCATCATTGTCGATGAATTCACCGGTCGTCTCATGCACGGCAGACGCTATTCCGATGGCCTCCACCAGGCCTTGGAAGCCAAGGAAAAAGTCGCTGTTGCGGCGGAAAACCAGACACTCGCCTCCATCACCTTCCAAAACTACTTCCGTATGTACGATAAGCTCTCGGGCATGACCGGAACAGCGGATACGGAAGCAGTGGAATTCCAGCAGATCTACAATCTCGACGTTGTCTCCATTCCCCCCAACAAACCCATGATCCGCAACGATATGCCGGATCTCATCTTTGCCACACGCCAAGAAAAATTTGCGGCCATTCTTGCCTCCATCGCCGACCTCTACGCCAAACAGCAGCCTGTCTTGGTTGGCACCATTTCCATCGAGACCTCTGAATTTCTCTCGCGGGAACTCACCAAACGCCATATTCCCCATCGCGTCTTAAACGCCAAACAACACGAAAAAGAAGCGGAAATTATCGCGCACGCAGGGGAAAAGGGCAAAGTCACCATTGCCACAAACATGGCTGGTCGTGGGACGGATATTGTGCTTGGGGAAGGAGTGGTGGAGCTCGGCGGTCTTCATATTCTTGGAACGGAACGCCATGAGAGCCGCCGTATCGACAATCAGCTTCGGGGCAGAGCCGGTCGCCAAGGCGATCCCGGCTCCTCGCGCTTCTATCTCTCCCTGGAAGACGATTTGATGCGGCTCTTTGGTTCTGACCGCATCAAAGGGATTATGGAGCGGCTGGGACTGTGCAACGGCGAAGCCATTGAAAACGCCATGGTGACGCGAGCGGTGGAAAACGCCCAGAAAAAAGTCGAAGCACACCATTTTGATATCAGAAAAACCCTGCTCGATTACGACAATGTCATGAACCAACAGCGCGAAGTGATCTACACCTTGCGCAGAGATCTTTTGACAAGTACTGATGTTGTCTCCATCTTTGAAGAATTTGTCCACGACGTACTCGATGGCCTCTACGCAAGCCTTGAGCATGGGCGCGATGAGGAACGCGAGGAAAGAGAACGGCAAGTGCGTTCTTCCCTCTTCCTCCTTTTTGCGTATCCGACAGAGGGGGATTTCCCAAGCCAGGAAGAGGTGTATAAGGCAGTCGAACACACCCAAGAGGAACTCAAAAAGCAGCTACCTGAGAGATATCCTCTGCTTTTACAATTTATCCTTTTGCAAGAACTCGATCGGTGTTGGAAGGAGCATCTACGGAATATGGATGCCTTGCGCGATGGCATCGGTTTGCGGGGCTACGGTCAGACCGATCCCAAACAGGCCTATCAGCGCGAAGGATTTAGCCTGTTTCAGGATATGCTCTTTAGCATTCGCGAAAGCGTCTGCCGAACCATGACGCATATCCAAGTCGTTGTGCAAGAAGAGGAAGAGGAGATTGAGCCGGAAATACCTATTTCCCTTGAGCATAAAAAGCCCCAAAATATCACCTACTCCTCAAGCCAAGGGCAGACAGAGGCCTCCAACCAACCTGTTCGGGCAAAGCCCAAAGTCGGACGCAACGATCCCTGTCCCTGTGGCAGCGGCAAAAAATACAAAAAATGTTGCGGCAGAAAAGTCTAAGAGAGAACACAGTGCTTTGTGAAAAATGCAACCCCTGGAGGTTCTATGAAGGAAATTAAAAAGATTCTCTGTGCAGTCGACCTTTCTGAACACAGCAAGGAAGTGGCCGAATACGCTGCCACCCTGGCAACCCAGTGCAACGCAACGGTGCTTGTGGTCTACACTGCCCCATCGCTGAGCCAGTATGTCGGCTTCCATGTCCCCCCGAACACCATTGAAAATTTTGTGGGCGAAATTGTCTCTGGTGCGGAACAATCCATGCAGAGTTTCGTTTCAGAGAATTTCCCGGGGATTGAGGCCAAAGGCCAAGTCTTGATCGGCTATGCCGCTGAAGAGATCTTAAACAAAGCCAATGAAGAACAGGTGGACATGATCATCATGGGAACCCACGGACGCAAAGGCATCGACCGCATTCTCTTTGGTTCTGTTGCGGAAAAAGTGGTTAAAAACGCCACCATCCCTGTGTTGACGATTCGTCCAAACGCCTAAAAGACCAGAAAAGACCGCCCACAAGGCGGTCTTTTATTAGGAGATTTATGTACACAGCCGACATCAAGCCCGAGATAGCCTCCTTGGCACCATACGCTCCCGGCCTTTCGATCGATCTCATTCGGGAGCAATACGGATGTTCACAGATCATCAAACTCGCCAGCAATGAAAATCCTTTGGGCGCATCCCCCTGTGTGCAAGAGGCCATTGCCAGACACGCCAATGCGGTTTTTCGCTACCCAAGAGGTGGCAATCCACGCATGATCGAAGCCTTAGCCAAGCACCACAGCGTGCCCAAAGAACGCCTTATCCTTGGCAATGGCTCTGATGAAATCATCGATCTTTTGATCCGCATTCTGGTTGGCAAAGACCAATCCATCGTCTGCTGTGCCCCCTGCTTTACCCTCTATCCCATTCAAGCAGCCATTGCTGGGGTTGCCGCAAGCAGGGTTCCGCTCAAGACCGATTTTTCCTTCGATTTCCAAGCCCTCGTCGACCATGTGACCCCATCCACTCGCCTCGTCTTTCTCACAACACCGGATAATCCGAGCGGCTATTGCCCAAAAGGCGAAGAGGTTCTCGCCTTTGCGGCAGCGATAGAGAAAAAAGCGCCCCGCTGTCTTCTCGTAATCGATGAAGCCTATATGGATTTTTCCCCGACCGAGGCAACAGACTCCTTGCTCATAAGCAACAAGATCCCCGACAATGTGGCCATTCTCCGCACCTTTTCGAAAAGTTACGGAATGGCAGGGCTCCGCCTGGGCTATGGGATTGTTCCAGAACAAATAGCAGATGCTTTTTGGCGCACGCGTTTGCCCTTTTCCGTCAATATCCTCGCCGAAGAAGCAGGCCTTGCCGCCTTGGGGGATACTGTCTTTCACCAAAAAACCCTTGAAACAGTCACCCTTGAGCGCGCACGCCTCTCTCAAGCCCTCAAAGACCTTCACTGCACAGTATGGCCAAGTTCTGCCAACTTTTTGCTCTTCACTCTTCCACCCAAGACCCTTTCTGCCAAGGACTGCTTTGAACAACTCCTGAGAGCCGGTATCATCATCCGCCATCTCAAAGGCTATGACCTTCCCCAGCATTTGCGCATAACACTTGGCAATCACGAAGAAAATACGGCCTTTCTCCATGCGCTCCGTAGCATTCTTCATCAAACGAACGGAACGACAGCGTGAACACCCTTTCTGTCATAACCCTTGATGGACCTGCCGGCGTTGGCAAAACAACGCTTGCACGAGCCTGTGCCGCACACCTCTCTCTGCCCTATCTGGATACCGGCGCCATGTTCCGCGTGCTCGCCCTCAAACTCGGCGCCTTGGACACTGTGCCTGAAGAGCAAGCGAATGCCCTTCTTGCCGATCTTGGCGAAGCCCCTTTTAGGCTTCAAGGTTCTGGCCAATCAACGACCTTGCTCTTGCACAATACCCCCATTGGTGAAGAAATTCGCACCGAAGCGATCGCGCATCTGGCCTCACGCATCGCCAAACTCCCGTGTGTCCGCCAAAAGCTCGCTGCCTTCCAGAGGCGCATGGGTGAAGCCCAAGCCTTGGTTGCTGAAGGCCGCGATATGGGGACAGTGGTCTTTCCCGATGCCAAGGTCAAATTCTTCCTGGATGCCTCCCCCAAAACACGGGCGCTTCGCCGCATGCAGGATCCCAAAAACCGCGACACCACCAAGGATCTCGACGCCCTTATTGCGATTATCTCGGCGCGCGATACCCAGGATAGAACCCGTGCCATCGCCCCTTTGCGGCCGGCTGATGACGCAAAAATCATCGATACCTCCACGCTCTCCATCGATGAGGTTCTTGCCATCATGCTTGCGCATATACGCCGCCTTTGGAGCCTCTGAAACGGCAAACGCCGATGCACATGCATCGGCGTTGTTCCCCATACTCCGACATGGCCTCCGGCACCATGGGGTGCCGGATCCATTATGGGGAGGCTTTGCGCTTTTTGAGCAAAACCGTCTTAGGCAACCATTGAGTCGATCAGTTCGCGGGCATTGACATTGCCGGGATTGTTGGCCAAAACCATCTCCAGATGCTTTTTGGCTTCTTCTTGCCGTCCCAGGCTGATCAGGCATCCTGCCAGAGCCACACGAACCGCTTCACCTTCGGTGGAAGCATCGAGCGCCTTTTCCAGGTAGGGGATGACGCCATCAACATGCTGCAGTTGATAGGCTTCGCGAACCAGGCAGTTCAACGCAACAATGTTGCCATTGGAGAGATCAAGGGACTTGGAAAACCACTTGTAGGCTTCTTCATGGTTGCCCTGCTCCATATACACCAGGCCAATCCCACACAGAGCTTTGTCGGATTCTTCCACGGCAGCGGCTTTCTTATAGAGAACCAGGGCTTTATCCAGATCCGCGCGTTGCACAGCAACGGTGGCAAGTCCCATAAAGGGGGCGGCGCTTTCTGTGTTGTTTTCAGCGGCTTTACGATAGTATTCTTCAGCCTTGTCGAAATCACCCATGAAAAGATAGCATTCGCCCAATTCCTTGTTGATCTCATAATCCATTTGATTACTCATTGTTTCCTCCCCATGAGTTTGTTGACCTCGAAGCATTGAGGTGCGTGTTTGCCTCTCTTGTTGCAGGTTCCATGCCAAAAGCAAAAAATCCAGGTAGATTCAGCCTTTTCCACCAAGAGCGGCCATTTTTGCCCCACTCCCAACGCCAATTTTTCCCCAAAAACCGGAAAAAAAACCCGCATCGTCTAAGCCTTGACGGAAAAATCGACAGTCTTTGCCCGCATCCTTCTTTGCCAAAAAAACCAAATACGGCATCACAATGCTTCCATAGAAAAAGAGGGGCCTTTGGGAAAAAATCCCCAATGGCGCTCATTCCACTTTTTCCAAAAAAAGCCAAACACAACATAGTGACCTTTGCGTACCCTCTTCCTTCAGGGAGACAAAGATCCTCTTTTTCCCACTTGCGCAGACAAACGGCAATTTCTTCCCACTTATTCTCCAAAGAGCCTACAAAAATCAGCGTAGAGAGGGCGAAGAGAGACATCAAATTTTGGCATACATCTTGAACAATGAGGGAAAAACGCCAACCCTGGAGGCGAATATGGAAATTATCAACCAATCCATGGATGAACTCTTCCGTATCGGTATTCAACCCAACCAACAACTACCTAAATCGACACCCTCCACAGAGCAGTTTGACGATCTCTTACAATCTGCCCTGGCGCAACAAGAAGTGACAGAACAAGCCGGCGTTCCTCAGGCGCTGCGTCCCTTGGCTGAACAAGCCAATATGATCAGCTCCATGCTCTTCCAACCGCTTGGCGATCAGGAATCCTTTGCGAACGAATCGAACCTATGGCAACATACCGTTGAAAACGCTTCGGGAACCTTAGATCTCTTTGATTCCTATGCAAAAACCCTCGAATCGCCGCAGAACGCCAATTCCCTCAGAGAAGCCTACGCCATCCTTGAAAATATAGGAACACAGGTTGCCAGACTGAAGCATTCCATGCGTTCTTTGCCCACAAACGATTCTGGGCTTTCCTCCCTGATCAATGAACTCGATGTCATGGCAACCACCGAGCGCGTCAAGTTCAACCGCGGCGATTACGCCTAAATTCTCTGAAAAAAAAGGCTACGAAAATCAGGGTGTTCGTAGCCTTTTTTTTGGTCTTTTGATGATCTTTACAATCTGCCCCAAAAGGGATAAGGTACTTTGTATTCAATCTCTCTGCGTGCTGGGACGTCCGGAAAGGTAGCGAAGCGGCCGTAACGCGCTCGACTCGAAATCGAGTTATCGGCGATGAACCGATACGTGGGTTCGAATCCCACCCTTTCCGCCACAGTTTTCCGTCAAGAACTCCGCAAAGCGCAAGCTTGTGCGGAGTTTCTTGTTTTTCCCACCAAAAGGCCTTTTGCTTTTCCCTCTTTTATAGGAGGATCTTTCATTTATGACGACTATCCACGACATTCGCAATATGCTGGCCAAAGACAAAGCAACCATCGGCACCTGGCTCCAACTCCCATCCGCCGACGTGGCCGAAATGATGGCCAAATCGGGCTACGATTGGGTGGCCTGCGATATGGAACACGGCTCCTTTGGTCCCTCGATTCTTCCCGACATTTTTCGTGCCATCACAGTAGGGGGGGCTGTGCCCTTTGCCAGATTGCCCATTGCCTCCAAAACCGCCATTAAGGCAGCGCTCGAAGCCGGTGCGCATGGGCTTATTTTTCCCATGATCGAAAGCCCGGAACAGCTTGAAGAAGCTATTGATCTTGCAACCTATCCAGGGCAAGATACGTGGCGGGACGCGGGCAAAACCGCCCATGAATACAGGGGGGTAGGCTATTGCCGCGCCAACGACTTCGGGAAAAATTTTGTCAAATACCGCACCAGTATAACACCAGAAATCTTTCTCGTGGCGCAAATCGAGCATATCCGGGCACTGGAGACACTCGATAAAATCCTTGCCCATCCCCGCCTCGACGCCATCATGGTAGGCCCCTATGATCTTTCCGGCAGCATGGGATTGACCGGACAATTTGAACACGAAGACTTTAAAGCAGCCATGGCACAGATCCGCAAAAGCTGCCTGCGCCGCAAAGTCCCCATGGGGCTCCATATCGTGATCCCCAATCCCCAGGAACTCACCGCCCAAATCCAGGCAGGAACCCGCTTTATTGCCTATGGCATGGACTCGGTTTTCCTGTGGAAAAGCGCCCAGCGCCCCACTGCCGACCAGACCAACTAAGCAACCCTTTCTTTGGAGATCCGTTGTGAATATCACGGTATTTGGCGGTTCCGGTTTTCTTGGTTCGCATATTTGCGACAAATTGACCGAACACGGGCATGCGGTCACCATCGTCGATCTCACCCCATCGCCCTGGCTTTTGCCCAATCAAACCATGATCACAGGCACGATCCTCGACGAAGACCTTGTGAACAAGGCTGTTGCAAAGGCGGATGTGGTCTTTAACTACGCTGGCATTGCCGATATCGGTGAGGCGAACGCCCGTCCTGTAGATACAGCCAAAATCAATGTGCTTGGCAATGTGATTGTGCTTGAGGCCTGCAGGAGAAAAGGCGTTCAACGCTATATCTTTGCCTCTTCCCTCTATGTCTACGGCAAATCAGGCGGCTTTTACCGGGTGAGCAAACAGGCCTGCGAACTCTATATTGAAAACTACCAGAGCATGCATGGGCTTCCCTACACCATTCTCCGCTACGGCTCCCTCTATGGACCTCGAGCCGACAAACGCAATGCCATCCATCGTTTTGTCACAGAGGCGCTCACAACGGGCACCATCACCTATTACGGTGCCCCAACAGCCCTGCGAGAATACGTGCATGTCGACGACGCAAGCTCAGCCACGCTCACCGTGCTTGGCAAAGAATTCGAAAATCAAAATATCATTATTTCAGGCAATCAACCCATGCGTGTCGCGGATCTCTTCCAGATGATCAGCGAGATGCTCGGAAAGCCCTTGGACATCAAGTTCCAAAACGATCCCAACAGTGGCCACTATCAAATAACCCCCTATGCCTTCATGCCCAGGATTGGCCGCAAACTCGTCCCGCCGCTCACCGTTGATCTGGGACAGGGCATTCTTCGCGTGATGGAAGAGGTTCATAAATCCTTGAACAATGCCCTGCCCGAAGAAGGCGGCTATCTTGTCCAAAATTCGCCAACCTAGTTACCCTGGATACCTTTATGAATATTGTTGCCATTATTCCCGCTCGGATGGGTTCGAGTCGCTTTCCCGGAAAACCCCTGGCGCTGATCCACGGCATCCCCATGATTGGGCATGTCGCCAAACGCACGCAGATGAGCCAGATTGTTTCCGACACCTATGTTGCCACCTGCGATTCCATCATCATGGACTATTGCCAAAAGCACGGTATCAAGAGCGTTATGACCAGCGACACCCATGTGCGCTGCTCAACCAGAACCGCTGAGGCTCTTCTCACCATCGAAGAACAGACCAAAAAACACATCGATATTGTTGTCATGGTGCAAGGCGACGAACCCATGCTCCATCCGACGATGATTGAGCAAGCTGTCGCTCCAATGCTCGACAATCCCGCCATCAATGTGGTCAATTTGATGGCTGAGATGGAGACGGTCGAAGAATTTGAGGATCCCAACGAGGTCAAGGTGGTGGTGGATCATTTCAATTGCGCGCTCTACTTTTCCAGAGAACCCATTCCCTCTCGCAAAAAAGGGGCAACAACGGTTCCCATGCGCAAACAGGTCTGCATCATCCCCTTCCGTCGGGACTATTTGCTCAAATTCAACGCCATGGAAGAAAGCCCGCTTGAGATCTATGAATCGGTCGATATGATGCGCATTCTTGAACACGGCGAAAAAGTCCACATGGTTCCAACCAGCTATAAGACCTGGAGCGTCGATACCCCTGAAGATCTCGCTCGAGTGGAAAAACGCATGCAGGGAGATCCCTTGATGGCAACGTACGCGGGGGGCATGTGAGGATAGTGACTCGCGTAGGCCTTGCGCTCGAAGAGCTTTGGATAGCGTTGTGGAGCTGGATTCCAACGCCCCTTGGCACTCTTTTGCGAAGCATAGCCTATCGACCTCTCTTTGCCGCCTGTGGCACAGTGCGTTTTGGGCAAGGACTCTCGATCCAACATGCCCGCACCATGCGCCTTGGCAATACCGTCCGTCTTGGTCGGGGCGTTTTTTTGAGCGCGCACAACGGCACTCTTACCTTGGGCGAACGCGTAGCCCTCTCACCCTCTGTCCATGTGAGCGCTGATGAAGGGCAAATCTCTATAGGAGCTGCAACAGCCATAGGACCTGGCACCATCATACGCTCAAGCAACCACTCTTTTGCCAAAACCGACATCCCCATTATGGATCAGGGGCACACCAAGGGCAGCATTGTCATCGACGATGATGTGTGGATCGGCGCCAATTGTGTGATCACCCCCAATGTCCACATTGGCCGCGGTGCCATTGTCGGGGCAGGCGCTGTTGTGACCAAGGATGTAGCCCCCTATACCATTGTCGCTGGTGTGCCGGCACGCTGTATCGGCAAACGCGGAGGATAACGATGGCACTCTCTCTCGTTGTTTTTGACTGTGACGGGGTTTTGCTGGATAGCGTCCCTGTCAAAACCCGCGCCTTTGCCCGCTTGGCACAACCCTACGGGGATGAGGCTGTTTCCCGCTTTGTGGCCTTCCATGAGGCTCACGGTGGGGTGAGTCGCTTTCAAAAGTTTGCGTGGTTTTTCCAGAATATTCTCAACCGTCCCATCACCGAAGCGGATTCAAAAGCGTGGGGCGATCGCTTTCAATCCATCTGCCGTGAAGAATTGGCCGCATGCCAATGCATTCCAGGCGCAAAAGAGGCTCTCACATTTTTGCAGGGCAAAATTCCCCTCGTTGTCTGTTCAGGAGCCCCTGCCGAGGAACAAAAAGACATACTCACTCTCCACGGACTCGCCGCCTTTTTTGATGGGATCTACGGATCGCCGCCGCCTAAGGCAGAGCTCTTGGAGCAGATTGTGCAATCCTACGCTGTTTCTCCCCAAGAGACTCTTATGGTGGGGGATGCCACAACCGATCGCGACGCAGCCCGTGCTTGTCACACCCTTTTCTATGGGGTTGGTCACAGCATCAAAAGCCAGGAGTATCCGTGGAGCGAGGATCTTGTGGCCTTTATCCCCTTTGTGCAAGGCGTATTGTAGGTTTCTCTATGCGTAAACCCCTTTGTCTCTTGCTGCTTTGTGGGCTTCTTTTGCTTGCGCTCTTCTTTATGATGCGGCCACCCCACAGAGCCGAACACGCCCCCACACCAAGTACGCACAAGTCTATTTCCCAAACAAAGCCCCTTGAAAAAGAAAAAGAGCAAGAACCCGCTCCACCGAGTGCGCACGAAAAAGCGCACGCCGAACAGGTTCTTGCTTTTTTTAATCAGATAGAGGGTGCCATCGAAGCGCCCTGGCTTACGCAAGCCGATGCCATAGCCTTTTTTATCCGCATCTATCTCGGCGAATGGGAACTCCCCAAATACACCAAAATCCCTGCCCCACAACGGCTTTTTTTCAAAACCCTTCTTCCCGATGAAGCGCTTTTTTCCCCATCCCTTCGCCAATCTCTCCAAAAGCATCTCGAAATCATGGCCAACGCGCTTGATACCATGCAAACAACCTATCAAGAGCTGGAACGCTATGTGATCGATCCCCACCAAGACGACGGCGTCAAGGGAAAACGCCTTGCCCGCACCATCAATGCTGCCTACGAACGCTTTTCTTCAGCCAGAAAAAGCTATGTCGGCCTGCTCGAAAACGAAGCAACACAGGCTGAAAATACGCTCTTAATCGATTTTCCCCTCAAACGACAGATTCTTGCAGCAAGAAAACTCTTTTCCCTCCAACGCCAAATCACCGACGAACTTGCCAAGAATGCCATCGATACCAAGGCACTCACCCACCTTTTCACAACATTCAACAACGAGGCCAATGAGGCGGCCAAACCGCCTTTTAAAGAGAGCCCCCTCAAAGAACGCGCCTATCGACACTTTCTCAGCCATATACAAATCTATGCCAAGGATGTGGAGCAAGGCATAAACGAAGGCTTTTTTCCCGATCTTCGCAGAAAATTAAACGAGGATATCACAAAGACGCGAACAAGCTATAACGACTTTGTTCGCCTGCTCAATTAAGCCTTTGAAACGCAAAAACCCCCAGAAACTGGGGGTTTTTCCACAAATACCAAGGATTATCATACACTCACATTAATCCCGTTTCTCTGTGAAAAGGCTCCTCCCGTGTAGGTGCCAAACGAGGAGGTATTCTGACTCTGGGTATCCCACCAGGCCGCAATGGATTCCAACTGCAAACGCGTGCGCATATCCCTGGGGGATAAGGCCATGGCTTGCCTGGCTTTTTCAATACCAGACAAGGCTTCTATGCGTCGATAATCGGCCGTAACCGTGGTGTTTTCGTTGAAAAAAGCCTGTAAAAGATTTTGATAGGCCGGATCTTTCGCGTTGACAGCAATGCTCTCGTCTTCTTGGATGGCGAGGGTGAATTCCGTTTTTGGATCCAAATGCACAGACGCCAAGGTGCTTGCAACCTGGGAAAAGGTCACAGGATCGAGCATACCCTGCCAAACCTGACTCTCTCCCTTTGCCACAACATCCCCACTCCCAGTGAGGGAAAAGGAAAAAGCCGATTGGCTTGGAATACCTTCTTCCGCAAGCGCGTTTGCGAGTGCAACGCCAAGCTCGGGATGTTGATCAAGCGCAAATTGCGCAAGCTGTGCATTCCATGCTGAACTGCTTTGCGCAGAAAGTTTGCCATTCTCCAAGGTCAAAACCAAGGTGTCCGGATCAATACTGGCATTGCCTAAGCTTTCTTGCACACCCTCTTCGAAGCGCTCTTTGATCTGATCGCAATAGTCCCTCAGCTTCGAAAACGTCACCCGATCATCCTTCTCAAGCCCCATGGAATCCATGGCATAGCGAGTGAGACGAACAAGACCCGATAGTTGTTCGGTCAACGACTGCGTCTGATTGGTCGTATTCGACAAAAGACCAACTAAAGACTGGCTCGTTTTTGTCTGGGCACGCTGATTGCTCGAAGAATTTTGGGAATCCGAGAACATGCCTAACAATTGAGAAGAAAGTGAACCCGACGCTGTATAGGTTCCAAGTGCATTGATACTCATACATCATTCTCCCACCCAAAAAATCTTCAAAAGCCCTCTCTCCACAATCGCTTATTGCACAACCGTATTGAGGCTGCGACCGGTATTCCGAAAACGCTGCATCATAAAGGGCAGGCTTTCAGCGGCTTGCGGATCATAATCAAACATCACGGCTGTGCCGTAGCAGGTGAAATACTTGCTGCCATCGGGATGGAAGGCGACATTTTCATTGTAGCCAATGATGGCTTGCGCCCCTTTGCTCATGGCTCTGGATGCCATGCCAAAAAAGGTCTCTTCGGAATCATACCCTCTGCAACAGACAAGACCCAAGACCTTAACAATACGGCGACCTTCGATCTGATCGGTTGTCACAACCGGAAATTTCCCAGAGAGAAACACTTCCCGCACTTCGTCCATATCCTGTGAATTCTGCCGTCTTTCATCCTTCCGATTCTTTTTGTCGCTTCCGAGCAAGAAAAACATAGCGTACCCCCTGAAGTTGACTGTTTGTATTGCTTTCTTTTATTGCAAGGAGCATGCCAAAAAAAACAAGCACGAAATCCGTGCCTCTGCCCCTCTTTTTCCCCTCTCTTGTCAAAAAGCAGCAAGCCCTCTGTCAAGATCCTGCCTTGCCCCCCTCTACATCCCCTGCCAAAAAAACACGCCCCTTTGCACTCTTTTTCTCCCACGCTGCCCCCTTTCTGCCTTTGGAGAGCTCTTGCTCAAGGGAAAAATCCCTTTCACACAATCCAGGGACATATCCGCCGCTTTGGATTCTCGTAAACAAGCACGTGCCGATTTCCCCTTTGTCTCACGCAAAAAAAAAGACTGCGCCTCAGCACAGCCTTTTTCTTCAATACAATTTCGTGGATTAGAACGGCCAGACATTGTCCATAAGGCGTGTAAACCAGCCAGGCTTTTGCTTATCAGCCAATACGCCCTTGCCATAGTATTCTATCGACGCATCCGCCAACTGGGTTGAAAGAATGGTGTTGTCAGCATCGACATCCTTTGCCCTGGCCATGCCCCGAACAACCATGTATTCGGTTTCATTATTGACTCGTATTTCCCTGGCACCCTCGATCTCCAAAAGCCCTCCGGGAAGCACTCGCAAAACCCGACAGGCTAAGGAAGTCGTTACATAGTTTTCACGCTTGGTCTTGCCTGTAGCACTCAAGCCGCCCTGGGATGTTGTCTTCAAAATGGTGCCGTCGTTGACATTCACTGTGCCCTGCGGTCCGATATTCAGGAAGGGAAGAAAACCAACCTGTCCCATGGTGAAGAAGGAGTTGACGCCGTAATTATTCGAACTGTCCTTGGTGGATGTGGTCTCTGCCTTGTTTTGTGCCTTGGTATTTTCAACCAGCTTCACAACAACGATATCCCCAACACGTCTGGCTCTGGCATCGTCAAAGAGCGTGTCTTGGTCACTCATAGCAAAAATGGAACCAGGATTATTCTGCGACAATTCTTCTCTGTTATAGGCCTGTGCCTGATTGACAGGCTGGTGGAGCGCTGGCCTTCTATGGGTTCCACCGGTTCCACAGCCAATACACAAAAGATACACACACGAAAGACCAACAATGAGCGCGAGCCTCTTCATACCATCCCCCAAGCAGATCATTGAATTTTCACTGTTTTTGCGTCTTGTACTGTTGCAAATACTTGTTTCTTGGTCTGCAAATTCCGTACCGCAATCGTTGCCCCGGGTTCGCCATCAGCCAAAGCCTCGGCCTTGGTCTCAAGACGCAAGTTTCCTCTGGCAAAAACCAGGTTAACGATATCGCCACGGCGAATCATAAGCTGGGTGGCGAGATCACTGCGCAAGATGGGTTCACCAGCAGAGACGCTGCGCATCATCTGCCAGGGACCTCCTCGACCATCCCACGGAGGCTCTCGCAGGCGTTTGGCGTTGACACGGGTAAAGGTGATGGCTTCCGGAGTGATATTTTCGCCCTTGTTGAGGGATCTGGCTGCTGTGGGGACGGTGACCCATTGGGTTATGGTGATGCTGCCAGAAACACGTCGAAGAACCCTGCCGTCTGCCTCAAGGATGGCAAAACGCAAACCCACTCTCCCGCTCCCCATCTTGGGTTGCTCAAGCTGGACGCGCTGGCCAGAATGGGCGAGAAAGATATATTCAGGGAGATGAAAATCGGTGAATTCCACGTCACCGGGCATGGTTCTGAGCATCGGAGTCAGACTTTTGACCACGTAATTGCGCAACTCATTTTCTCGAACTAAGACGCCGCCTTTTTGAATAATCAAGGAGGTGGGGAGAACGCATCGAGAAAAAAGATCGCGGCCAAGACGCTCAAGAAGGGCTTGGGCGAGATTGCTTCTGTTAATCTGCAAGGGCTTGCCCTCTTCCGGTGGCGCTGCCCACAATTCGAGGTATTGCAAACGCTCCCAGGTGGGAATGGGCGTGAGTGGCTGGGCGATCTCGCCAAAGAGGACAATATCCCCATGGGCTATGGCGCAGGAATTGATCTTTATCCGCCAATCTCCTGCGTACGGCAAGGGATTGGTCTCATCGGGCAAAGGGATCGTGCCTGCCTGAATCTGTGAGCGCGTGTGCGCCGCTCTTCGATCCATGGCAGAAGGAAGCAGGATATCTTGCCGCGGACGCATGGGTTCAGCGTAGGCTGTAAAAACCATCAACACACACAAAAACGCCGAAAGCCCGCACAGGGCAGGCAATCGGCGTAGACAAAAAGACAGGATGTAACGCATGGGAAAAGGGGGTTAACTCCGTTTCAGCTGAACAGCAATCCCGAGCATGGAATCCGATGTCTGAATGGATTTTGAATTGACCTCATAGGCACGCTGTCCAACAATCATATTGACCATTTCATCGACCACTTCAACATTGGACATTTCCAAAAAGCCCTGCGCCAAGGTTCCCACATTTTCTTCCCCAGGAATCCCTTCGGTCGCATCCCCTGAGGCCTGCGTTGGGGTGTAGAGGTTCCGGCCTCGTGAATCAAGCCCAGCTGGGTTGATAAAGGTATACAGCGGGATTTCTGCGCCCGCAATCTCTTCCCCCGTGCTATCGAGGGCAGCGATATGGCCGCTTGCTGACACAGAAATGGTCTTGGTTTCCGCTGGCACGGCAAATTCTGGCTGCAGAATATAGCCGTTTGCGGTCACAACCGTTCCATCCTGATTGAGTTTAAAGGATCCTGACCGCGTATACATCAACTCGCCGTTGACATCCACCTGAAAAAAGCCGTCCCCTTCAATGGCCACATCGAGCGAGTTGCCGGTATTTTGAAAATCGCCCTGAGTGAAGAATTTGTGCACAGCCGTTGGCCGAACACCCATACCAACCTGGATCCCAACCGGCAAACGGTTGTCGCCCTCGGTGATGGCACCGGCTATCTTATGGGTCTGATACATCAAATCTTCAAATTCCGCTCTGCTTTTCTTAAATCCCGTTGTGTTGACGTTTGCTAAGTTATGAGAAATAACATCGATATTGAGTTGCTGGGCGATCATGCCTGTCGCGCCAGTATATAGAGAACGCATCATACGAAATATCTCCTTTAGATAAATTTCATACTCTCATCTCCAAAAATATATCAAAAATCTTGCGATTTTACAGCATCGTATGGAACGTTACCCGACGCGTTTACCAACTTTTTCATTGGCAGCACGATCCAGGGTGTCGGCTGTTTGCATCACCTTGGTATAGGCCTCAAACTGGCGGTTGACCTCAATCATATTGACCATTTCTGTCACAACCTCGACATTGGCTGCTTCCACAAAACCCTGTTCGAGCCTGGCTCCGGAGGCATAGCCATCGCCTTCGGTGATTTCGAGATTCTCCTTGGCTTTGTAGAGATTGCGACCGAGTTTTTCGAGCTTTTCCAAATTGTCCACACTCACAAGCGAGACTCGTCCAACCAGTTCCCCATCAGCAAGCACCTGACCATCACCGCTGATGGTGATTGTGCGCGTTCCCGGCGGAACCTGGATGGCGCCCCCATCGCCCTGCAGCGGATAGCCCTGCGGGCTTTCGATGGTTCCATCGCTTGAAAGCACAAAATGGCCATCCCTGGTGAGATAGGTGCCGTGCGGGGTTTCGAGCCTGAAGAAGGCGTTTTCTCCGGCAATGGCAATATCGAGGGGATCGCCCGTCACCTTCATGGCGCCTTGCGCAAAATCGATCTTATTTTTGGCAATACGCGGCCTGGCCATGTTTTTTTCCTCGGGAAACAGGCTTTGCGAACGCAGATTCATCAAGGGTTCCCTGATTTCATCGTGCGCGTAGTAGGCCATGGTATCGGAAAAGGCCAAGGTATTGCGCTTGTAGCCATTGGTACCGACGTTGGCGAGATTGTTGGCGATGTAGTTCATCCGATGTTCTGTGGTCAACGCACCAAAGAGTCCACTGAATAAGGCATCTTGCATGATTCACTCCTTCCTGGATCAACCATCATCTGCCTCAGACGATACGTTGACACAGCCTTGCCCCTAATTTGCAAGACGTATGCCAAGAGATCGTGTGCGGATCAATGCAGGCGCCAGCAAAAGACGCGATGGTGGGAGGATGGAGAAAAAGCCGTTGGAAATGCTTGGTGGCAGACAGGAAGAACGTCTTGGCATCGCGGCGCAAAAGGACATCCTGTGGGGAGATCGTGTAAGCGGGGAACAGTTCCTGGAATGGTGGGAAGACGGTGGGCGTGGATGTGTTTGGCGGGAGAGGAGGCAAGAAGACCCTGGGTATAGGGATGGAGGGGATGGGCAAAGAGTTCTGTGCTTTTGGCAAATTCAACAAGGCGGCCTGCGTAGAGCACGCCCACGTATTCGGCAAAGCTGTGCACCAATTCGAGATCGTGGGAGATGCACAAAATCGCTGTGCCCCTGGCACGGCTTTGGGTGAGCAAGAGATGAAGAATCTGCTGCCTGATGGTTGGGTCAAGGGCTGTTGTGGGCTCATCGGCAATCAAAAGCTTGGGATTGCACAAAAGACTCATGGCAATCAAAACCCGTTGCCGCATACCGCCTGAGAGTTCGTGGGGATAGCTTGCAAGACGAAGCTCGGCATTGGGAATGCCGACCTGGGTGAACATCGCGCACACGCGATCCATGGCTTCTTTTTGTGAACAATGCGCATGGACACGAAGAACCTCGGCAGCCTGACGCCCAATGGGGATAACCGGGTTTAAGGCCGATTGCGGTTCCTGAAAGATCATGCTGATGGCCTTGCCCCGAAGGCTTTGCATCACCTGGGCTGGGACTGTCAAAATATCGGTGCCTTCAAAAAAAATCTGCCCACGCACGACGGCATTGGGCGGGGGCAGACGGAGAATAGCTCGTGCGGTGAGACTTTTCCCACAGCCAGACTCCCCAACCAAGGCCACGATGGAGGCGCGGGCAATGATAAAGGAACAATCGGTCACAGCGCAATAGCTGCGTCCCATGCTTTCAAAATCAACCGAAAGATGGGAGACACGCAGCAGAGGATCGCAATGGTCACTGGCGAACATGCTGTCTTCGATAGGTTATATAGGCTTGACGCATGGAAAGATAGGGATCAAGAGCCGCCCCCTTCAAATCCTTGTACAGGGGCAAGACCGTATCCAAGGTGTTGAAGCGCAAAAAGACCGAGGAGGAAGTGGCAAGCCACCAGGGATCGATATAGAAAAAGGGCTCGCAAAACATATCCCCGATACGCCCAACGGTATCGCGAAGCGTGGAGGGACCTATAAAAGGCCACACAAGATAGGGGCCTGATCCTATCCCCCACACACCTAAGGTCTGCCCAAAATCCTCGCCAGCAGGATCAACAGGCACAAGGGGCTTTTTGTATTTGGAGGGATTGGAAAAGCCCGCCGAGACCATGGTGTCCATCATAAAACGGCTGAATTCAACCCCGGCTGCCCGAAACTTGCCCTGCAAAAGCGCATTCACAAATCGCACAGGGAAGAGGATATTGTGGAAGAAATTCGAAAGCCCCCAACGCACTTGGGGCGGGGTTATGGCTTGCCAGCCACGGTAGAGCGGATCCGCCACAGCCACAAAGAAACGATCGTTAAAGCGAAACCAAAAACGGTTCCAGCCCTCAAAGGGATCATAGATTTCGCTGCTTTGTACCTCATCGTAATCGTCGAGCTCATCGGGCATATCGCCGGAAGACATTCCCTGAGCCCCTTTTGGCACAACGATAAAGGCGCCTGGCACCTCCCCACTCGCCCCCCAAAACGATTGAGAGAGCATGGAGGCAGAGACTTTGTCGTGCAGAGCTTGTCGTGAGAGATTCTCAGCCGCCACAAGCTGGGAGGGAGCACAAAGCGCGATAAGGGCACAAAGGCACAACGAACGAAGTATGGCCATTACTTACTCTTGGGATCGTTGGCATTTTCGGCGAGTTCTTTGGTCTTTGCACGAATCCGTTCAATCACGGCATCGATACTTTGGGTCTTGAAAAGCTCTTGAAACTGCGTGCGATAATTTTTGACAAGGCTTATCTGCTCAATCAACACATCGTAGACCATCCAGGTATCGCCTTTGGGCAGCATGCGATAGTTGATCGGGATCTTCTTGCCACTTGGCACAAGAACAATCGTTTGGATTTCCTTGCGGTCGCCCTTGGGATTGCTCTTTTCGCCCACAACGCTAATCTGTTCCCCGTGGTAGCCATTGACCTTATTGACATAGGTCTGGATCAAAAGCTCCACAAAGGCACTGGCAAAGGATTCCTGCTGCGCTGCTGTCATGGTCTGCCATTTGGGACCCAGCGTGCGCGTGGAAAATTCCTTGGCATCAAACTGGCTTCGAACGAGATTGGCGATTTTTTCCCGCAGAGGGGGGCGTTTGACAGGATCAGCATAGTCGGGGTTTTTGAGAATCTCCAAAACGAGCGTGAAGGAACGTTCCAAACTTTCTTTCGCGCTCTCGGCATAGGCATTGGTAGCAAACACGAACGCACACAGCAAGCCAACAGCAAAAAATCGCACACACGCTCGCATTGTCTTAGACCCCTCCAAAGGCGTATTTGCCGATCAGCGTTTCCAAATCAACCGGCGATTCCGTTTCGTTGATAGTATCCCCCGCCCCGAGAATCACAGAAGATCCTCCTCGCGAGAGCGTAATATATTTATCCCCAATCAGGCCGCTTGTCTTGATAGAGGCAATGGTATCCTCGGACAAACGATAGTCTTTAAAAAGCTGCAAATGCACAACGGCCTGGGTGTGCTGGGGATTGTCGTCCAAGGTAATGGCAGACACCCGACCAACAGCAACCCCTGCCATCTCAACATCAGCGCCAACGCGCAAGCCTTGCGCCGAATCAAAACGGGCAAGCAGGGGAAAGCCGTTTTCGACAAAGAGATCCATCTTCCCCAATCGCACAGACAGATAGGCGACACAGAGAAGACCGACGACGACAAAAAGACCTACGATACAGTCCCGCATGGGTCACTCCACTCCACGCTATGGGTTTGCAAGCCAACGACTGAGTTCCGAAGAAACCCGCGGATCCATTGTACTCGAAAAATCCGCAACAGTTGCTTCACTGCTTCGTGTGCGGTAGCGCACAAGATAGGGGTCGTTGCTGGCATAGAAGGCGTCCTTGGTTCCGGAAAAAATGCCCAAACCGTCTTTAATCACCAGGGTGTAGTCGGCAATATGATGAAAACTCTCCAAATCGTGGCTCACAACCAAGATCGTCATGCCGGGAAATTGGCGATGCAGGGTCAAAAGCAAGATATCCATGCGGGCTGCTGTGAGCGGATCCAAGCCTGAGGTTGGTTCATCGCACAAAAGAAGCGAGGGATTGGTGATAATGGCTCGCGCTAAGCCAGCGCGCTTGCGCATGCCACCGGACAATTGGCTCGGGTAGTAGTCTGCCACCTGCTCAAGCTCAACCATGCCAAGCACCCGCAAAGCCTCTTTCCGGATCAGCTCCTTGGGAAGACGGAGATGCTCGGTCAAAGGCAGCGCCACATTCTCCAAAACGGTCAAGGAACCCAAGAGCGCGCCGTCTTGAAACAAAACCCCCATCCGGCGGCGGAGCCTGCGTGCCTCTGCATCATCCATGCGCGTGCAATCCGTGCCCGCGATGGTGATACGCCCGGATTTTGGGACTGAAAGACCAATGATATGGCGCAGAAGCGTCGATTTGCCAGAGCCCGACTCCCCTAAGATCATGGAAATACGGCCTGCCGGAAACGAGGCTGTAACATTGTGAAGAACAATATGGGAGCCATACCCTATCGTGAGCGCACAAAGATCGATATCCCACGCTGTTTCCATGATATTCCTAGAGGAAAAAAGAGGTCAACACATAGTCAGCAGCCAGGATGCAGACACAACTCACAACCACCGCCTGCGTTGTGGCATTGCCCACAGCAGCAGGCCCTGCACTGTCTCTGCGCAGATGCGTGGTATAGCCCTGGTAGCAGCAAACGGTGGTGACTAACAGGGCAAAAACCAGCGATTTGACAAAGCCGCCCCACACATCGATCGGCAAAACCGAGGCCTCTATGCGGTAAAAATACACCCCTTCATTGATGCCGAGCATCAAAACCCCGGTCACATAGCCGCCTAAGATACCTATCACGTCAAAAAGCGCGGTCAGAAGCGGAAAGGCGACAAGAGAAGCCAAAAGACGGGGAGAAACCAGATAGGCCATGGAGTTGATATCCATGACATCCAGGGCATCGATCTGATCGGATATGCGCATAACCCCAATTTCGGCGGTCATGGAGGAGCCAGCACGCCCTGTCAGCATAATGGCGGTGAGAACAGGCCCCAACTCACGGATCAGGGTGAGCGAGATGGCTGATCCCAAAAGCCCCACGGAACCGAATTTCACGAGCGTGTAGTAGCCCTGCAAGCCCAGCACCATGCCGCAGAAAAAGCCGATCAGCATAATAACAAAGATCGACTGGCAGCCAATGGCATAGATTTGGGCAACGGTTCTTCGCCCTATGCGGCCAGACTCAACGATCCCCAGGAGCCCCTTGCCAAAAAAAATCGTGGCAGCTCCTGTGCTTGCGAGCATATTGCAAACAAAACGGACACAACGCCCCACGTCAACACTCCGTCACGGTTTTTTCGTCTCTTTGGCCTTTTTGGGCTCTTTCTTGGCCAACAAAAAAGGATCCTTGACCCTGAGTTTGCTAAAGAGCTTTTGCAACTCCGTATACTCGTCCGCATTCATCTTGGTGTTCAAATAGACTGAATAGAGCGTGCCGTTTTGTTGCACATAGGCTTTGCGCAAAGGTCCCGCACACTGTTTCGCGAGTTCTTCCGCCTCGTTCTTGGTTTTATAGGTGGCCACACGGTAAAAATACTCGCTGCGCGATTGCTCTGTCGGAGTGTCTTCCTTTTTGGGAAGGACTTGGACAGGACTTTCGCCCCAGGCTGCCACGGATTGTCCCTTGGGTCTGACAAAAGGATGCGCCTCTTCACTCTTTTCAGGCTCCGCACTCTTTTTGACAGGAGCCTTTTTGGGAATAGGGGCTTTCTTCGGAGGAGCTTCCTCTTCGGAAGGAGGCTCTTCGCTTGTTATCTCTTTCCCCTGTGGCTGGTTCGGGATAAAGGCGTTGCGAGACACGGTTTCGATATTGCCGCCAAAGCCCGTTAGGCTGGCTAAGCGCTCGCCGGGATTGTCCCCCCTTCCAACCATAAAGCCCATGACAAAGGCCCAGCCAACGGTGAGCGCAACGAGAAGGCCACCAAAAGCCAACAAGGGAACGGATAATCTGAGCGCAAAGGGCTGTGATTTTTTCTCGCCCATCTCTTTGGGCTGCCTTGGCTGTGGTTTGCGAATACAATGCATGCCAAACACCCTACATAGATTCCGGGGCACTGACCCCGAGAATGCCCAGAGCATTGGCCAAGATCACGCCGATTGCCCGAAACAAGGCCAGCCGCGCATGACTTTGTTTGGCATTGTCTGTGCCCACAATTTTATGCTTGGCATAAAAGCTGTGGACAAGACCTGCGAGTTCGCTCACATAGCGGGAGATGTGGTGCACCCCCAAGGTGCGTGCGGCATCGACCACAACATCCTCAAAGGCCGCCGCTTTCCTGAGCAAGAGCAAATCATCCTCATCCGACAAGGCTTCCAAGACCTCGATGGGTGTTGTGGCATCAAGAACGAGACCTGCCTCGTTTGCCTTGCGAAGAAGCGCCTGACAGCGCGCATAGGCGTACTGGGCGTAGTAGACCGGATTTTCCAAGTTCCGCTTGCGCACCAAATCGAGATCAAAATCCAGGGGGCTATCGCTCTTTCTCGACAGAAACATAAAGCGGCAGGCGTCGGTACCCACCTCATCGATGCAGTCGCGCAAGGTCTCAAAGGTGCCAGCCCGGGTAGACATGCTCAAGGGCTTGCCCTCGCGCAGAAGATTGACCAATTGGATCAAAACCACATCAAAGGTACTCTGCTCCTTGCCCATGGAGGCAATAGCAGCCCGCATTCGGGGAATATAGCCGTGGTGATCGGCACCCCAGACATCGATCAGCCAGTCGAAACCGCGCTCGTATTTATTGTGATGGTAGGCGATATCCGAAGCAAAATAGGTGAGCGAGCCATCGGATTTTCTGAGCACCCGATCCCGATCATCGCCTGCTTGGCTCGTTGCAAACCAGTAGGCATTGTCCTGCACATAGGTTTTACCCGCTGCATCCAAGGCCGCAAAGGCCTGATCCACTGCATGGGATTGCACAAGACTTTTTTCGGAAAAATAGGTGTCATGATGGACGCCAAAATCGGCCAAATCCTTTTGAATGCCATCCATAATCTGCTGCATGGCATACTGATAGCACCGATCGATAGCCTCCGCCTCAGGCAAGAGACAGAGATCGGGTACTTGCGCAAGCAAGGCTCGCGCGAGATCGATGATATAGCTGCCCCGATACCATTCCTCAGGCCACGCTACCTCGATCCCCTGCAATTCCTTTGCGCGCAAAAAAACCGAGAGTCCCAAAAGCCGCATTTGACGACCAGCGTCGTTCACATAGTATTCGGTGGACACCGTGTAGCCGGCAAAGCGCAAGAGTTTGGCCAGGCTGTCCCCATAGGCCGCGCCGCGGCCATGGCCGATGTGCAAAGGCCCTGTGGGATTGGCCGAGACAAATTCCACTAAAACCCTTTTGCCCTGCCCGTATTCTGTCTTGCCATAATCCCCCCCAAGCCGCTCAACCTCGCTCACCGCCCGCTGCCAATAGCTTTGCGGAAGCACGATATTACAAAAGCCAGGTCCTGCTATGCTCACGCGTTCAATGGGAAACGATGACGTACTGAGCTTCTTGGCGATCTCTTCGGCAAGCAGTTTGGGATTTTTTTTCGCCTGCTTGGCCAAGAGCATGGCAAGATTGGTGGCAAGATCGCCGTGGCTGGGATCTTTGGGCTGCTCAACCACACACTTGTCTGGCCACACATATCCAAGCGATTGGACAATATCGTGCAGAAGCCCTTTCACATCCTCTATTGCCCGCATACAGCCTCCCCATAGGCCTGAATGGCCTCAACGGTGTCGAGCAGATGGGTGGAAATAGGGGCATCGGATGGTAAACACGGGGCAACCATTTTCCCAAGCAGGGATTTGGGACCCAGTTCAAGATAGGTGGTGATCCCATCTGCATACATGGCGCGCATGGTATCGCACCACACAACCGAGGATACCATCTGCCGCTCCATCTTTGCGCGAAGGCGATCGCCGTCCACTTCCGCTTGCCCATCGACATTGCCGTAGATGGGAAAACGCGCTGTGTGCCACGTGACACGGGCTAATTGTGGAGAAAATTCCCGATTGGCCTCTTCCATCATGGGACTGTGGAAGGCAGCCGCAACAGCTAAGGCAATGGCACGCCCTTTTTGGGTTTTCACCAGCTTGCACGCTATATCGACCGCATGGGTGGTTCCGCTGATAACGGTTTGGGTCGGCGTGTTCAGATTGGCACAAACCAAGATCTCTTGGCATTGGGCTTGAATCTCTTCCACAAGAGCGGCCACGGTCTTGGCATCCAATTTCAGCACAGCAGCCATGCAGCCTTCGTGTTTGGGATCAGCCTGTTCCATGAGAGAGCCGCGCAAACTGGTCAGGGTGAGCGCATCCTCGATACTCAGAACATGCGCACAGGCCAAGGCGCTGAATTCGCCAAGACTGTGACCAGCAGCCCCCTGGATGGCGCATTTGCCCTCCAGATGCTTCCACAACGAACAGTTCACAACGGTCAAAGCGGGCTGCAAGGCCTTGGTTTGGCGCATATCCTCGTCTGTTCCCTCCCAGAAAATGGCACGCAAGGGGAGACGACTTATGCGTTCGGCCAAAAGCCACAAGTCCATGCAGTCGGCATCAAATTCAGCGAGAGCCCGTCCCATGCCCTTGCATTGGGAACCTTGGCCTGGGAAGAGCAAACCATGGGTCTTCATGTGATACTGGATCCTCCGTTCGCGAAAAAACAAACAGATCGTAGGAAAAAACAAAAAACCTTTTTCGCTGCTTGTACGACATACGGCTCCTCCTTGCAAGCGCAAGGATTGGAGCGTACACCGAAAAAAAACAGAGTGCTCGAATGGATATATCTGCCGACATCCTTGCCCGCCATTTCCATGCCCTTTTTGCGGAAAACGCGCTTGCGCCCACCCTCATGCCTTCGGCTGAGACGCTCAACGCCTTTGTCCGCTATCTCACACTCTTGGCAACCTGGAATAAGCGCATCAACCTCACAGGCGCCAAAACGCTCGAAAGCCTGTTTCGCAAGCAGATCATCGACAGCTGCCTCATAGCCTCCCTGCTTGCCACCCATTGTACCAATCCCCATCCTCGCCTGATCGATCTTGGCTCAGGAGCGGGCTTTCCCGCTCTTCCTCTGCGCCTTTTATGGCCAAAGGGCAGCGTGGTTTTGGTTGAAAAACAGGGCAAACGCGCAAGCTTTCTTCGTACCGTGATCGCGCACCTCGCCCTCAAAGACATCAGCGTCTATGCAGGAACGATTGCCGCGATAAGCCATGAGCAGCCTGCCTCCTTCGACATTCTCACAAGCAAGGCCTGTTTACCTATTCCAACGCTTTTGCCCTGTGCCAAACAGCTTCTTGCAGACCAAGGCCTTCTCGCCATCCTTGCGACAAGCCCTCTCCCCCAAGCCCCTGACACAGAAGCGCTCTCAGACGTCACCCCCATCACAACGATGCCCTATATGGCCTTCGACCAGCCCCGCTGGCTCTGGCTTTTGCGCAAAAACCAGGGAGGAACACCATGAAGCCAATCCCCCAAACCTTCAGGACGCTGTGGTGTCAGGGGATCGTGGGCGCGCTTCTTGTCTTTGCACTCGCCTTTTGTCTGCGCATGATGGAGTGGCCAAGTTGGCAAGACAGCGAGTTCCGACTGGGTGAGGAATGGCTTTTGGCCACCCACGATGCCTACCACTGGGTTGCCGGCGCTGAAGGCTTTGGCTTGGGCAAAGACCATCCCATGGCTGTGCTTTTGCGCACAATCAGTCGCATCCTGAACACCCCTCCTGCCAGCATCGCCTTTTGGTTCCCGGCCATTCTCTCAAGCTGCCTTGCGGTTTTGGTCTTTATTTGGGTGTGGGCGCTCGGCAGCCTCGAAAGCGGTGTGTGCGCGGGTATCCTCGCCTCGTTTTCTCCGGGCTTTTTAGCCAGAACCCTGCTTGGCTTCTACGACACCGATCTGATCACCCTCTTTATTCCCCTTGCCATCACCCTGGCTCCTGCCACCTGGACCATCAGGCACATGCTCCTGCCCCAGACCGTTGTCAAAAAACTCTTCCGCATAACCCACACCCTTCCGGCAACGCCCTTGGGTCCGCAGGGCAATCCCATCAGTTCCGTGTGGCTTCTTTTTTTGGCGCTCTCAGGCCTGTGCGCCCATGCCACCCAATCCTGGCATTCGGTCTTCCCCTATATCATTAGATATACGGATCTCTTGCTTTTCTGCATGACCCTTTGCATGGCGCCCCGCATGCGAAGACCCCTTGTGCTTTTGGGGGCGCTCTCCTACGTACTCCCCAGTCTTTTGGGCACCATTGGCCTTCTTCTGCCCCTTCTTCTGCTTGGCATACGCGCAAAAACCGGGCACAGCCTCAAAAAAATCCTCACCCATCCGCTGGTGCTCCTTTGCTTGTGGCTTTTTGTTGGTTTTTTGCTCCTCCAAGGCGATATTGCCCAACACATCCACAATCACATCCAAGCCTATCTGAAAACAGCAGGCGACATCAAACAGCAAGACGCAGGGCCTCCTCTCGTCTACCCTTCGGTTGCCCAATCGATCGTCGAAGTGCAGGATGTGGGGGTGTGGGCGCTGCTCTCCTATTTTCATCCCTGGCCTGAAGCGGCCTTCTTGGGCTTGGTGGGCTTTTTTGTGGTTGTGGCCAAACGCCCAGGCGCGCTCTTTCTGCTGCCCCTCGCAGCGCTCGCGATTCTCAGCACCAAACTTGGCGGGCGCATGGTCATGTTCGGCGCCCCCATCATCAGCATTGGCCTCTCCCTCCCCCTCTACTGGCTGCTCGCTCGTTGTACCGACGCCAAAGCCCACCGAACCATGGGGGCTCTGACCAGTGTTCTCCTGATAGCGATTCTCATCGTGCCCTTTGTCGACATCATTCCCACCATGAGCCAAGGGCCTATGATCAACCGCCGCCACGCAGACTGTCTCGCCCACGCCCGCAGCATGACCCCGGAAAACGCCCTGCTCTGGCTGTGGTGGGATTGGGGCTACGCAGCGCACCACTTTGCCAAACGCCAAACCATTGCCGATGGCGCCATGCACGGAGGCCCCTCCCTCTATCTGCCAGCAGCGGTCTTTGCCACAGACAATCCCCGCTTTGCCAGACAATTGATGCGCTATACCGAAAGCGTGGGCAATTGCGCGGGCAAGGTTTTTGAAGGCAAAGACGGCGCAGCAGCGCAGGCGCTTATGGATACCTTGCGATCCCCAGAAACCCCGCTGATCCAGAGCAAGGGGCGCCTCTTTATCCTGGTGAGTTTTGAAATGCTCCGCTTGGGCTTTTGGATCAGTCATTTCGGCAGTTGGAATTTTATCACAGAGCGCGGTGAAGGCGGTGCCCTCTCCATCATCCCCAACGCCCTTTTCTACCGCTTGGATACGGGCGAGGTTCGCTTAAACGAAAACGCCCCCTCCATCGATGCGGCCTCCATCAGCGTCTTTGATGAAACAGGGATTACCCACAGAGACTATCTCACCGAGTGGATGGCAAGCCATCCCAAGGCCAGTGCCGAAGAAAAAGCAGCCTTTTTAGCCCAACGCCGCAATGTCCATTTTCTCTTTAATAAAGTGACGGATGAAAAAATCGCCATCGACGAACGCCTGGCAAAATCCCTGATGGTCAGACTCATGACCGCCAAAAGCCAGGATCCAGCGCTCTCTCCCTATTTCAAACTGGTCTACGACAATGTTTTTGCCCGCATTTATGAGGTTTTGTAACGGAGGATCTATGCAAACACCCCCAGTTGTCCTCACCATTGCCGGCTCGGATTCCGGCGGTGGAGCCGGCATTCAAGCCGATCTCAAAACCATAGCAGCTCTCGGAGGCTTTGGAACCTGTGCCATCACAGCCCTCACTGCCCAAAACGGGGCAACGGTCACAGGCATCTTCCCAGTGGATCCGGCCTTTGTGGCTGAACAGATTGCAACCAACGAAGCGGGCTTTTCGATCAAGGCCGCCAAGACAGGCATGCTCTTTGCGGAACCCATCATCAAAACCGTGGCCAAATCCCTTGCCAACAAGACCTATCCGCTGGTGGTTGATCCTGTGTGCATGAGTCAAAGCGGGGTGAAGCTGCTCGAAGACGCCGCTATTTCTGCCTTGCGCACCCACATTCTGCCCTTGGCCGACCTTCTCACCCCCAATCTGCCAGAGGCGCAGCTTTTAGCGGATCGCGAAATCAAAACAGAGGAAGATCTTGTCTTGGCCGGCAAACGGCTGCTCACCATGGTTTCTGGCTGCGTCCTGATTAAGGGGGGACACAATCTCGGCGAAAAAACCGTGTGCGACACCCTCTTTCTCAAAGATACCCCCCCAATCTCCCTTCCCCAAAGTCGTATTTTTACGGAGAACACCCACGGAACCGGCTGCACCCTTTCAGCAGCCATTGCCACCAACCTCGCCAAAGGCCATACCATGCTCTCCTCTATCCAGCTCGCCCAACACTATCTGCACCAGGCACTCATGACGAGCTACACCCCGGGCATAGGGGCAGGACCGGTTAACCATCTCTTCCGTCTGGTCTAAAACCACACAATGGTTCACTCTTTGCATATCCCAGGGAAACAGTGCAGCGTGTCAAAAAAAGCACAGGTATCCCATGCCTTTCACCTTTCGGATGCAAAAGATTCTCGACTATCGAGAACAATTGGAAGAAGAGGCCAAGATCCAGGTCGCCCAGGCGCAGGCAAAACTCAAAGCAGCCAACGACCATCGGGCACAGACGGAGCAGGCCATTGCCACGGCCAACCAGCAACGTCAGGAAAACCCCACCATGAGTGCCCAGGAATTCTGGGTGGCTGAGCAGTATATGCGAGGCCTCAACGATGACCTCAGGCAAAGCATCGTCGAACAAACCATGGCGGAAGGGATTCTTGCCGAAGCCAAAAAACTTCTGGCGATCAGAGCCATTGACAAAAAGATGTTGATAAAACTCAAGGAACGGCAGCATGCTGCATGGATTCGCGACGAAAAGACAAAGGAGCAACACGTCAATGACGAAATCGCAACGATCCGGTATAAAAAAGCTCCAGCTGGCTAAGCTCTTCCGCTGGCTTGCCGTTCTGTGCTGTATCAAGCTCGCTCTCTTTCTGATGATCCTGCTTGATTTCCCCTTCCCAGCCTTTCACACCAAGGCGCCTGACCCATCTCCCATCCTGCAAAAAGCCAGCACGCAGACCAAGGAGCCAGAATCGGCCCCGCAAAAGCCGATGAGAGAATCCACAAAAGAGCAGGCGGTGGTACGCCCCATTCTTCCCGAAGAACCTGTTCCTGCAAAAAGCCAGGCAGAGCTTGCGCGCTCAGTCGATGATCCCATCGATCCTGTGCTGCAGACCCCGGCTTGGCCTCTGCCAGCTCCTCTCCCAGCGCCGATCGCCGAACCAGGCACAGTCGCTGTGTACGCGGAAGAAAAACCGCGCTTGCCTGTCCCAACCCTTGGCGCTGTCACCGCAGCCCACGCGGCAGCCTCGATGCCTGTTCCGCAAAACGTGCTGCAAACCCAATCCCTGACCCCCTATGAACAGCAAGCGCCCATACAGCGGCGCGACCAAATGCCTGTTCCTCTGGTGCCTGAACGCGCCCAATCAGCGGGCTCTGTGGCCCCGATTCCCCGGGTTCAACGCAATCCTGTCAGCAATCAGGAAGCCCAGGACATCGCACGGCAGCAGCAGGACATGCTGGTCTTAAAGAAACAGATGGATGAGCGTATCAAGGAACTGCAAGACAGCGAAGCCAAGGTCAAACGCATGCTGCTTGAGGCCAAAGGCGTTGAGGCACAAAAAATTAAAACCTTGATCCAGATGTTTGGCAATATGAAGCCGAAAACAGCAGCAAGGGCGTTAGAAAAAATGGATGAGGGCACGGCCTGCAGAATCCTGGAAGGCTTAACCCCCAAACAATCGGGCGATATTTTGAGTTATACCAATCCTGCGGTCACCGCGAAACTGACAGAACAGCTGTCACATATGAAGATGAAATAAATGCGTATCGTGCTTGCCCTCTCCTATATCGGAACCAACTACCACGGATGGCAACGCCAGGATACGACCCAGCAAACGATACAGGGGGTGCTTGAAAAAGCACTCTCTGTTTTTTTTCGGCAACCAATTGCCGTTATTGGAGCGGGCCGAACCGATGCTGGGGTTCATGCTGCCATGCAAATCGCCCACGCCGATATCCCCGCATGCGAGCTTGATCGCCTGCAAACAAGTCTCAATGCCCTCTTACCCAAGGATATCGCGGTCACCCAGATCAGCCCAACGCGATCCGATTTTCACGCCCGCTTTGACGCCAAGCAGAAAACCTACCACTACCATTTCTGGACCAATCCCCGCTTCATTCTCCCCCATCGCCGCCCCTATGTCTGGGCAGTGGGCGCGCTCAATCAGAAAGCCATCTGCCAAGCCTTGCCCCTCTTGGTCGGCACCCACGATTTTGCGAGCCTGCAAAACGCCGGAGCGGATACGCAAACAACGATCCGCACCATCTATACGGCACAGTATCTGCCCCTGCATGCTGACGCAGCCGATGAATATACGCTGTGCGTTTGCGCCAACGGCTTTTTAAAGCAGATGGTGCGCAATATCGCAGGAGTGTTGGCTGCCATTGGCAAAGGCAAACTCGCCCCCAACGATCTCAAAACCATCCTCTGTGCGTGTTCGCGCACAAAAAACCCCTGCCAAACAGCGCCAGCCCACGGTCTCCTTCTCCACAGCATCCGCTATACTGTGTCACCGGAAAACGCTGAAGAGACTCGTGAACAGGCCACCGATGGCGTTGACAATCAATGAGCCGGCGCCGATCGCGGTCTTTGGTTTTTCCACCGGGCCTTCGATATAGATGGGGAAACGGGGGAAACCCTTCATATCAACGGTGAGCGTCAAATCGATCGTCTCCTTGGGAATATTGTATTCCCCCTTGCCAGCTAGGGCGAGCGAATCTCCTGCGAGCGTGATGTTTTTGCTCTCAACAATCCCCCCATCCATCTGCCCCGAGGCCTGCAAGACAGAAAACAACAAGGGCTTGCCCTGTGGCTGGCCGTTTTTTTTGAGCGACTGATAGCGCCCATCCTTGACGCGAAGCGACCATGTGCCGGAAAGATTGCGAACAAGCTCGCCCACATGCTTGCACGCCGATTTCATCGTCGCCGAAATATTGGCTGTGCCGCTTATCTGGGCTTTGTCCATAAAGGCTTTGGCAGCGTGGGCGATATCCATATGTTCTACGGCAAGCACGATTCCAACGAGAAAATCCTTGGCAGCCTCAAGCTGCACCTGCCCCTTGAGAGAGCCGTCAAAGACCTGCCCCTGGATGGTTTTGCTGAAGAAGACCCCTTTGTGCAGGGAAAAGGGCAGACGAAGATTGTCCACAACAAATTTTTTCCACACGCATTGACCGACCGTGACAAGACCCATCATGGCAAAACCATCGAGTTTTCTCCATGTGCGAGCGAGCGGCTCCCCTTTCTCCTCTCCCCCTCCTTTTTGCCCAAAAAGGCGATCCACATCGATGCGCTCAAAGCGTATGTGGGGCATAAAAACAAGGGCAGGAGCGAGATCGATCGACATATCGCCTGTGGCTTTGCCAAGCTCTGTCTGCAGGGAAAGATCCGTCCAATGAAGCCGCTTGGCTGTGGCAAGAAACTGCGTCTCCCCTTGAAAGCGTTCCAAAAGCTGCGGAATACTAAAGGATTTGCCAAGCACGAGGGAGAGGATGGAAGAAAGACGTTTGATGGCCACATTGCCCTTGCCACTTACCGTCATCTCTTTCTGGAATTGCGCACTGGCTTGTCCTGCAAACGAGCCTCCGTCGCAGGATACAGCCACTTTGTTGGCCACAAGCTTGGATCCACTCCACTGCAAAAGCATCTTGCCCACAAGCTCGCCAGGAACCGCTTTTGTCTGCATGCGCACACTGGTCTCGAGATTGTAGAATTCCACCCCGCTTTTATCCTGTGTCTCCCCAAACCAAATTTTCCCAATCCCCCCCAGTTCAAGACGCCGATCCGCGATATCGAGCACGACCCCGTAATGGCCGTCAAGACCAAGAGCGGCTGAGGCAAATTGACCCTGCTGCAAGGGGGCGAGACGGGCTTGGCAGGTGGTAAAAGCCAGCTGTTTGGAGGCCAAGGCCACTTCGCCCTGTCGACCCTCCACGCGCACATTACCCCGAAGCTCTTTCAAAAAGCCATCCAGGCTTGTGCCCAGGCTTGTAATAGCCAAGGTGGCGTTCCACTTGCCTTTACGCAGCGGAATCCGTGGCATGGCTTTGCCAAGCGGCGCGCCATTGACATCGGCAAAAGCCATCTGGATGGCGTAGGTTGTCTCCTCAATGCCGCCCAAAAGCAGCGAACCCTGCATGCGCCCCTCGTAGAACAAGGCCTTCACATCCAAAGCAATCGGCGCGTCCTTGGCCTTGGGCCCTGGATGAATGCGGACACGGGCGTTGTGGATGGTCAAAGGCCCATACAAGACCTGGTTTGCGCCGAGCCGGATATCGTAGCCAACAGAGGCTTCTTCGCCTGGTTCAAAGGATTCAGGGGTCAAAGGCCCATGGCCGTACTCGGGTTTGGGGGGGAGAACACAGCCCGCTTCGGGAATCCCCTTGAGCAAATCCACCTGCGCAGCCTGCATGTCGAGAAAGACCACGGGTTTTGCCCAATCAGCGACCCCACCACGCCCTTCAAAAAAGGCGTCAGCGCAATGCGCCGATACACGGGGAACAACAAGTCCCTTGGGGCTGAGCGTAAAATCGAGCGAGCCATCGGTGATATGGTCGAGCGCGTGCATAAGCCCCGGAGGAAGCGAACGCCCAAAGCCCAACCACTCGGTTAAACTGACGTGGTTCAAACGCAAAACACCTTGCAATTTTTTGGCGTCAAACGCATAGTCTGCCGAAAGTTGCCCGCTGTCGCGATAGCCCAGTGTCAGTGTTGCCTGCCGTATGGCAAGATGCTGGAGATCGGGCAGAGCCAGATTGCCCGCAAAGGAAAAGGGAATGGCCTGCTCGTCCTTGGTAAAGGCGCCGTGCACACGTGTTTCTGCTTGCCACTCCCCCTCTTGCCTGGCGAAAGCAGTGCGAACAGTGACCGCATGCCTGTGGTCGAGGGTGGAGAGGCGTACACGCACGCGGCCCTGCGAATTGCCTGTGTACAGATTGGCAAGATCAAGGGTGCCAATCCAAAAAATATCCTGGAGAAGACCATGGGGGCTTGTAACGGCACGGACAAGAATATTGCCCTCAACTACGCCCCCGTTGCGTACGTTGAGTACGCAGTCAAAGCCATCCACACGGGCGCTCTCGTGCAAGACAGTCGCGTTTTGCACAATGAGAGTGGCATTGCTCGGCAGAGAGCCTGCGACGTCATTGAGAAGAGAGGGCAATTGCGTGGGATCAAAAGCGTCTGAAGACGATGCGTGGGCATGGATGTGTATGGAGGGATCTTGCAGGATAAGGGTTCCCACATCAAAAACGCCCACACACAGTTTTGTCAGTGCTGGGCGTAAGGAGAGCGCGGGAATATCGAGCGAATACGCGTCGTTGTTCAACTGAAAATGGTGAACACGAACCACAGGCCAGGGATTCCAGGAAATCGTCATGCCGCCGATCGTACACGCTGATCCCAATTTGTCGCGAAGGGTCTGCTCAATATGCCCCACAATGAGGTCTTTATGCGTGCTCACCCAAAAAACCAGGCTGAGAAGGCCAAGACACAGGCCGAGCAGTATCCAACGGGTACAACGGCGTTGCAAAAGCACAAAAAAACCCTCCCTGCTCACAACTTGCGTTCTTCAGGCTCATCAAAATGGAGATCAAGTCCCATATCGGTCGAGGGTTTCTTTTGGGGAGAATCAAAATCCAGATGCAAAAGATGGTCGGCCTCTTGACCGAGCACATCGTTCTCTTTTTCCTTCCCCGCCAAGGCTGTGATGCGGGCGTCCATTTGGCGCAAGAGCAGACGCAGCTCGGCATGCTCGTCTTGCAGGGTGCGGGCGATCTTTTCCTGGGTGTAGAGAAAATACACCAAAAGCGCGGCAAGGCACAGGAATCCCAAAAAACTAAAAAGCATAAATGAGAGCATACCCAATCCTCGAGGTCATACAAGATACGCAAAGGAAACCACTATGGCAAAAAAAGATCCTGTCGTGCGCATGGTTTTTGCCGACAGCAAGGGCAATATCTACGACCACCCAGACCTTTTGATGCTCACACGCCGTGGGCAGGAATGGATGACACCGCGTTTTTCGGATTTGATGGAACTGCCCCCGGAAAGCGAGCTTATGCTTTTGCCAAAACGCCAGGCTGTGGGGCTCAATCCAACCACAGGCGATGTTGAGACAGAATCCGGCCAAACAGCTGTTGCGGCCTTTATTGCGCCGGGCAATACGGTCTGGGCGCATCCTGCCTACAAAACAGAAGAGGGCGCCCCACTCCTTCCCTTCTTTGCCTATGCAGCCCTTGGTTTTGCCAACGATCATTTCTATGTGGCTGCCAAAACCGTTGACACCGACTGCCGTCAGCAATTTGCCCATATTGCCAAGGCGAGCATTGCCCGTGAGGCCAACGCCCTCAGACGCACCTACGCCAACAATCGCCTGCTCATGCACATCATGAACAATTGTGTGGCGCGCTACGATTGCCCGGCAGCACGCAACTTTGCCCTGGGTCGCTTTGAAGCCCCGCTGCCGACATCAACCACCTGCAACGCCCGATGTCTGGGCTGCATCTCCCAGCAAGACAAGGACAGCCCCTTTCCCATAACCCCCCAATGCCGACTGACCTTCATCCCTCGTGTGGATGAAATCGTCCAAGTGATGGAGATCCACAGCAAACGAGCCCACAATCCCATCTATTCCTTTGGCCAGGGCTGCGAAGGGGATCCGCTCACCAATTGGGAATTGATCACAGACAGCATTGCGCATTTTCGTGCCAAAAAAGGGCCTGGCACCATCAATATCAACACCAATGGCTCCATCTCCAAGGCCATTGTCCCCTTAGCCACAGCAGGCCTCACCAGCATCCGCGTCAGCATCAACAGCGCGCAGCCAGCTCTCTACACAACCTACTATCGCCCCAAAGGCTATCGCTTTGACGATGTGGTTGAAACCATACGCCTTGCTCGCGCCAACAACCTCTTTGTGTCCCTCAATCTCCTCTTTTTCCCTGGTATCACCGATACCGAAGAAGAACTAGAGGCGCTGGCAACGCTCGTTGGCTGTGGCGTCAGCATGATCCAGTGGCGCAATCTCAATATCGACCCCGAATGGTACAATACCACCATGCGGCAAAGCCACTCGTTCCAAACCTTTGGCATGGGTCTTATGCTCTTTATGAAGCGCTTGCTTGATCGCTGCCCCTGGCTCCGCTACGGCTATTTCAACCCGTATCTGGGGGAGAAAACAATACCCCAAGCCCCTATGCCACGACTATAGTAAGCTTGGCTCGTATCTGCAAGCAATCCAAAGCGCTTGACACGATCAGGCATTTGGGCTATCTCTTTTTTCGAATAAAAATTTCAATTTCTTTTTCAAAAAAAGGAGCACCCTATGGCCTCTGTCTTGATTGTTTTTGGATCCACCACCGGCAATACGGAAAGCATCGCCCATATCCTTGAGCGCAAACTGACTGACGCCGGCCACACGGTTTCTGTCCAAAATGCGGCCAACGCCAAACCCGAGCATATTGCCAAAGACTACAACGCCGTGCTTTTCGGTGCTTCGGCGTGGGGCGAAGAAGATATTGAAATGCAAGAAGATTTCGACTCCTTCTTTGAACACGCCAAGGATATGGATCTGGCCAACAAGCCGTGTGCTGCCTTTGCCTCTGGGGATCGTTCCTACCCCCATTTTTGCGGGGCTGTGGATGTGATTGAAGAAACAGTCAAACAATTGGGAGGCAATTGCATCACCGATGGTTTGCGCATCGAAGGCGACGGCCAAGGCGAAGACGAGGCCATCAACACCTTTATCGATGAAATCCTCAAAGTCCTCTAAAACACGATCCTCCTCGGTTCTTTTACGCAGCCAGCTTGTCTGGCTGTTTTTTTTTGGCATATCCTTTGCAATTTCTTGAGCAAACGAGGAGGAGAGCTATGACCGAAGCAACCGAACGAACGTGGATGATCACACCCAAGAATCAACCAATGCAGACAAAGAAATCCTCGAATGCCGATACCTTTGCCAAAATTATGGCAGCGCAACGCCCAAATCCGGTGCAAGTGCCCCAAAGCGGTCGCCATTTCGTCTTAGCGGGTCGCGCCCCGAGCGACCTTATGCGTTTCCAAGCTGCCCCAACGCCCAATGCCAGCATGGGATCAACCCTCGATCTTGCGCGCAGCATGGCGTTAGGGACGCGGGTGAGCCACATTGCCGGCACCGAAGGCTTTATCAATCAGGGACTCTCCTCGCAAGGCCTTGGCGATTTTGTCCGAAGCCATCAATCCAAAAAGCGGCGGAAAAAGAGCAGCACAAGTCAAGGACTCGGCAAACTCTCGGCGCAATTTGAATCAGGTCAAGACGGCATTGCCGCCATTGGCTACGATGGCACCGGCGGCACAAGCTACGGCAAATACCAGATAGCCTCCAAAGTGGGCACCATGACGGACTTTTTGAAATTTCTGGACAATGAGGCGCCTGATGTGGCCAAACGTCTCCGCAGCGCAGGCCCTGCCAATACCGGAAGTCGGCACGGCGCCATGCCCGATATGTGGAAAACACTCGCCGCCGAAGATCCCACGCGCTTTGAGGCCTTACAAGAGGCCTTTGCCCGCCAAAGCCACTATGAACCAGCCCTTGCCTCCATTGTGAAAAATACGGGACTGACCGAAAACACGCTCTCTGACGCCATGCGCGAAGTGATCTGGAGTACGGCGATCCAGCACGGACCTTCCGGTGCCTCCCGCATCTTCAGCCGTGCTGACGCTGTGAGCGGGGAGGCGAGCTCGCCTGACTACGAACGCAATATGATCACCAATGTCTATAAAATCCGGGCTGGCCAGTTTGGCTCCTCCACCGAATCTGTGCGCGCAGCTGTCCAAAACCGCTTCAAGCAGGAAAAGGTGCTGGCGCTTTCCATGCTCGACGGCCATTCTCTTGCCTAAATCGTCGTATGCCCATTCTTTTCTTTTCGGGGGGATACTTCTCTCGCTCCCCCTTTTTTTTGCCACGCTTCTTTTCCCATAACCGACACTATGGCTCTCGATTGTCTTCTCATCAATCTGACCCGCTTTGGCGACCTCATTCAATCCCAATCCCTGATCCACGACCTGACATCCCAGGGACTCAAGGTTGGCTTGTTGGGGCAGGATAATTTTGCGAGCACCTTTGCTCTGCTCGATGGGCTCTCAAACGTCTGGGCTCTCCCAGGCGCACGCCTTTTGGCGCAGTTGGATACCAACTGGCAGCAAGCGCTCGCAACGCTTTCGCAGACACTCGCGCCCATCAAGGCTGAACAGCCCCGCATCGTTCTCAATCTCACGGCGAGCCTCCCATCCCGCCTCCTAAGCCTCTGCCTAAAAGCCCCGACCATGCTCGGCTTTGGGATGGACAAAGACGGCTTTGGCGTAAACCACAGCCTCTGGGCAAGCTTTCTTGCTGCTTCAAGCCTTTGTCGTCACAATGCGGTCTTCAACATCGCCGATATGTTCCGCCATATGGCAGACCCTCTTGGTTTTGCCAAAAAAACGCCTTCCATTGCCATCAAGGAGCCAGAGCCACAAGCCTTTGAGCAAGCGCACGCGCTTCTTGCCGATGCCACTCCCTATGCCCCCAAAGGCTTTATCGCCTTTCAGCTCGGAGCGAGTAGCGCCACACGACAATGGCCTCTTTCTTCCTTTGCGCGTGTTGGCGATATCTTGTGGCAGAAAGCCAGGATCTGCCCGGTTCTCACTGGATCCGCCCAAGAAAAAGCGTTTGAGAGCGAGTACCAACGCTTTTCGCACAGTCCCTTTGTCTCGGCTCTTGGCAAAACAAGCCTCCCTGTCTTGGCAGCGCTTTTGCGTACGGTTTCGCTTCTGCTCTCAAACGATACCGGAACCCTCCACCTTGCAAGCGCCCTCAACACCAAGAGCGCCAGCCTCTTTCTCGCAACAGCCCAACCCTTCGACACAGGGCCTTTGCGTGAAGACTGCCTCTGTTTTGAACCCCATCTCCCCTGCCATCCCTGCGATTTTCACACACCGTGCGCCAATGACCACGCCTGCAAGAGCCTCATTGCGCCAGAGGATGTTGCAGCGATTCTTTTGGCCTGGATACATGGCCAAAGCCTGGCAGAAAGTGTTGCGTGTGCCCCCACTATCCAGGCGAGAGTCTATGCCACAAAACGGGATCCAGAGGGTTTTGCCAGCCTTCGCCCGCTCAACGCCTTTGCCCGCACCCCACGCTATGATTGGATTAGGCTCCAACGCGCCTTTTGGAGTCATATTCTTGACGGACAGAGCAGCCTCCCCTGGATCCCCATAGCCTGCGCATCCACTCTTGCCAAGGACTTCCGTCAGACCCTTGGCCAAGCCAACACCATTCTTGAGGCCTTGTGCGCCCAAGCGCCTCTCTTGCGCCACCCCCAGGCACGGACGCTCTTTTTGCGCAACGCCGACCGCCTCGAAACGTTGTTGAGCACACACCCTCTCTTTGTTGCTTTTGGCTATTTCTGGCGGGAGATACGCATGGATATGGGGGGCGATATCGACAACTTCGTGCACTTTCTGCACACCTTCCGCCTCACCTTGCAACGCCTGACTGACCACATAGAGGTTGGCACAAATACTGCATAAAGAGAAGTACGCAGAGTTTTGCGGTAATTTATTTCCCCCACGGAGGCAGCAAATGATTATTATAGACGGACAAAAGACCGAAAAGTCGATCGCTATGTTTTCCAATTTGGAAGAGATTTTGACCAATGTGATGCAGGACAAGACCATGGAAGATCGCATCATCACCGACGTCTATGTCAATAATGAAATTTTCTCCGAGATCTATCCCCACCAGGCCGAAGATCTGGCGAGTGATGGCATTGAATCCTTGGAAATCCGCTCGGTTCCCTCCTCCCAGATGGCTCTCGACATTGCTGCCGAAATGACCAAGGTGACCCAGATGATGGAAAGCGGCGGCAAAAATGTGGCCAGACTGTTCAAAGAAGGCAAAGACGCCGATGCCCTGGAGCTTTTGCAGGATCTGCTCGACGTTGTCCGCGATTTCTTGGCCATGGTTGGCGACCTTCGCGAACGCTATCTGAACGGTGCCGATGAAGAGTTCCAGACCAAGACCGTTGAACTCTCCGATCTTCTGAGCGAAATGAGCGAAATTTTGGAAAGCGAAGACTGGATTTTGCTCTCCGACCTTCTGGAATACGAATTTGCCCCTCAATGCCTGGCGTGGAAAACAATCAGCGAAAAGCTCCATAAGGAATTGATTGCGCGCTTTGCCCAATAGGAAGGGAAAAAATGGAAAAGCAGGGATTGTGTTTACTCGATCAGGCCTTGGAAATCGCTGCCAAAGAGATGGAGGCCATCGAGCAGGAGGCCTTTGAAGAGGCGATCGCTTTGTCCAAAGAACGCGAAAAAATCACTCTCCTTGCCTGGGATCACTACACCCCAACGCTTCGCGAGCAATATCGGCAACGGCTGACCACATTGCTTGAGTGCCACAAGAAGCTGATAGCCAAGGCAACAGTATCCCACGATCACGTTCAAGCGGCCATGCAACAGTCAAAATTGGAACGACGCCGCATCAAAGGCTACCACCAAGCACTCAGCCACGCTCTCCAATAAAGGTGCAAAACCCCGCCTCCGCGGGGTTTTTTTTATCGATTGCGTGCCTGGGCAAAGATCGTGCGCACGGTTTGCACGGTCTCTTTGATACTATCGGCTCCCACAAATTCCGAAACCAGGGCGCAACAGGTGGCTCCTGCCCGGGCAACCTCGGCGATATTGTGCGCCTTGATGCCGCCGATGGCGACAAAGGGGAGAGGGATATTGTCGCGCACCCAGGAACAATACGCGAGCCCCACAGGGGCAACCACATCTTCCTTGGTTTTGGTCGCAAAAAGAGGCCCCACCCCAATATAATCAGCCCCCATCTGCACCGCAGCCAAGGCCTGCTTGGGCTCATGAGTCGAAAGCCCAATAATTTTCGAATCCCCAAGGAGAGAACGAACCTCTGGCAGCGGCAGATCCTCTTGCCCGATATGCACCCCGTCTGCCTCTGCGAGCATGGCGATATCCACATAGTCGTCGACAAGAAAACAGGCTCCCGCCTCACGGGTTTTTGCCCGAATCATGCGACACTCTTCAAGCATGCGCCCCATCTTGGCGTGCTTTTCCCTGTACTGGAGGATGCGTATCCCTGCGTCTAAAAGCTGCGTGACAACCTCTTCGAGCGATCTGCCTCGTGAAAGCTTGGCATCGGTGATAGCGTAGAGATCCGTTGCATTGGGAAGAATTCGTGGCATATATACCTCCTAACAAAGAGTTATCGAGCAAACAGTTGAGCGGCTATGCGGCGAAGACAGCTCCAAAGAAGCCTGTGCGGCGCAAACGAGCAGGTGAGAAGCGGAGGAAAGGCAAAATCGCGCACTGCCCAGGATGCTGGGCTTTCCAAGGGATAATATGGTTGACAATTTTTGGGCATCTGTTCAACTACGGCTTGGCAAAGGGGAACCGTTTTTGGGTCAAGTCCAAGAATCTGCGCCACAATCCAATCGATGAGAGGAGCTGAGATGCAGGCGCCAAGAAGCCCCAAGGGATAGGGTTTTCCGCCAGAAGGTCCTGTCCCGTGCATGGCCACAATGCCATCAACCACCGCATGCACAGGCGGCAAGAGACTGAATTGCGCAGCGATATAGCTGGCAAAAAATTGGCGGCTTTGGCCGTAGAAGGTGTGGATACAGGCCTTATGCAGCCCTGGAACGCACCCATAGCAATTTTTGACAGCCAGAGAGAGCAGCATCTGCTTGTGGACTTTGACCCTGGGGAGAGAGAACACCCTGTCACAGGCCAAGGCCCGCTCCCCCAAGGGAATACGCACCTCTTTTCCCAAGACAACGCTTTTCTTCCACACGCATCGTCCCATCGATACCAGAGGAATCCCCATTGCCTTAAGCCCATCAGCGAGTCCTATGCTTTTGGCAACCGATGCAACCGAGCCAAAACCCGGAGAATCGGCAACGATGATCCCTGCTCCCTGCGCTTTGAGCCAAGAGCACACACCCAAAACAACCAAAGGATTGGTGCAGGCCAAGGCATTGCCGAGCAAACAATTGGGTTTAACAAGGATACGCTGACCGTGGAGATCGGGAAATTGCGCATGATCCAAGACAATGCCAATCAGGGAGGAAAGATTGTCTGGATACACACAATCATTTCCTCCACCATGCACCATTGATACCGCTATCGATGTCCCCATAGAGCCTCTCATTCAAAAGCTTTTGCTAAAAGGTCACCTATGACACGCACGCTCTTTGCTCTTCCCCTTCTTGCTTGCACCCTGCTTCTTCTGCTCGCCTCTGTCTCTGCCGCGCCCAGTGAGACCAAGGTCGATCCCGCAAAGCTCCTTCCCAATGTTGAAGCCCCACAAAAGGCGCCGGCCAATATCTCCGACTTTATCGAAGAGCTGGCCACCAAACTCAATACCATCTATTTTGATGTTGAAGAAAAAACAAAGATACAGGCTCCCTGGCACAAGCGCTGGCAAGAGTCTCTCCACCATATTCAGGAGATCCGCACCAAGGCGACCACCTTGTCCGAAGAATTCATCAACAAACGCGATCTCCTCCTCTATGTCACCAACGCTGAACGCAATTTCGGGCAATTGCTGCCCAGCATGAACCGCTATAAGAACTGGGCGACCCTTATGGAGGCGGTGATGAGCCAGCTCTATGGTATTGAGCACGATCTCAAACGCGAGCTGGCACCCTTATTTCGCAACCATTCCCAGGTAGAAAATCTCTTTAATTCCACACAATCGCTCTTAAGCTTCACCATCACGATCAAAAGAGATAATAAAGAATATCAGATATATAATACAAGTATCCAAGAAACGCTGAAACTTTTAGAAAGAATCCTCACTCAGCAAAAAACAGATCTAGGGCCTGCCAATCATTTACTCGAACAAATCACTGCCAAGCAGAAAGATATTCGCAACAATCTTCCAAAGCTGTGGAACAACTATTACCTGCAAAAGCCCTTGGCCTGGCTCGACGCAAGCTTATGGTCGAATATGCATCGTTCGGTCGAGATCTTTTTGACTGGTTTACAAATGCGGCGCGGCCTCGAATTGCCCAGCGACTCAAACGGCTGGCGGCGGATGCTTGTTCGGGGAGGCATAGCGCTCGTCATTTTCTCCATCGCCCTCTTTTTTTTGCGGCGTCAAAGCTGGCTGCCAACCGATACCAATCCCGCTGTGGATCATATGTTCAAGGTGAGCCTGCCCATCATCAGCGTGGGATTTTCGCTTCTGATCGGCTCCATCTCTCCCAATGGGGAAAGCTATCGTTTCTTTATGGCTATTGGCAATATATTCTTAATCTTTGGCCAAATGCTTTTGGCCTGGGATCTTCGAACGATTTCAAACCCCGATATCGCCAGACAAACCCCGCCCCTGCTCCGCCTCTTTCCCCTGACCTTTGGGGCGTACGTTCTGCTCTATCTGCCCTTAATCCCTGTTCTTTTGCTGTGCCTGTGGCTCGCCTTTGTTGTCTGCGTGCTTCTGTGGCGAATGAGCTGGCCGGAACTTTCCATCGGCAACCTCCATTTTGAAAAAAATATCCGCTCCATCGATGGCCTTGTGCTCTGGATTTGTGTGATCTTAACCCTTGTGGGTCTCCCCATTTTGAGCATGATCGTCTATCTGTGCTGCGTCTCTGTCTTGCTCTCCACCCAGCTCTGCTTGGGCGGTCTCGATCGCTTTAACTACTTAAACGAAAACCAACCCCAGGAAGGCATTAAGGCCATTTTCTCCAATATCGTTGTCTCCTTAGCCACGCCCATTATCATGGTTTTGGCCATCTCGAGCGTCCTTATCTGGGTGGCAACACTCCCTGGCGGCATGGTGTTGATGCAGGAATACCTGTTTAAAAATGTCTCTGTCGGCGAGGCTGAATTCAATCTCATCCATCTTTTGGTGATTTTTACGGCCTTTTTCCTGGCAAAAGCCATCGTTGTCTCAGGCTGCCGCTATTTGTCCAAATTCATCACAAACCGCAAAAACTCGGTGGACACCACCCTTGTCACCCCTGCCCAAACAGCCTTCACCTATTCGGTGTGGATTCTCTTTGCCCTCTTTGTCATGCACATCCTGGACATTGATCTTAAAAACGCGGCCATGGTTTTGACAGGTCTTTCGGTTGGTATTGGTATGGGTCTGCAAAGCATTGTGAACAATTTCTTCTCAGGTCTGCTTTTGATCTTCGGACGCATGCTGCAAGTAGGGGATGTGGTTGAAGTAGGCGGCGGTGTTACCGGCAAGGTTGCCCGCATCAGCGTGCGCGATACCCTCATCCAAACCTACGACAACGCCTTTATCTATGTGCCCAATTCCGAATTTATCTCTGGCCGCCTGATCAACTGGTCGCGCAACGATTCTTCTGTTCGTGCCAGTGTCTCGGTAGGGGTTGCCTACGGAAGCGATACCGACCTTGTCATAAAACTTCTGCGCACCGTTGTTTCCAAACAGGACAATATCCTGCGCTACCCCGAGCCCACTGTGGCCTTCTTGCAATTTGGCGACAATTCCTTGGATTTTGCCGTCTATTTTTGGGTTCGCACCTTCGACGAACGCGCTCGAACCTGCACAGAGGTGCGGCTGCAGATCGAAAAAATCTTTGCCATGCACAATATCGAGATCGCCTATCCACAACTCGATATCCACATGAAAGAACAAACCATGCTCCCTCTCCTCCAGCGCTCGAAAAACAGCACTCGCAAACGCACACGAGTCCGTCCCATCCATTCAGGGGGAGTCAGTCTTCGCAAGAAACCTCTTTAATGCATAAAGGAAATCCCATGCCCCTCTTTGATTTTACCTGCACCCAATGCGGCCACATCTTTGAAGAATTGGTTCGCGGCAGTGAAAAACCAGCGTGTCCCGCCTGTGGCTCCCAAGAAACCACACGCGGCATCGCTGCCCCAAGTCCTCTGCGCACAGGCGCTTTTCCCTTTAAAATAGGACCTGTCCGCCCCATGCCACAAGGGGGCGGAAAACCACCCTGCATGCACTAAATAAAAGGGTCAAAGAATACCATTCTTTGACCCTTTTATTTACAGTTCCATACAATAGTTCTCGAGGATCTTTTTTTCATCAGAGGATATTACCATACATACGCGATATAAATCACGCTTGCCGTAAAATCCTATACCATATCTTTTTCGTTCCATTTGTTCAATAGCATTCTGCAAAGAAGACCCTGCATCTCTTTCATTTTTTGCACGTTTAAATTCAATAACCATATGTGTTTTTTTCGTTATCAGTTCAAGATCGGATCGCCCTTTGACAGTTTCTCGCTCTTTCATTTTTTGAAAATCGATTTTTTGAGGAAGAGCTGTATACAGAATATCTCGCACAGAACGTTCGTCGTTAAAAATATTGCTCAATATAGAAACACATTCATTTAAGATTGCGTTAAATATTTTGACTATATCACCAAGCCTTCTTTGATCGATATCTTGAGCAATTTTCTGTATTTCTTCTGAAAATTTAATGTCTGGTTCAATGTTATTTTCAAGGAAACATACCTTAAGCATACTATCTTCAACTTCAGTATTCGGAAAGACAAAACGTGCAACTCCGTCAGCTTTTTTTCGTATGCTTACATATCCTGTCTGGAATAACAACACCCATAATGGAAGATTTGAAATTTCATATCGGTCAGAGAGTGATTCCTCAGTAATATATTGTTGTAATTTGTCATAGGTAAGAGATTCAAATAAATGAGATGTTTTTACATATTTCATTATAATTGATGAAGAGCCGGACGACTTAAACCAATAATTACAAAAGCCATTTCGCGGTCTCATTAAAAAATTGATTACTGACCATGGATTATAGACCGTTTCTTCTGCATCGATAGCAAACTGATATCCATCGTAATACTGCTCAAGTCTTTGGTACACATCCTCCTTCGACATTTGGAGAATATGCGCTGCATTCTCTACAAAGTCGTCGAAAAAGCACCTTATATCATTTTGCGTAAAGCCAAGGAGAGCATTATACTCAGGATCGAGGCTTATATCGATGATATTGTTAAATGCAGAAAAGATTGATACATGACTTGCTCTTGTTATACCAGTTATAAAAATAAAACGAAATTTACTCGAGTATTGCTTAATCACTGCATAAAAATCATTTAATATCGATGCTATTTCCTGCAATTCATCATCTTTACCAAGATGATGTGTTAGAGGGGCATCGTATTCATCAATAAGCAAAACAACACTCTTCTTTTGCAATCCCTCACATATTTCATCTAAAATTCTATCAGGACTTCTAATTCTTGAACAATACATTTGGGAAACAAGAGTATTCATCCGAAATTTTTGAATAATCGTTTCGCCAAGATCAACAGCAAACATCGCAGGATTTTTATCCGCTAAACTCGAAAAGTCAATATGAACAACCTTATACGTTGTATCATCCCACACTTTTTCTATGTCAAGTCCATGAAAATATTGTAGACCTGTTTCAAAAAGACAATGCATGGTATTTATGAGCAACGTTTTTCCAAATCGTCTTGGGCGAGAGAAAAATATTGGAACTCTTTCTTTAGCAATTGTTGCAATTAAACCTGTTTTATCAACATAAATCATTTTTTCATCACGAATAGCAGAAAAATCTGCATTACCGAGAGGAATTTGAGCATATTTGCAACTATCATGCGGCGACATATTCTCACCATTCCTACTAAAAACGACGAAAGAAAAAGAGCTTTTCTTTCGTCGTTTTTTTATTCAATACACAAAAGTATTATGTGTTTTTATCCTGCATCTGAAAATTAACATTGATCTTATAAATCTTTTCAGCTGGCAGATTCAAAATTTCAATACCTGTCTCTTGTGTCACACGATCAAGGGTTTTTTGAATATCCTCCCGTGAGGGGCAGATAAGGGTAAACCAGACATTGAAGGGATTATCCCGAAGATAATTGTGCGTCACATTGGGAATGGCGTTGACAACGTCCAAAAAGCTGTCGAGCGCATCAGGAGGAACCTTGGCTGAGCAAAGCGTTGACACAAAGCCAAGCTTGGACGCCCAGAAATTGGCGCTCAATTGCCGGATAATACCTTGTTCTCGAAGAAAGCAAACCCGTTCAAAGACTTCCTCTTCAGAGACGCCGAGCTCTTCTCCCAAGGCGGCATAGGGGTGGGAGCAGAGGGGAAAGTTGTCCTGAATGCGGTCTAAGATTCTACGATCCAGATCTGTCAAGGCTGGCATTATCGCCCTCCATCTGAGTCCAACGCTTTGGCACATAGGTGCACAAGGGCTCTTCGGCCATGGGATTGCCACTCATGCTGAAGGCTCTTGCCCGGCAGCCCCCGCAATAGCGATGGTATTCACACACCCCGCATTTGCCCTCGTAGCACTTTTGATCGCGAAAGTGCAGAAAATGGGGACTTGTTTTCCAAATGGTCGGGAAGGGAGTTGTACGAACATCCCCACAGTTCAGCTCTAAATACCCGCAGGGCTGCACAATGCCTGTGTGGCTGATAAAGCAAAAGCCCGTGCCGCCAAGGCAACCCCGTGTCATGGCATCCATGCCAAAATTCTCAAAAGTCACACTCGTCCCCTCAGCCTGCGCTCTTTGGCGCATAATGCGATAGTAGTGGGGAGCGCAGGTGGCTTTTAAATGCATGGATGTTGTCTTACGAAAATCATAGAGCCAGTGGAGCACCTCTTCGTATTCTCTCGCTGAAATCACCTGGTCTTTGAGGCCTTTGGCCCTGCCCATGGGGACAAGCAGGAAAATATGCCAGGCACAGGCGCCCAGGGATTCGCACAGATGAAAAATCCGGGGAAAACTGGCGAGATTGTCCTTGGTGACCGTGGTATTGATCTGAAAAGGCATGCCACACGCTTTCAAATGCCGAATGCCTGCCATGGTCTGTTCAAAGGCGCCAGGAACCCCTCGGAATTGGTCGTGGGAGGCGGCATCAGGACCATCGATCGATATGGAGCAGCGTTCAACACCGGCTTCTTTCAAGGATTGAGCCAGTGTCGGCGTTATTCTTGTGCCATTGGGCGCACAGGCACAGGGAAGACCCAAGGAATGGGCTTTTCGAATAAGCACACACAGATCGTCCCGCAAGGTCGGCTCGCCCCCGGTAAAAATCACAATCGGACGACCAACCGAGGGAAATGTTTCGATCAAGGCCAAGGCCTCATCGGTTGAAAGCTCACCGGGATAGGGTTCTGGATGGGCTTCGGCCCGACAGTGCTTGCACGCCAAATTACAGGATCGGGTGACCTCCCAGGCAATAAGCCGACAAAGGGGACTCCCATCGTCGAGCGTTTTTGTATGGGGCATACCAGCCATAGCCTTCATCGGACAAGCCCCTGTGCAAGCACGGTTTCGGTGAAATAGGTGATAAGCCGATCAGCGCCTGCGCGCTTCAGCCCCAAAAGGCTTTCCATCATAACGCGCTCTTCGTCGATCCAGCCATTCAATCCCGCTGCCCGAATCATGGTGTATTCCCCACTCACCTGGTAGGCAACAACGGGCACAGTGACCGCGTCCCGCACCCGCGCAAGAACATCCGCATAGGGGCCTGCGGGTTTCACAATAAGAAGATCAGCGCCTTCGTCGATATCAGCCATGGCCTCACGCAAGGCCTCTCTGCCATTGGCAGGATCCATCTGATAGGCCTTGCGATCCCCACACGCAGGGGCTGACTGGGCGGCATCGCGGAAAGGACCATAGTAGGCAGAGGCGTATTTGACCGCGTAGGAGCAAATCGGCACATCGGTGTAGTTTGCCCTATCAAGCGCATCCCGAATCGCCCGCACACGTCCGTCCATCATATCGGAAGGCGCAACCATGTCACTGCCGGCTTGCACATGACTGACAGCGGTTTTGGCCAAAAGAGGAAGGGTTGCGTCGTTCACCACTGAGCCCTGCGCATCGAGAATGCCGCAATGGCCATGGCTCATATACTCACACAAACACACATCCGTGATCACCAAGAGATCCGAAAAGCGCTGTTTTATGGCAGAAACAGCCTTTTGCACAATGCCATCCTCAGCATAGGCTTCCTGAGCCATGGGATCCTTGGCTTTGGGAATCCCAAACAAAAGCACAGCCTGCAAACCCATGTCATAGGCCTTTGCTATGGCCTCCAAGAGCTTGGGCAAGCTATACTGATACTGCCCTGGCATAGAGGGGATGGCTTTGGCATAGGTTGCATCCTCGGTATCCACCACAAAATAGGGCATCACAAGATCTTCTCGAAGAAGAGGCTCTGTCTCACGGGCGAATTGCCGCAAGGCCTGGGTCATACGCAAACGACGGCCACGGTACATGCTCATACACACTCCATTGCGCTTCTCTTCCCTTACGAGAGGGCGATTTCATCATCAGTCAGATAACACGCAGGATCCTCTGCCCAGACATCGCCATAGACAGCCTCAGCCCGAGCCCGAAAATTGCCAGCGCAGATGGCTAAAAAACGGCAGCGGGCACAACGGCCTTTGACATAGCGTTTTTTGTCCTTCAATTGCGCCAGCAATTCGATAGAGGGGTCATCCCAAATCGAAGAAAAGGGTCGCTCAAGCACATTGCCAAACACATGCTCCCGCCAAAACTGATCCGCGTGCACACTCCCATCCCAGGATATGCAGGCAAAACCGCGCCCAGAATTGTTCCCTTCGTTGAAGGCGAGCAATTGCTCTACCTCCTTGGCGCGCTCAGGATCTTCCCGAAGAAGCCGCAACCACACATAGGGACCATCGGCGTGGTTGTCCACGGTCAAAATCTCCTTGGGAGAGCCTTGATCAAAGAGCTTGCGCGTCTCGTCCATGATGAGATCAACCACGGCGCGGGTCTGGGCGTGATCGAGGTCTTCGTCGCGCAACGACTGTCCCCGGCCTGAGTAGACGAGATGATAAAAACAGGCTCTGGGGATTTCGCGCTCCCGCAAAAGCGCAAAGATCCCCGGGATTTCGCCGGCGTTGCGCTTATTGATGGTAAAACGCAAGCCCACCTTCAAGCCCTCTTCCTGGCAATTGGCAATGCCTGTGAGCGCATCGGCAAAGGCGCCTTTGACCCCGCGGAAATGGTCGTGTACAGCCTCAAGGCCATCCAGGGAGATGCCCACATAGGAGAGGCCAACCTCGCGCAATTCCTTGGCTTTTTCCTTGGTGATCAAGGTGCCGTTTGTCGAAATAACCGCCCGCATGCCGCGTTCGGTGGCATGCTTGGCCAAGTCCACCAAATCCTCCCGAACCAAGGGCTCGCCCCCGGAAAAAAGCATCACAGGGCAGCCAAAGGAGGCCAAATCGTCGATCATGGCCATGGCTTTCTCTGTATCGATAGGATCAATACCCTCTCGCGAAACAGCCTTGGCATAGCAGTGCACGCATTTGAGATTGCACCGCTTGGTCATATTCCACACCACAACCGGCTTTTTATCCTTGGAAAACTGGAGCAGATGGGAAGGAAGAGAGCCTGAGTGTCTTCCGTACCGAAGCACATCGCTCGCCTCAACCCCGCCGCAATAGAGTTTCGATATCCCGATCACAGCGCTATTCCTCCCTGAATACGCTCCACAAGCGCAGCAAAGGCATCAGATACGCCCTCAGGCTTTGTACCACCCGCCTGCGCAAGATCGGGTCTTCCTCCGCCTGAGCCCCCAACACATTTGGCCACATCATTGATCAGGGCAGGAGCGGTGAGACGCGTGTGCAAATCCTTGCTCACATGGAGCAAAAGCGACACCTTGCCTTCGCTTATCCCAGCCAGACAAATCACAGCCTGTTTATCCAAATGCGAGCGCAAACTATCCATCTGGGTGCGAAGCTGCTTCATCGCCATACCGTCAAAGGAGAGGGTAAGAACCCGAATGTCCCCAAAGGTCACGGCCTTGGCAAGAAGCGACGGGATATCATCCTTTGCGCCCTGACTCTCCTTTGCTTTCCGCAGCTTTTTCACCTCACTCTGCAAGGCGATCACGCGATCGAGCAAGGACTCTTCGCCGGTTTTGAGCAGCTGCTCAAGTCCCGCAAGGATCTCCCGCTTGTGGCACATGCTCGCATAACTCGCCTCTCCGGTCACAGCCTCAATGCGCCGCGTTCCGCTGGCAACCCCTGATTCGCCCAGAATCAAACACGAGCCAACCTCGCCTGTCCGCCCAACATGGGTGCCGCCACAGAGCTCCCTGGAAGCAACAATCCCTTGCCCGGCATCGCCCATGGTCACAACCCGAACTTCATCCCCGTATTTTTCATCAAAGAGCGCCATAGCGCCCAAAGCCTTGGCCTCATCGCGATGCATGATGCTTGTTGTCACCGGATAATCGGCCAGAATCATCTGGTTGACCAAGTGCTCAACCTGGGCGAGTTCTTCGTGGGTCATGGGGGCAACATGGGAGAAATCAAAACGGAGCCTCTTTGGGGTCACCAAGGATCCCATCTGATGCACATGCGTCCCAAGAACAGTGCGCAGTGCGGCATGGAGCATGTGGGTTGCCGAATGGTTGCGGCAAACAGCCTGGCGAAGCCCCTCATCGATAGCGAGACGGACGGATTCCCCCACCCGTATGCATCCCTCATCCACGTTGATTTTCTGCACAATCAAGGTCTGTACGGGCTTGACGGTAGCCACAATGCGTCCCTTGCCTTGCGGTGCCACAAAGGTTCCCGTATCGCCGATCTGCCCGCCGGATTCGCCGTAGAAGGGGGTTTTCGCGCAAATACAATAGCCCTCTTCCCCTCGGCCGAGTTCGTCGCACATCTCTCCCTGGGCATTGAGCAAGACAGAAACAGGGCTTTCCACCGCGTGGTCGGTATAGCCCACAAAGACCGATTGCACGCCCTTGGCAGCCAAACGCTTCATGCGCTCGTCAAAGGCATCGACCTGCCCCAAAAGGCCGTCTTGCTTTTGATGGGCGCGGGCGCGATCGCGCTGTTTGGCCATCAAGGTCTCAAAGCCCTGGGTGTCAACGGTGAATCCCTGCTTTTCGGCGATATCGTTCACGATATCGAGCGGAAAACCATGGGTGTCGTAGAGCAAAAAACACAAATCACCTGGGATGGTGTGCACACCATTCTTGGCGAGGTTCGCCATTTCGGCATCCAAGAGCTCAATCCCCTTATCAAGGGTTTGCGCAAAGCGCACCTCTTCTTCCCGCACCACGCGGGCAATAAAGTCTTGGTGTTCCACTAGTTCGGGATAGCTCTCCCCCATACAGGTGCACACATGGCTTGCCACCTGATAGAGGAAGGGCTCATGCACCCCAAGCAGGGTGGCAAAACGCAAGGCACGGCGCAAAAGCCTGCGCAAAACATAGCCTCGGCTTTCGTTGGAGGGCAAAACCCCTTCACAGATCAAAAAAGCAGCAGATCTGGCGTGGTCGGCGATCACGCGAAGCGCTGTATCGGTGTCGTTGGTGTCCGGAGCGCTGAAGCTATAGGTGACATGGGCTTTTTGCGCGGCAAATTGGATGAGATCCTGAAAGAGGTCGCAGTCAAAGTTTGAACGCTTGCCCTGGCAGACAGCCGCAATCCGCTCAAGCCCCATGCCGGTATCGATATTGGGCGCAGCCAAAAGCGAACGCGTGCCATCGGCTGCCTGGTCAAATTGGGTGAAGACGAGATTCCAGATTTCAAGAAAACGATCGCAGTCGCATTGGCCAATACCGCAGTTGGGACCACAGGCCATATCTTCGCCCTGGTCGATGTAGATCTCTGAACACGGTCCGCAAGGCCCTGTATCGCCCATGGTCCAGAAATTGTCCTTTTCGCCCATGCGCACGATGCGATCGTTGGGTAGATGCGCAATAGATTGCCACAAGGCGGCAGCTTCATCGTCTTCCCGATAGATGGTCACCCACAATTTCTCAGCTGGCAGCGCCAATTCCTTGGTCACAAAGTCCCATGCCCAGGTGATGGCCTCTTTTTTAAAATAGTCCCCAAAGGAGAAATTGCCGAGCATTTCAAAGAAGGTGTGGTGCCTCGCTGTGCGCCCCACGTTTTCGAGATCGTTGTGTTTGCCTGAGACGCGCAGGCATTTCTGGCACGTGGTTGCGCGTGTATACGCCCGCTTTTCCGCACCCAGGAAGAGTTGTTTAAACTGCACCATACCGGCATTGGTAAAGAGCAGGGTCTTATCATCCTTGGGGATGAGAGGGCCTGATGCAACAATTTGGTGCTGATGGCTCTCAAAAAATCGCAAAAAACGCTGCCGAATTTCTGCTGCAGAAAGCATGCATACTCCTTCAAAGACCCAAACGCGCTGGCGATGGGTGTAAAAAAAACGCCTCCCCCCTTCTGTGCCCCAAGGATTTTTGGCTGCACAAAAGAGTCACACCAGAAAAACTTCGTCTCGCAACTATGGCATGATTGAGGGATATCTCTTTGTTGACGAGCTCCGTGGCCATGGTGCGTGGCCTCTCCCTGCTGCGCCACAAACTTCTTGCACGGCGTTCGCTGCTTCGTAGGTCAAGATACGTTGTGGTACAGCAAAAAAGAGTGCCACCATAGAGGCGTTTGTACGACAAGGCATTGATCGAGACAAGCGCAAAGGCTCTTACTATTCCTCGTCAGCCGGTGGCGTTACGGATTCCATCTCAGGGAGCGGATCCATCCCCTCATCGCTCTCTTCACTGGTTGGGACAAATTCGTGCGGATGCATCCCCAAAAATTCCTTGACCTTGGCCTCGATAGCGTTGCGCAATTCTTCGTTTTCCTCAAGCAAGGCACGCACCTTCTCACGCCCCTGCCCAAGCTTTTCCGCCCCAAAGGCAAACCAAGCACCGCTTTGCTCAATGATCTTTCCCTCCACCCCGTAGTCGATGAGCTCTCCAACCCGGGAAATCCCCTTGCCGTAGAGGATGTCAAAGGCGGCGCTGCGGAAGGGCGGGGAAACCTTGTTTTTGACCACCTTCACCTTGGTGCGGGAACCAAAGACCTCATCCTTGTCCTTGAGCGACTGCATCTTGCGGATATCGAGCCTGACCGATGAATAGAACTTCAAGGCATTGCCGCCCGTGGTTGTCTCGGGACTGCCGTAGCCCATGGTGCCTATTTTCATGCGGATCTGGTTGATGAAGATCACCGAGGTCTTGGAGCGGTGGATGGTGCCGGTTAAGCGTCGAAGCGCATGGCTCATGAGCCTCGCATGCCCTCCAACCTGGGTCTCGCCCATATCCCCCTCCAGTTCAGCCTGGGGCACCAAAGCGGCAACCGAGTCGATGACCACAAGATCGACCCCACCGGATCTGACAAGCATGTCAGCGATATCGAGAGCCTGCTCGCCGTAATCGGGCTGGGAAATAAGCAGATCCGCTGTCTTCACCCCCAATTTCTCCGCGTAGCTCACATCGAGGGCGTGTTCCGCATCGATAAAGGCGCAGGTGCCGCCTTTTTTCTGGCATTCGGCGATAATGTGCAAGGTCAGTGTTGTCTTGCCAGACGATTCAGGCCCAAAGATTTCTGTGACACGGCCTCTGGGGATACCGCCAACGCCCAAGGCCAGGTCAAGGCCAATGGAACCAGTTGGAATCACTTCAATGTCTTCTCTCGCCTCATCCGAGAGCTTCATGACAGAGCCCTTGCCGTATTTGCGCTGTATGGTGACCAAAGCCGTATTCAAGGCCTCCATACGCGCGTTTGCCGCTGGCTGCGCCGCCATTTTTTTTGCCATATATCCTCCTCGCACTCTCTGCGAACCAAATAGGGATCAAATCGTGTTCCGTTGCAACCGTTTTTGTACACAGCGCTTGCGCCCTCGCGAACTAATTTCTGTGCTTGTGGATAACAATGAGAAAGACCGAACCCACGGCCATGGCAGCACAGACGAGCATACGGACGCTCACCGTCTCATCCAGCAAGAACCAGCCCAGAAAAATGCCGATCACAGGCACCACATATTCATAGGAGACCGCAACAGCAAGGGCAACATGGCGCAAAAGCCAAAAATAACTCGAATAGGCGAGAATCGCTCCGCCAATGACCATCCATCCAAAGGCAATGACAATGGAGGGGCGGATATTTTCTGTGTGGATGGCGTACTGCTCACCGAGCACAAGCCCGATACCAAGGCATTCCAGGCCCCCCATAAGGAGCAGGAGCCCGCAATCTTCCAGGGGCGGAAGCGTTGCCCTCGGGTGCTTGCGCAACAGCAAGGAGCCAACAACCCAGCCCAGACTGGCACACAAAATCCAGGCGATCCCAACAAGACTTGTGCTCGCACTCTCCTCTTTTTCCAAAGAGAGCAGGGCAAGGGAAGCCGTTCCAAGCAAAAGCCCGATCCATTGCAAAGGGCGTGGTTTGGCATCGCCAAAGACGAGCCAGCCAGCCACAAGCATCATGAGCGGCGTCGCGCCAAAGACGAGCGAGGCAACCGAGGTCGCCACATATTGCTGACCATAGCTCAGAAAACCGCTCGCGCATACAACCAAGAACAGCCCAAAAAAGGCGGCATGGCCAAGATCGCGAAGCGAAAACGGCTTCCAAGAACCAAAGAGGCGCAGCAAAACGATGAGCAAAAGCCCGCCAAGCGCCATGCGAAAACCACAGGCAAAAAAGGGACCAACCACTTCAAGGGTCAGATGAAAGCCAATATAGGTTGTGCCCCAGGAAATATAGACCAAAAAAAGATGAAAGAGAATTGCAGCCCGCAACGCCATGCGTCTGGTCATGCCCCAGTCCCTCGTTCTATACACGATAAGAGATCAAATTACAAGATATTAGGACAGATTTTTCCGCCAACACCACAAAACCCGCCAAAAATCCCCGCCTTTTGCAAACACATTCGCAAAATATAAAGGGATTTGCGTCTATTTTTGAATATGTAGTTATCTTTTATGCACTGTCAACCCTCTTTCCCAAATACAAATATACATACAACTATCAAGCAAAAGTCTGTATCCTTTTATGGTACGCCTGTTCTCCCACCCAATCGATGCAGGACACAGGATGTGGCGCCTTTGAAACGATTTCTGCTTGCCACCGTGGCAAAGAGCGTCTATGGTAAGGGACAAAAGCCGTTGAGCGCACGCAAACTGCCCTGTGGCCTTGCGCGTTTCATTCCATATTTACGAGTAAACACATTTTTTAGTATATATGGAGATCTTTTATGCCGACAGAAAGAGCTCTTAATGTTAATGATTTTTATGAATTTATGAAGCAAAAGGGAATGAATACAACATCCCAAAGAAAAAAAATTGCAAGTAAATTCTTCGATCTACCAGGTCATCATTCATTAGAAGAGTTTTATCATATAATTTCCGAAGAAGATCCGAGCATTGGCCAGACAACAGTGTACAGGACATTAAAGCTTCTTTGTGAAGCTGGCTTTGCGACAGAGATCCACTTTAGTGATGATATCACGCGCTATGAAATCGCGAATCCCAAGAGTCATCATGACCATCTTATCTGTTTGCAATGCGGCAAGGTCATCGAGGTCTACAATACGAACATAGAAAGCATCCAAAAAGAAATTGCTGCAGAAAATGGTTTTATCCTCACAGGCCATGTCCACAATCTCTATGGTATCTGTGCCGCGTGTCGGAACAAAAAAGCCGACGAATGAAAAACCATTCAACCCCAGAGAGATGCTATGTCTTTGAGTAATGTCCTTGTTGTCCTCATTGTTTGTGCAGCAGCGCTCTTCTTTGGCCACCGCGTCTACACCGCCTTCCAGAAGGGAGGCGATTGCGGCTGCGGCTGCGGGAAAAATTGCAAAACAAAAACCATGGCGTGCAGTAAAAAATAGCCGCCCTGAATGAAAAAGCCCTCTCTATGAGGGCTTTTTCTGTTGCTTTGATCAAAAATCAAAAGCACGCTCTCGCAAGAAACGTTTTTACTCTGTCAGGGTCAATTTCCGCATATTTTCCTCAATGGTCACATGCTGAAAATCTTTTCTGTCCGTATAGTGGGTATGGAGCAGATGATGGGCTTTTTCCGCATTGGGTGCCCCAAGATAGTCGGCATAGAGGGCTTTGACCTGGGGATTGTTGTGGGATTGGCGATAGACCATCTGGCGATCCATGGTGAAGAGCGATTGCTGCTTTTGCGCCTTGGCCGGATGATACCCGCCCTTGATGCGGCAACTGCCACCGCCGTCGATGCAGCCGCCGGGACAGGCCATGACCTCGATAAAGGTATAGGGCGATTTGCCGGCCAAAACCTCTTCCGCCAAAATCCTGGCGTTGCGCAGCCCGTGGCAGACAGCGACCTCAACCGTCCCCAGTTTTTCGCCCATATCCAGACGCGCCGTGCGGACGCCCTCAAGCCCGCGCAGAGGCGTTGTCTCAATCCCGGCCAATTCGCGATTGTTCACAACCGCGTAGACGGTTCGAATGGCCGCCTCCATAACGCCGCCGGTGGTGCCGAAGATGACAGCCGCTCCGGTGGAGGCACTCATGAAGGGATTGTCAAAGGGCTCTGGCGGAATAGCGGCTAAATCCACGCCCAGACGGCGCAAAAGCCGTGAAAATTCACGCACTGAGATGACGACATCGATATCGCGCACCCCGTCTCTGGCAAGCTGGGGTCTCGCTGCCTCGTCCTTTTTCGCGATGCAGGGCATGATAGAGATATTGATCACCCGTTTGGGGTCAAGACCCATCTTTTCGGGCAAATAGCTCTTGGCCAAGGCACCCAGAATCCCCTGGGGCGAACGGGTGGTGGAAATATGGGGCAAAATGGCCGGAATATGCTTTTCCGCGAAATTGATCCACGCAGGACAACACGAGGTGAACATGGGGAGCACCCCGCCCTTGGTCACACGGCCAAGCAATTCTGTCCCCTCTTCCATGATGGTCACATCAGCGGCAAAATCCGTGTCGATGACAACATCAGCGCCTATCATACGCAGCGCTGCCACAATCTTGCCCTCAACATTGGTGCCTGGCGCAAAACCAAATTCATCCCCCATCAAGACTCTGACCGAGGGCGCGAAGCTAAAGACCGTTGTCACCTCGGGATTGCTCAGATAATCGAGCACCATATCGTTTTGGTCGCGCTCAGCCAGGGCACCGGTTGGGCAGACCAAGGTGCACTGCCCACACTGGATGCAGGCAGAGGATTGATGGTTGGGCGCCATCCCAATCCCGATATGAGAACCCAAGCCCTTGCCATCGACGGTTAAGGCCGCAACCCCCTGGATGTCACGGCACACCGTGACGCAGCGCAGACATCGTATGCACTTGGTCATATCGCGCAGCATGGCGTTCGCGCTTTCGTCAACCGGTCTGCCTGCTGCCGGCTTTTGCAAGATATTGGCAAAACGGTTTCTCGTCAGCCCAACCGCTTCGGCCAAATCCTGGAGTTCGCAATCCCCGTGTCTCGAACAGGCAGCGCAATCTTGATGGTGATCCGCTAAAATCATCTCGACCTGCATCCGCTGCATGTCGCGCACCTCTTTGGAGAAGGTGTCCACACGCATCCCTTCACACAAGGGGGTGTCGCAGGAGGTGACAATACGAGAGCCCTTGGCATCACAGACCTTCACCAAACAGACGCGACAGGTGCCTGGCGCGTGGTTCAAGGGTTCAAAACGGCACAGGCTGGGAATAAAGACATTGTTGCGCCGGGCACAAGCGAGAATGCTTTCCCCTTCCTCGAAATCGTATTCCCGATTGTTGATATAGGCTTTCATACATGGTCTCCTTATTCCCCGCCGGGAATGTGCTTGGCTGTCACGACAGAATAGATGCGATAGCAACGCATACAGCGCGAAGCCTCTTTCCATGCCTCTTCCTGCGTCATGGTCTGCTCAACCTCGTCAAAGGATTGGGCACGCTCGGCAGGAGCCAGTTCATGCACGTCCACACGCTTTGTGGGGACTTTTTGGGAGACACATTCGTCTTCGTCCATCAAATGGGCGTCTTTGATGAGCTCACTCATCCGCCACCGGCTGTCGAAGGAGACTTCGCCGTGGGAGAGATAGCGATCGATGGAGCGTGCGGCAAAATAGGCCTGCCCCATGCCCATGATCAGGGTCGTAGGCCCTTTGGCTCTGGGACCTGCTGTGCAATCGCCCGCCGCAAACACGCCCTCTCTGTTGGTCTCTTGGGCGGCATTGACAAGCACACACTGTTTGCGGTCTCGCGCAATACCATCTTTTTCTGTCAGCATGGCTTTGTCGGTCATTTGGCCAATAGCGGCTATGACATGGGAGCAGGGAATCACACTCTCTGTGCCCGGAATCGGGGTCACACCGCGTCGGCCGCTCGCATCAGGCTCTGTCTGCGCCATGGCCACAACAGCCAAGCCCGTGATCTTGCCCTTGTCTGTTTGCAGGGCTTTTTGGCCACACAAGAAGTGGAACTGCACCCCTTCGGCCTTGGCTGCGCTGATTTCTTCGGCATCGGCTGGCGCATCGGCTTCGGTACGGCGGTAGATCAGATGCACGGTGCCGGTGGCCAAGCGTTTCGCTGCCCGACAGCAGTCCATAGCCACATTGCCGCCGCCGACAATGACGACATCACCTGTAAGCACAGGAGAGGCTCCGGCCTTCACGCCCTCGTAGACGCGCTCCAGGAAATCGATGCCGTTTTCATAGTCGGGCAGACTCGTGTCTTCGCCTTCCATGCCCAGATAGCTTCCCTTGGGGCATCCGCAGGCGAGAAAGACCGCAGCATAGCCCTTGGCAAAGAGATCGTCGATGCCAAAATCGCGGCCAAGCTTCTGGTTGTAGCTGATTTTGGCTCCCATCTTGGTAACAATACCGACCTCTTCGCCCAAGGTGTCCTTGGGCAGACGGTAGATGGGAATGCCGTAGCGAATCATGCCGCCGGCTTCGTCCTTGGCCTCAAAGATATCCACCCCATAGCCCCTGCGCAGCAAATGATACGCACAGGTTATGCCAACAGGACCTGCCCCAATGATGGCAATGCGCTCAGGCCGAGAGCAGTCCACAGAAAACGGTGTCACAACCCCTGAGGCCAGCGCCGCATCCGCAGCAAAGCGTTTCAAATTGCGAATGGAAACCGGTGCATCGACCTGCGCCCGCTTGCACTTGCTCTCACAGGTGCGCACACAGACTCTGCCGCAGCTGCCCACAAAGGGATAGTGCCGCAAAACCACGTTGGCCGACAAATCGGCATGGCCGTCTTTGATGTAGTCGATATAGCGGGGGATATTGACCAGACCCGGACAGGCCTCAATACAGGGGCTTGTCATGGTGCTGAAGAAGCCGTGTTTCAGATCAGGGGCAGCCACCAATTTTTCAGGAAAATGGGTGATCGCGGCCAAAAGGGGGATAGGGCCTGTTTTGCCCACACCGCACAGCGAGGTTTCAACCATTTGCTGGGCGATCTCCCGCACCTCGTCCCATCCGTCAAAATGCGTTGCTGTCATGGCCTTTTGCAGCGCATTGCACAGAAGCGGGGCTCCGGTTCGACACGGCGAACATTTGCCGCACGATTCTGAGGCCACCTTCATACAGTGCTTTTGCAAGACCCACAGCAAGGACACCTGGGGGTCAAAGACCAAAAAGCCACGGTCACTCAGCAAGACGGCAATTGGATTGTCTGTGTCAAAAACATCCAGAGCATCCATCGCAATGCCCGCAGGCCTGTTGTGCGCATCAACCGCCACACCGTCCCATACTCCATAGACAAGTTCTGGCATGCAGACCTCCTTGTACGTCAAAAAACTATCAAAAAAACCCGATACGCTTCTCCACAGAGGCGCATGGCAAAAAAAGGCCATTGCCAGTGTATGCTATGACTGTGAGCGGTCGTCAACTGTGTGCCTTGCGATACTGCTCCATGCGCTTTTTGCGTAACACCCGCTCTTCAAGCAAAAACGAGCCTGTGACCGAATGCGGATTGCTGATCAAGGCCTCTGGTGTGCCTTCGGCGACAATCTGCCCACCGTCAGCCCCGCCGCCAGGTCCTATATCGAGCACATAATCGGCAGCCAAAATCATATCCGTATTGTGCTCGATCACCACAACCGTAGCGCCTTTGTCCACCAAGGCGTGCAAAACCTGGATGAGCTTGCCCACCTCGTGCATATGCAGGCCTGTTGTGGGTTCATCGAGGATATAGAGGGTGTTTGGCAAGGTATTGCGCCCCAATTCTCTCGAAATCTTGATCCGTTGCGCCTCGCCGCCCGACAAGGTGGTGGCAGCCTGCCCCAGACGCATATAGCCGAGCCCCACATCCTCGAGAATCGATAGGCGTCTGGCCAGACTGGGGTAGCTGGCAAAAAAGGTTCGGGCTTTTGCCACAGAGAGATCGAGTACTTCGGCGATATTGAGGCCTTTGTAGCGCACTTCAAGCGTTTCATGCTTGTAGCGAAGCCCCTGGCACACGTCGCATTTCACAAAGACATCGGGCAAGAAATGCATTTCCACCCGAACCTGCCCCTCCCCCCGGCAGCTTTCACACCGACCACCGGCCACATTGAAGCTGAAGCGGCTTGGCCCATAGCCTCGCACCTTGGCATCCTGGGTTTGGGCAAAGATGGTTCGGATCTCGTCAAAGACCTTGGTATAGGTGGCGGGATTGGAACGGGGGGTGCGGCCAATGGGGCTCTGGTCGATGGCAATAACCCGCGCAAAGGGCTTGCAATCACTATAGTGCATCCCGTCGAGCGAGCCCGGGCTTTCAACCCGAAGACCAAGGCTCAAGGCAATATGCTTGTAGAGGGTTTCCACCACAAGCGAACTTTTGCCAGAGCCTGACACGCCGGTCACGCAAGTCAAAACCTGGATGGGGAGCCTCACATCGATGCCCTTGAGATTGTGGGTGGTCACATGCTGCAGCTCAAGATAGCCCTTGGGCTCACGCCTGGCATCGGGCAAGATACTTTCCTCTTGGCCGCGGAGCGAGCGCGCTGTCAACGTCTCAGCACGCTCCACTAAATCCGCCACGCTGCCCTGAAAAATCACATTCCCCCCCATCTCCCCAGACCCAGGGCCCATCTCAAGAATGGTATCAGCATGGAGAATGGTTGTGGGATCGTGTTCCACAACGAGCACGGTATTGCCCTTGCGGCTCAAATCAAGCAAGGTCTCGACAAGACGGGCGTTGTCCTTGGGGTGCAAACCAATGGAGGGCTCATCGAGCACATAGCACACCCCAACCAGGCCTGAGCCCAATTGCTGCGCCAAACGAATGCGCTGCGCCTCGCCTCCGGAAACCGTCATCATGGAGCGGGAAAGGGTGAGATAGGAGAGCCCAACATCCTGCAAAAAGCGAAGACGCGAACACAGTTCCTTGGCAAGCGGCGCAAAAATCGTTGCCTGTCGTCCCGAAAAAGCGCGCTGTTTGATCCAGTCGAGCTCGCTCGCAATCGGCATATCGCAAAAATCCGCGATAGAGAGACCGTCGACCCGCAGGGCAAGGGCTTCTTTGCGCAGACGCTGGCCGTGGCAATCCGGGCATCGCATGGCGTTGCGGTAGCGACCGAGTTCCTCGCGCCAGGCATCCCCATAGTGCATGCCAAGCTCCAGCAAAGGAATCACGCCTGGCCACCGTTGCACGCTCACCTCGACCTCCTTGCTCGCCTCCTGGGCTTCGAGAAAATGCGCGCTTTGGTAGTCGCCTGTCGCCCCAAGGGCGATATTGCCGCCCATCCAATTTCTGCGCAGTCCCATAGAGGAGTGCTTGGGGTGACCTGAAGCATCCTCGCCAAACCACAGCGCCGCCAAAGCCTCTTCGGAAAACTGGTCTAAGGGGGTGTCCAGTCGAAAGCCAAAACGGCTTCCCAAGGCCTCAAGGGCTTTTTCGTAGCGGGCGAACACGCCCTTGCCCGCCCACGGCAAGAGCGCTTTTTCCCCAAGGGAGAGTCCACGGTTGGGGGCGATAAAGAGCGGCTCAAAATAGTCGACTGTCCCCAGTCCCACGCAGCGGGGACACGCCCCTGTGGGGCCATTGAAGGAAAAGAGCTGGGGCGAAGGCTTGGGCAGGGAAATATGGCAGGTGGGGCATTGGGAGAGGGTGGAAAAAAGTTGATCTTCCCCCTTTTTCATATCGTGCACAAGCATGCAGCCATTGCCCCAGGCAAGACAAAGCTCGACAGAGTCGGCGAGCCGGCTCCGCATGCCCTCCTTGATCACAAGGCGATCCACCACCAAATCCAGGCTGTGTTTCCGATTCTTTTCCAGCTCTGGGATCGTATCGAGCGTATAAATAGTGCCATCCACCCGCATGCGCGCAAAACCTTCGGCCTTGACCTTGCGAATAATCTCTTGATGAGTCCCTTTTTGGAGGGTCACAAGGGGCGCTAAGAGCATGCATTTGCTGCCCAAGGGCATGGCAAGCAGGCTTATGATGATCTCATCCACCGAAACCGCGCTGATGGGCTTGCCACACACAGGACAATGGTAGACGCCGAGCCTGGCAAAAAAGACCCGCAGATAGTCATAGATCTCGGTCACCGTGGCAACGGTTGAACGGGGGTTGTGGGCTCCTGCCTGCTGCTCAAGGGCGATGGAGGGAGTGAGACCTTCGATGCGCTCCACATCCGGTTTGTCCATCTTGGGGAGAAACTGCCTGGCATAGGCAGAGAGGGATTCCATATACCGGCGCTGCCCCTCTGCATAGACGATGTCAAAGGCCAGGGTGGATTTGCCGGAACCCGAAGGTCCTGCGACCACAACCAGTTGATTGCGCGGGATATCGACGGTGATATCGCGCAGATTGTGTTCTTTTGCGTGTTCAATATGGATACACGGTGTTTGCACAGAAAACTCCCACGTCGAACCAACTATTTTTCAAGCCAGGCACGATAGCGCTCTTCAAAAACATCCTGGGGATAGCGAGGCTGCGCATAGAGTCCCGCTTCTTCGCGCTGTCTGGCTGCCTCCCCAAGCAAAAGCGCCGCAGCCACTGATACATTCAGGCTTTGGATCATCCCGTGCATGGGGATGATAACAAGGCCTGTTGCGAGCGCCATGAGCTCTGGCGCAAGTCCCTGGTGTTCATTGCCCATCAAAAAGGCTGTCGGCTTGGTCAAATCATAGGATCGATACGACTTGGCCTCAGGGAGAAAGGAGGTTGCAAGAATCTGATAGCCCGCAAGAGCGAGGCTTAGATCCGCACAACTGCCATGGCGCACAGTATCAACCCATTTTCTGGCTGACGCTGAGGTCTTTTCACTCAAGTGGGGAAAGGCTGTGTCGGTATAGTACAGATGGACGCAGGAAACACCAAATGCATCAGCCGATCGATAGATGGCGGAAACATTGTGGGGATCGTGGATATTGGCCAAAACCAGGGTGAGATCCGGTTGACGCTCAGCCAAAACACGCCGCAGACGGTTTTTTCGCTGTTCTGTGCGGTCAAAGCCCTTCATGGGCAACCTCCCATTGCCATTAATGATGTTTTTTTCTATTGTTTTGATCATCCTTCAGTATCTTCCTGTTTCAGCCCTGACATCTACCGAGGAGTATCTATGCGAAAGAGTATCCCTCTTGCAAGTGGAGCGTTGGTTTTGCTCACGCTCCTTCTCCCAAGCCTGCTGTTTGCTTCTGAAGGGCATGCGAGCTTACCTCAAAACCTCCCTATCTACTGGATCATCCCCTTTGTCTGCATGCTCCTCTCTATCGCCATCGCTCCGCTGACCATTCCCCATTTCTGGGAACACCACTTTGGCAAAGTCGCCATCTTCTGGGCCTTGGCCTTTCTCATTCCCTGTGCCATCTCCTTTGGGCCAGGAGTCGCTGTCCATGAATTTCTCCACGCCATTTTAACCGATTATATGCCCTTTATCATCCTGCTCTTTTCCCTCTTCACCGTTGCTGGCGGCGTTCGCTTGAAAGGGCAGATGGTGGGCACCCCGATTGTCAATACCGGCATCTTAACTGTGGGCACTGTTCTGGCCAGCTGGATGGGCACAACCGGCGCTGCCATGCTCTTGATCCGCCCCATCCTCCGCGCTAACGAACACCGCAAATACCGCGTGCATTCGGTGGTCTTTTTTATTTTCCTGGTTGCCAATATCGGTGGCTCCTTGACCCCCCTGGGGGATCCGCCGCTCTTTCTGGGCTTTTTGAAGGGTATTTCCTTTTTCTGGACAACCACGCATCTGTTCACAAAGACCTTGCTTGCCGCGGTGATTTTGCTTCTTCTCTACTACTGTCTTGACACCTATCTTTATGCCAAGGAGGGCAAACCCGTGCCCGAGCAAAAGATGGGGGAAGACCAGGAAAAGCTGGGGCTTGAGGGCAAGATCAATCTCGTGCTTCTGGCCGGTATCGTGGCCTCTGTTCTGCTCTCTGGCGTTCTGCAGCTTGGCACATGGCTTTCTATCGACGGCATTGAACTGGAAGGCCAGAATATCCTGCGCGATCTCTGCCTGCTTCTGATCGCTGCCCTTTCCTGGAAGCTGACCGATCCCCACAGCCGCGTGGAAAACAACTTCACCTGGGGTCCCATTCTCGAAGTGGCCAAGCTCTTTTTCGGCATCTTCCTGAGCATGATTCCCGCCATCGCCATCTTGCGTGCCGGTACCAACGGCGCCCTTGCCTCTGTCATCAATATGGTGACCCACGACGGCCAACCCGTAAACGCCATGTATTTCTGGTTGACAGGAGCGCTTTCGAGCTTCCTGGACAACGCGCCGACCTATTTGGTCTTCTTTAATACCGCTGGCGGCGATCCTGTGCATCTTATGGGCGAATGGGGCAATACGCTTGCAGCCATCTCCGCAGGCGCTGTGTTCATGGGTGCCAACACCTATATCGGCAACGCCCCAAACTTCATGGTGCGCTCCATCGCCGAAGAACAAGGCGTTCCCATGCCGAGTTTCTTTGGCTACATGCTCTGGTCTGGCTGTATCTTGCTGCCGCTCTTTGCCATCCTCACCTGGCTCTTCTTTATCTAATGTTCAATCGCGTTGTGCGCCAAAAGAGCTGGTTTTTTTGGCGCACAATACGCAGCAATAAGGATATCCACTCATGCTTCTTGCACGTCAATGCATTCTCTATAGCGGTGGTGCCGCTGGCACCGAACAATTCTTCGGCTCTCTGGCTGAAAGCTGGGGCATCGAAGAGGTCAACTACAGCTTTGATGGCCATCAGATTGAACGGACACGCGGTGTCAGGATCCTGACAAGCGAAGAACTCGCCGGCAAGGATGTCAGCTTAAGCTACGTCTCCAAGCTTCTCAATCGCGAATACACCAAGGCCCCGCTCTTCCGCAAAGTCTTGCAATCCATCTGCTGGCAGGTGACAAGCGGCGACCAGATCATTGTTGTGGGTGCCATCCAGCAAGACAAAACCGTCAAGGGGGGAACCGGCTGGGGCGCTGAATTCGCCAAGATCTGCAACAAGCCCCTCTTGGTCTTTGACCAACCAAACGACACCTGGTTCACCTGGCAGGAAGACGATTGGATTCGCGTGGAAGAGCCCGTCATCGAGGCACGCCATTTCACCGCAACCGGAACCCGGTTTTTGGAAAATAACGGCCGCATCGCCATCCAAAACCTTTTTGCCCGCTCCTTCTCCCGCTAATGCACGACTTTACTCCAACCGAACGCCGTATTTTGCACATTGTGCAACAAAACATTCCGGCCACCCTCACCCCCTACGCGGATATCGCCGCGCTGTGTGGAACAAGCGAGGATGCGGTTATAGCGTTGATAGCCCGCTTGCAAAACGAGCGGGCTATCAGACGGTATGGCGCCATGATCAGACACACCAAGACCGACTGGGTGCATAACGCCATGGTGGCCTGGAATGTCTGTGAACACGATCGGGACGCCTTTGGCCAGTACGCAGCCACCTATCCCACCATCTCCCACGTCTACTATCGCCCAAGCCCCTCAGCGGAATGGCCGTATACCCTCTACACCATGGTACACGGTCGAAGCCCAGCTGAGTGGCAGGAAACCGTGGCCACGGTGGCCAAAGCCTGGCCCGATATCCCCTACCAGGTGCTCCGAAGCATTCGCGAGGTCAAAAAAATCTCCATGCGCTATTTTTAACCCCAACTGCCATGTCCTATACAACAACTCTTTCAGATCAATACTATCACAAGGCTGTCACGCTTATGCCAGGCGGGGTAAACAGCCCTGTCCGCGCCTGCACCAATGTGAACGCCACCCCGCTTTGTATTGCCAAAGGCCAGGGCTCCCATATCGTGGATCTCGACGGCAACGACTATATCGATTTCGTGCTCTCCTGGGGTCCCATGATCTTGGGGCACAACGAAGCCCATGTCCACCAAGCTCTCCTCGAGCAATTGGCTCTCGGCACAAGCTTTGGTGCCCCAACACCCCTTGAAGTCGCCCTTGCCGAACGCATGATCGCGTGTGTGCCAGGCCTTGAACGCGTGCGCATGGTCAATTCAGGCACCGAGGCCACCATGAGCTGCCTGCGCCTTGCCCGCGCAGCCACAAAGCGGTCAAAGCTTATCAAACTGATTGGCTGCTACCATGGGCATGCAGACCCGTTTTTGGCAAAGGCAGGCTCAGGCCTTGCGACCTTGGCCATTCCTGGCACCCCAGGCGTGCCTGATGCGGTTGTCCAAGACACCCTGCTTGCGCCCTACAACGATCTGCCTGCTGTTGCTGACCTCTTTGCCCAGTATGGCTCTTCCATCGCCTGTATCCTTGTCGAGCCCGTTGCCTGCAATATGGGGCTTGTTCTGCCTGATCCTACCTACCTTGCGGGTCTTCAACGCTTGGCCAAAGAAGCAGGAGCCCTCCTTCTTTTTGACGAAGTGATCACAGGCTTTCGCCTGGCCTTGGGCGGCGCCCAAGAATACTTTGGTATCACCCCGGATCTGGCCACCTTTGGCAAGATCATCGGCGGCGGTCTGCCTGTTGGCGCCTTTGGCGGACGCAAAGATCTTATGGATTTGATCGCGCCAGAAGGCCCTGTCTACCAGGCAGGCACGCTCTCGGGCAATCCCTTGGCCATGGCCGCTGGTCTTGCGACCATCACCGAATTGCAAAACCGCGACTACCAAGCGCTCGCGCACAAAACAGCCGCTTTTGCCAAAGAGCTGCATAATATCCTCGCCCAAAAAGGCGTGCCCATCCAGATACCGACCATTGCCTCCATGTTTGGGATCTTTTTTTGCGAGAACACCATCCGCAATTTCTCTGATGTGCAAAAAGCCGATCCGGCGCTCTTTGCCACCTTTTACAAACAGATGCGCAGCCAAGGCATCTACCTTGCGCCCTCGCCCTATGAAACAGCGATGGTCTCCTTCGCGCATACCGAAGAAGATATGGCAAAAACCCTTGATGCCGCAGCCAAGGTGCGTTTTGCATGACAGCACTCGCCTGCTGGATTCTGAGCTACGATGGGTTTGCGCTTGCCAAACGCATCGTAGCTCATCTTGCAGCCAATCCCTGGCAACGACCGCCGTGCACCTATTCGAGCCTCGACCTCTTTGCTCCAACCCGTCTTGCCCAAGCCTCTCCAGACCTTCCCATCACAGCAGTCGATCGCATCAAGCCCCTCTTTGACCACCTCTTCCACGCCTATCCAGCCCATCTTTTTCTGGGCGCAACAGGCATCGCTGTTCGCTGCATCGATGGCAACTGCGTCCACAAAAGCCGGGATCCTGCTGTGCTTGTGCTCGATGCCAAGGGGCGCTTTGTGATCAGCCTGTTGAGCGGGCATCTCGGAGGAGCAAACAGCCTCTGCACCCATCTCGCTTTCGGCCTCAATGCCCAGCCTGTGATCACAACAGCCTCGGAAGGCAAAGACTGCCCCAAACTCGATCTTTTGGCGCACTCGCTCTCGCTGCGCATTCTCGATTGGGACACGCTTCCTTTCATCCAAGGCCTTCTCCTTGAGGGAAAAGCCGTTGCCCTTGTTGATTGCGACCACATCCTTCCACAAAGCCCGCTTTTCCTCCCCTCCAGCGCTCTTTCGCCTCTGTCCCCTGCCATCAGCGTGAGTGTTTTGAAAACACCCAAAAAGCCGAATCTGCTCCGCCTGGTTCCCCAATGGGCTGTTCTTGGCATTGGCTGCAAAAAAAACCTGGCCTTTGAAGACCTTGTAAAGGCGCTCGAGCTTTTTTTCGATACATACGGCTTTGACCAGGCCATGGTCTGCGCCCTTGCCACTGTCCGCGAAAAAACCACAGAGCCAGCCCTTGTGCGACTCGCTCAGACGCTCTCTCTCCCGCTCCATGGCTTTCCAGCCGAGCAACTCGCACGCATTCCCTGCGACCATCCATCCCCCACTGCCGGCGACCGCTTTCACACCCAGCCCTTCAGTGTTGCCGAATGCGCAAGCCGTCTTTTGGCAGAAACCCTCTTTGGCGCAGTGTGCGCTCTTCCCAAACACGCGTTTTTTCACACCCTAACCCTTGCCCTTGCAGGCCCAATCGCATGTCTACACTCACCTTTGTCGGCATAGGTCCAGGAGATCCCAATCTTATCCCACCTCTTGCCCAAACAGCCATCGAAAACGCCCATGCCATCTATGGCTACGCCCCCTACCTCGCCCTCCTCCCAAAGACCTGGTGTATCGGGAAATCCCTCTATCCAAGTGGTATGCGGCAGGAAGAAGAGCGCGTCTTGGCTGCACTTCACAGTGCCCACAGCGGCATTCCCACGGTTTTGGTGTGCTCTGGCGACCCTGGCGTCTATGCCCTGGCAGGACTTGGCTATACCATTTCCGCCCAACACAAGATCGATGTTCCCATCCAGGTTATCCCTGGCATTCCTGCGCTCTGTGCTGCTGCCGCCCTTGTTGGGGCGCCCCTGGTGCACGATTTTGCCTCTGTGAGTTTAAGCGATCTTTTGACTCCCTGGGAACGCATTGCCAAACGCCTCGACTATGCCTCCAAGGCTGACTTTGTCTTGGTGCTCTACAATCCCCGCTCCCATGGCCGCCCCCATCTTCTGGAAAAAGCCCTTGCTCTTCTTGCCCACAATTTGGGTCCCCACTGCCCTGTTGCCCTTGTCACCAACGCCTACCGCGCCAAGCAACATATAGCCATCCATACCCTTGAAACCCTTCCGTGTGAGGAGGTTTCCATGCTCTCCATTCTCATTGTTGGCAACAGCCAGACCACGGTTGTGGGGCATGCGCTTGTGACACCACGAGGATACCGTTGCGAACGCACGGCGCATACTCCATAATTATAAAAACTCTCTTCTTTTTTTATGGAAATACCAAATACTTTCTAGGAAAACACATAAAAAAATCATAAAAAAGCTATTAGACTTGACACACCTTGCACTCTATCGTAGCACAAAAGCCATTGGAATTCGGTGGATAGCATACCGTATTGCCCATTGCGCAACGCTCATACAGCCTTTTGTGCGGATTCTGGGTATTGTTTGACGGTTTTTTCCCGCATCTCTCTGCAGCGTTTCGGAGGCTCCATGGCTGATACGAATGAAGAAATTATCGATCTCACTGAATTGATTGAACGAGGCACGGTTCAACCTGATTCCCAAGGCACTACCGGGCAGTCACAGGGGGATGCGGAGCAAGGCCAAGGAGACGCGGATCTGGATATGCTCATGGCGCAAATCGGCGCTGATCCAAAGACCGACAAAAAAAGCAGCTTTGATCCCCACGAACAAATCGATATGTCGAGCATCGATGAAATCGACGATTTGATCGGCGATTTGCAGATGCACGGTCGCAACGAAGAGCCACCCAAGCCAAAAGCTGCTGCCGCTCCAGAGGAGCCCCAGCAGCCCCAAAACGATATCCAGGAATCGGTCAACAACGATCTGAACGATCTTTTGGCAGCCATTGACGCGGAATCCCTGCAAATGCAGGAACGCAAAAAAGCCCAGAAAGAGGAAAACGCCTCCGTTCCCCCTCAAGCGGATGCCAATTCCGATATCAATCCCATGGACGATATCGATACGCTCTTGCAGCAAATGGAGCAAAAACCAGCAGAAAGCGATCTTGCCACTCCAAATGCCTCGCAATCTCCGGAGACAATGCAGGATCTCGATGCCTTGCTTGGCAGCGAAGCCCAGGCCGAATCAGCTCCCTCTGATCGTGAGAAAACAGCGCAAAGCGAAACGCCCCCAAATGGCGATACGGAATCTCTCAACGTAAACGCCGCGCCCACTACAACGGATTCGCACGATATTCCGCTTGCTCAAGCTGTGCCCACAAAAGAAGAAGCCCAAAAGCCCAAAACAGACGAGAAGCAGGCCTTTGCTGATCTTCTTCCCCAGGATTTTGAGCCCAAGGAGACATCCTCAAAAGCTGCTATTGCGCAGTTAGAGCAACGCATCGAAGAGCTTGAGTCGAGTGTGACCTTGCGCATGACCGATTGTGAACAGCGCGTGAAAGCGCTTGCCGAGAACATCCAAACAACCATCACCGGCACGGTGCAGGATGCCATAGCCGCCTTGAAAGAGGAGTGCCAAAGTCTCTTTGCCAAGGAGAGCGACAACGCAGCGAACAAAGAGGCGCTTGAGGCGTTGACCGCCAGTCAAAACGAGAGCAAGGAGCACATCGATGCCCTTGCTGCCAACCTGACAGCGTGTGAGACAAACTTGAGCGAAAAAATCAACGCGATCGAGATGCCTGCGCCCTTTGACCCGCAAAGCCTTCGCGATGAATTCGCAACCACCTTGGAGACGCTTCGGCAAACAAGCGAAGAGCTCAGCGCCAAAATCGCCCAGCTTGAGGAAGGACTGCCCCAGGCCGATCTCCCCGATCGTGTCCACTCGCTCGAAGACGCTCTTGCCACCTTGTCTGAAACCATCGCCAATCAAGCCGCCAACGCCCAAGCCTTCACCGAGCACGCCGATCAACAGATCGAAGAGATCCATACGCGTCTGGCGACCTTTGCTCAGGACAATCAGAGCGCCCAAAAGGCCATTGTCAAAAGCTTAAGCGGCAGAATCACAACCATGCAGGGGGATATCGACCAGCTGGCTGCCCGCGAAATCCCTGACCAAGCAGCGATTGCCCAACAGATCGCTGACCTTCCCCAGGTTTCGGAAGAAACAATCGATGCCAAGATCGAAACGCTTCGAAGCCAAAACGATGAGGCCTTGGCGGAAATCATTACGCGTATCGATGCGGTGACCGAAAGCTTGGCCGAACTCTCGGCAAGACCGGTTCCGAATGTGGACGAGATCACGGCAAACGTGCTCGCCAACATCCCGCAAAACCCCGACACCGTGACCAGGGAAGAACTCGCCGAGCAGGTGGCTCCTCTTTGCGACCAGATCAAGGATCTTGCTGTGCAGGTGGCCGATGCCAAGGCGCCCATGGAGCAGGTTGAGACCTTGCTCGATGCCAAGCTCGCAGCCCTTCCCACAGCCATCACCAAGGATGCCCTGGAAGAGCGTCTGGCAGCCATCTTGGCGGCAACCGAGGCCACGCAAACCGATCTGGCAGGCCGCATCGATGCCATCAACGAGCAGATGCAATCGCTCGCAAGCCAGGAGTCGGCTCCGGCGCTCGATGCCTTGAAACACGCCCTGCTCACCTCCCTTGAAGAGCAGCTGACCAGCATGCTCGATGAAAAACTCGCGCAGCTGAATCTCCTGACAACCCAGGATTTGGAAGAGCGCTTAGCGCCCATCTTGGCGGCAACCGAGGCCACACAAACCGATCTGGCAGGCCGCATCGATGCCATCAACGAGCAGATGCAGCAGGGTGCGGCAGCGAATACCCAGGATCCGTCCCAGTTTGCGGATCTTCTTGCCGAGAAATTGGCCAGTGTCCAGGAAGCCACCAACCAAGCCATTGACGAGAAACTGGCGCCCTTGAACGACAATGTGCAGAGCCTGCTTCAGGCCGCGGATACGCCAAGTGGCATCACAACCGAAGAGCTGGAAGCGCGTCTGGCGGAAATTGTGCAGGCAACAGAGCGCTCTATCGCTGATGTGGTTTTGCGCATGGACGCCTTGCCTGCGCAAATCCAGTCCCAAGAGCTCAATCTCGACACTGTCCTCGATCCCAAATTGACATCCCTTGCCAACGATCTCAGACAAGAGCTCGAAGGCCGCCTTGCCCCCATCCAGGATGCGGTTGCGGCTCTCACTGAATCCATCCATGCGGCACCCAGTTCGGATATCGATCTTGAGGCTTTACAAGAATCCCTTCAGGGAGTGCTTTTGGCGCAACTGAGCGATGTGATCAAGCCGGTCTTTGAAGAAAAACTCGACAAAATCCAGGCGCAGACCGAAGCGGATATCGAAACCAGGCTCTCGCCCATCCAATCGGCTCTCGATACCCTCGCAACCAATATTGCCCAGCGCAACCAACAGCTTCCGTCTGAGGCATTGCAGAAGCATATCGAAGAATTTATCAGCACAAAATTCGCCGATGCCAACGAGCACATAGCCGAACATTTGGCCGCAATCAGCCCCATCACCAGGGAGGATCTCGAAGACCGCATGGCGAAACTCTTAGCCACAACCGAGGCCAATCAGGCGGATCTGGCGGATCTGGCTGCGCGCATCGACACCTTGGCGAACAAGGATACCCAGCCTGAGCTCCAAGCGCTTTCCGACCACGTCAAGGCGCTTGCGGCAAAAACCAGGGAAGAGCTCAAGGAAGAACTCGAGGAACGCCTGCGCCCCTTGCAGGAAAGCGTTGCCCACCTTGCCAGCACCAACGCCATCGAGCACTTTGCCGACAAATTGCTGACCAGGGAAGAACTCGAAGATCGCATCACCCCCATTTTAAACGCCACCGAACAATCGCAGGCGGATTTTGTCACGCTCTTTACGGCCTTAAACGAAAAAATCCAGGAATTGGCGGAACGCAATCCCTCTGTGGAGGATGTGGAAAAAGCCTTGCAGGCGAAAATCGACGATTTGCCCTTGGTCGATGAGGAAAAACTCGCCGAACGCTTTGCCACGGTCTTTGCCGCCAATACCGATCTCGCGAGCCGCATCGAAGCATTGCACAAGGAGCTCGAGACCCAGGATCACAGCGAATTGCTCGCGAAAGTGGATCAAAAGCTCGGGGAACTCAATCAGGGCGTGAGCGAAGAAGAGCTCAATCAGCGCCTGCTTCCTGTTGTCGATGCGACCAAGGGCGTTGCGGACAAGCTCGACACCATGGCTTCTGATCTGCAGAAGGTTGAAGGACGCATCCAGAGCATGATGGAGAGCGAGGGAACAAAACAGCGCGAGGCCTTGGATGCGGTTATGGACTCGGTGAAGCGGGAGCGCAGCATCGAAGAAGCGCGGGTGGATTCGTTGGAGAAACGGATCGATGCCCTTGAGCCCACCTTCAATGCCCGCATCGATAAGGCGGCAGCGGGAGCAACAGCGAGAATTCTGCGCGAAGAGCTTCGGCAACTCTTGGAAGCTGTCTATTAGCCATCATCCAAAAAGGGCGGGGGTACCCTTCCGTTCTTTCTCCCGTCCACGTGTCTGCCCATGGTGGGTCGAGACCATTCCCCGAGGACGGGTTTTTTTCTGTTCGCCCTGTCATGGAGTTCATATGGATAAAGACCAGAAAGAGGCTCTCATGGTTGCCAAGGAACTGACCGCGAAATTTATCGAAACGCGGACGGTAACCCCGTTGAACTTCGCCGAAGTCTTTCCTTCGGTCTTTCGGGTCGTCTACACTTGCATGCAAGCATGCCAGGAAAACAAGGATACACCGTGTCATCACTGAGCCACGATACCAAGGTTGCCTCGATGTTTGGCAACATCGCCCGCTTCTACGATTTGTTGAACCACGGGCTCAGCCTTGGCATTGACATTCTTTGGCGCAAGGCCTTGGCGAAATCGGTGAAACCCGGTCTCGTCGTCGATCTGTGTGCCGGAACTCTCGATGTTGCCAAAACCATCCACACCCTCTATCCAAAGACTCTTATCCCAGCGCTCGATTTTTGCCCTGCCATGCTCGTCATTGGCAAAGAAAAATGCAAAAATCTGCCAGGTATTTATCCGATAGCCTCTGACGCCAAACGCATTCCCCTCAAGGACAATTGCGCTGACAGTGTGACCATCGCCTTTGGGATTCGCAACGTTCGTCCACGAGAACGCTGCTACCAAGAAATCCTTCGGATTTTAAAACCCGGTGGCAGACTCTGCATTCTGGAATTCGGCTCGGGCAAAGAACGCATTTTTGGCGGGCTCTATAACGGCTACCTCGTCCACATTCTGCCGATCATAGGCCGCGTGATCTCAAAAGATCCCAGCGCCTACACCTACCTTGCTGAGACCATCTTGGCCTTCCCCAATGCCAAGGCCTTGGAGGAAGAACTTCTGGCAGCCCACTTTGTGAACACCACGTACCAGAAATTGACCGGGGGCATTGTCTGCCTGCATACTGGCGAAAAAGCGCTGTAACCGTGCCTTTTGCTGTACAAGCAAGACAGCGTATCGACACAAGAGGATATCTATGGGACTTCTTATTCTCGCCCCAACAGAAGAAGAGCTGGCAGCTCTTTTTCCCAAAGATATGCGATCACACCTCCCCAAGGAGGTGGCTCGGCCGTGTGCGCTCCTCTCAAATCATCTCGCCATACAGCCCGTCTATACCACCCTCTGTGGGGTAGGACCTGTGAATGCAGGTATCGCTCTTGGCGCAAGCCTTGGAGAGCTTCAAAGCCGCGGCATTGCTCTTGATACCGTCCTTTTATGCGGCCTTGCCGGCTCCTACGATTTGACGAAAGCGCCCCTTTGTTCGCTTTGGAACGTCACAGAAGAACTCTATCCCGAATACGGCTTAAACGATGGGCATACGGTTGTGGCCGAGGCCTTTACCTGGCCGCAGTGGAAGGATTCCCCCAAGGGCACCATCGCCAACCGCATCCCCTTAGACGACATAACGCTTCTCACCAAGGATCCCAAAGACATCCAATCCTGCCTGGGCATCACCGTTGCTGGTGTGAGTGCCTCGTTTGAACGAACGATGGAGCTGCGCGAACGCTACCACGCAACCGTTGAAAATATGGAAGGCTTTGCGGTCGCGCTTGGCTGTTTGCGTTTCGGGGTTCGCTGTCTTCAAATTCGAAGTATATCCAACAAGGTCGGTCCCAGAAAAGCCTCTGAAAAGGATTTTCTGGGAGCCCTCGACCGACTTGGTGATATCCTCCCCACCCTCAACCTGATCTGAATAGTATTCCTGCACATTCCAAAAGAGCATTGGTTTGATGCAGTCTGTCCAACGTCAGCGGTATAAATAAGCCTGTTTGACGTATCCAATGCTGTGGACGTGGATCGCATCAAAGAACACGAGTTGATAGCCATAGTTACCCACGAGGACAAAAAAGAGTGCACGGCTTTGCATTTGCACAGGTACCAAAAGGGAAAAAACAAGGTGACTATATCGATCGTGTTCTTGTCCGACAAAGCGCTTCTTTTGATCTCAAAACCGCCAATGGAAAAATAGGAGGCATTTCCTGGAAATACTGTCGTTTACTTGCTAAAAACGATGGTTATGGATATTTATACGATAATTTAAAAAGTGAAAAAAAATGAACAGTGTTAGAATGATGTATTACTACTCCAGAGGTATATCCATCCACGTCGGGGCGGAGCGGTCTTCCCCCTTTCTAAAACATCCTCTATACCACTTTTGTGTCATTTTGAATCATTACCATCAAGCAGTCTGACTCCTTCAAGTGAAATATCGCGATCGCGTGCAGGCATGCCATGAATGTTGATCTTTGTCTTTTACTTTGCCTCATCCCTCAAACGAGCTTGTGTCACGGGGAAAGGAACGAATGATACGTGCAAAGACCGGCAGAT
>JAFSVD010000063.1 GCA_017450275.1 Desulfovibrio sp. | reverse complement strand
GAACGGAATCGTTGTAGAGCAAGTTAGATATCGGAGGTCAGAGACCTACCAAAAGTTAGAGCGCCCTTATGGTCGGTTCAGGAGATTATACTTTCATGATCCGGGGCGTGACAAGCGTCGCGTGTCACATGGGAAGTTAGACGTAAACGGCTACACCTCGCAGTTCAAACAATTCGTGGACTTCGCGAACAACGAAATTCAGACCAATGGCAAAAAGGGTCAAACATCCATTGCGCAACTGGATGGCACAACAACGCTCGGCGACAGCACCATCAAGGTCAATACCAATGATACTGTTGGCAAACTGGGAGCGCGTACACAGGATATCAAAGACGCAAACAATGTGGCGCGCAACCTTTTTAAAAAGGCTATTGCCGACATGTACGGAGGCGAGAAGAATATCCCGAAAAGCGTGCTCGATGCGATGAAGCTCAGTGACTTTGACAAAGGGAGACCCCTAACTGCCAGGCGTATTCTGGCGGTCAAGACAGCGATCGACTCGGAGGGAACGGCGAAACTCAACACCTTCAAGAGCGCCGACGCCCCCACGGTTGCGCTCCAAATGGGGTGGACGAAGGCGGAATTGCCCAAGATCGCCCGTGCGGCGCATTTCCTCTCCGCCGCAACCGGCGTGGACGAGTTTACGGCCATCGAACAGCTTTCAACCCCTGGCTCAAAGGCGAATCGCCTCATGAACTATGGCGGACGCTTTATGGATTCAGCGAGCAACTTCGCTAACGGTCTCCGCCTCATGGACTCCTTCGCCGATTGGTTTAAGGGTATTTGCGACTCAATGAAGCCCGTCTACGACATGGATGCCGCAGAACGAGATTTCACCCCAGCCAATACCTTCACCAAGCTCAATTTCCATACCCAATATCTGGATCCGAAGTATGAGAAGGGACTCGAGAAGTTTGTCTTTGAGGAACTCTCGGTCAATCCCAAGGCGAATTTGGCCGAGACAGATATGGAGAAAGTCTTTGGTTTCAAGAACAACCGTGCGATGGCGTTTTTCGGGCAAGGCTATGGCTTCTCTTATTCTTCGACAATCGCCAACATCCCCAAGGAAAAGCGTGCTGTGATCTACGCCGCTCTCAATGCCTTTGTTGAGCCCGCGAACAATGCCAACCAGGCCAGGGAAAAGAACATGGGATTGGGTTCAATGACAAAAATCGCTCCGAATGATTCGCCGATAGTCATTGCTCGTCTGCTCAAGAACTTCGACAGAGCCGAGGCCATGTTCAAGGCAGGCAAGATGACAGCCGAGAATATCATCAAGGCATTTTTCTCCGAAATACCCGACAAAGGCGACTACAACTACAAAACAATCCATAACTACTTCAAGGATATTTCGCGTCAGTTGTCTCTTGGGGTGCATGAGGGGGGAAAATACACGGATGTCTCGTCACGCGTCCTCCTTGCGATGGAAAAGACCGGCTTGCCCTTTGAGGAGACCGTCCAGATTGTGCGCGATGGTTCTCCTCAGCCCACGCCGAACTATCTCAATACCGGCTCGATGGACTTGCAAGACTTCGACGGAACAACGGAAGGCGGGCGCAAACGCATTGAAAACGACCTCTATCGTCCTGATTTCTGCTACCGCTTCACAAATAATGTGAACAAACCGCTCCTTGATGCTAAGAAAGGTGGCTTTGGTTTTACCTTCCCTGGCGAAGACAAATTCTACACAAACGGCTTGAAAGAGGGGCGTGAAAATATACAACGTGTCGGCGACAAGGTCATTGCAATGTGCGGATCGGTACACGTCAATCAGGCAAATAGCGTGATGATGATGCTTTCACAGGCGGGGCTCTCCAATCTTTGTGGTGGCCTCGGTATGGTTAATTGCACGAGTAACGAACACGCTCCGGTCGATTACACGATCTCAAAGAACAATGAGACGGGGGATGTTACGATCACGTATTCAAGCCCCGAAGATCTGCCCTTCAGGTTCGAGTGGTCCTCGACCATTGATGTGAATGGGCATGTTACGTCAACGCCCATGACGGTTGAGAAAAAAACGCTTGATCAGAACGTCGTTGCCGCGGCTCTTGATAAGGCGACAGCACGCATGAAGGTCAACCTCACCGAAACACAGAAGGCCAAAGCCGCACAGTTCCTCAGCGAACTTGGGCAGGAATATCAACTCGAAGGCAAAAAGCTCGATCTTTTTGCCAACTTTGTCGTGCGCCTCAATCTCACGGCGCAGGAAAGCAAAAGCGATGCCCAATACGCCTCTGACATGGCCAAGACCATCTCGAATTGGACTGAGTTCGAGGTCGGTAAAGGCGAGGAGGCCGGAGTTGGCCAGGTTGAGACCAAGATCAAGAACCTCTTCAACGAACTCATCGAGGACGCAATGGCCGATGCCGCCAAGGGAGCGCAGTCGAAGCATTTCAAGGAAGATTCCGATATCTCGAGCATCATGCTCACCGACGCCAACCGTGGCATCTATATTTTTAACGGGAAGACGCTGAAAGGATCGAAAGATGAGGTCATTTCGACTTTCAAGAAAACCATCACAAATCCTGCTCTGCGCCAAGGACTTTCTACCATCCTCAACCAAGTATCCATTATGACCTTCTCATCACTCTCAATGCGTGGTCCCATGGCCGCGACGCAGGCTCACCCCCAACTCAACAGCGCCACATTCGTAGGCATTGAGAAGATCGTCTCGCGTGGCAATGACCAGCAATACCTGGCGCCGACCATCCGTAATTCCAAAGAATTTTTCCACAATTTTACCCTAGGGGAAAACGGCACAGCCACATACACCATCTCAGCGAAGCACGCTCTTATGATGGGTGCGGGCAGAGATATGATTTCAAGCTACGGCAGTGTTTCTTACCAATGTGTTTTTCAGATCGACCTCAACGGCGACAAGCCCGTCATCACCGACGTAAAACTCGCCCAGACATTCGACGCCAAGGAGTATAATCTGGGGGGAGCATAATACCGTCAAAAAAGTCGAAAACCAGACCAGTGTGGATTTCTCTTGAAAGGAGTCAGCAGCAACCATTGTCTGCTGTGTCCCCTGAGAAAATGACTTGGTATAAAAAAAAGAATACTTGTTTCCACGCTGGCAAACAAGTATTCTTTTTTTTTCTCTTTCCACAAATGCGGTGTTTTTGCACGGAAGAAGCCCAGCTCCTTACGGTATTGCAAAACGTTCCCGCGTGCACGGGTGGTACCAACGTTTTCAACACAAAGCAAAAACAACGCTGTCTTGCCACAGCATCCAGGCTCGAACAGTTCGGCAGGTATGCTGAGGCAGAGTTGACAGAGAAAAGCTGTGTCAGACTTTGCTCTGCTCCCACCTTTTTTTATGCACAATATATGCCAAACATGGTCTTTCTCACACAAACAGCCTTGCCCTCTGTGGACAAAAAAAGGGAGTACATGCCATTGCTGCGAACACGTACCCCCAGGTATATACGTCCATGCTTTGTCATACGCACCGGGAGCCCAGCTCCCGGTGTATCGCTTCCAGTCCCCGTTTGCACGGGTGGTACCGACTGAACGCAATGCAACGCCTTAACAAAGCTCCCTATGTCACATGATCGAACACCCTCTCATTGGAAAGACAGCGGTGAGCCAGCTCGTGCCGACCATGTGAACGGTTTTCAAAGCAAGGGTGTGATAACCACTGCTCTGTTCCACTCGTATTCTTTGCAAAAGTCAGGCCAAAGTTGCTCAAAAAATGGCGCAATCTCCGTACAACGGGATGGGCAAACACTGCCTATTCAAGCAATTTGAGCAAATCTTCCTCAGAAAGCGTTGCCGCTGTAACAGCTTCTTCGCTCCCCTCCAAAAAGTCCGCCGCAAGATCGCGCTTGCGTGCGTGCAGTTGCAAAATCTTCTCTTCGACGCTGTGCGCCATGACCAAACGATAGACAGTTACCGTATTTTTTTGACCAATTCTGTGCGCACGGTCTGTCGCTTGATCTTCCACAGCCGGGTTCCACCATGGATCCAAATGCACCACAATATCGGCTGCCGTCAAGTTCAAGCCCTGTCCGCCAGCCTTGAGGCTGATCAGAAAACAATCGCCCTCCCCGCGCTGGAAAGCAGCCACGCTCTGTCTGCGCTGCTCTTCCGGGGTGGAACCGTCTAAATACTGATAGCGAATCTTCCGTTTGTCGAGCTCTGCACGGACAAGTGCCAGATGCCCGGTAAATTGGCTAAAGACCAGGAGCTTATGGCCACCCGATCGTGCCTCATCCAAGAGTTCCAAAAAGCGGGTGAGTTTCGAAGAAATGGGTTCCACAGCTTCTGCTGCCACCGCCGGATCAGCCAGGCTTGCGTGGCAACAGGCTCTGCGCAATCGCATCAATTCCGTCAAAATACAAAAACGACGCTGACCCTTTGCCGTTGGACCTTCGCTCACGCGTTCAACAGCCATTCTGCGCAGCGATTCATAGAAGGCTGCTTCTTTTTCCGTGGGTTCAATGATGATGGTCTGTTCAGTGAGTTCCGGAAGATCGTCCAGAACCTGACTCTTGAGGCGTCGAAGGATAAAAGGACGAATGAGCATCTTCAAGGCCGCTGCCGAAGGTCCTCCCTCGGAAGCATCCCCAAAACGCCGGTGGAAATCGTTGAGATTGCCCAAAAGGCCGGGATTAATGATGTTGAAGACGCTCCACAGATCCTCAAGATGGTTTTCGATGGGCGTTCCTGTCAAAGCCACGGGAAAATGCGCGTTGAGCTGGTGAGCAGCCCGTGAACGCTGGGTGTGGCTGTTCTTGAGAGCCTGGGCTTCGTCAAAGACCACCATCTGCCATTCTTTGGTCGCAAGGAGTTCGTTCTCCCTGGGCAAAAGCCCATAGCCGGTCACCATAACCATGCCTGCCTGCATTTCGTCCACCATGGCCTTTCTGTCGATGGCATCTTTTAAACGCACCACCTGGAGTGTCGGTGCAAAACGATGCAGCTCATCGATCCAGTTGGGACACACCGACGTTGGCGCAATAATAAGGCAGGGGCCTTTCTGGACTTCCCTGAGCATCACCGCAATGGCCTGCACGGTTTTGCCAAGCCCCATGTCGTCGGCGAGACAGGCACCAACCCCCCACTCCGCAAGCCGTGCAAGCCAGACAAAACCCGTCATCTGATAGGGTCGAAGATCCGCTCGCAAGCTTGTGGGCACATCGGGTTTCAAGGAAAAGGCGCTCTTCATGCGCTTGATCATGGCATCCCACTTGATGTCGCTGTCGTGGGGCATATCCGCGACGATTTCCTCGACCAGAGAGCCTGCCAAAGGATGCACCATCCGCTCTTTGGCATTGCGTCTGGCGGTCAAAAGACGCAAACGCTCAAGGCTTCGCCTGACATCATCCGACAGTGTCAGAAACTCACCGTTTTTCAGCTGGACAAAAGGACTCTTGCCGTTGGAGCGCTCCAAAAGCTCCGTCAATTCCATTACTTTCAATTCATTGATCTTGGCTTCACCAGACAGGGCAAACCATTCGCCTGACTGACGGGTATGGATGGCAATCTGCGTCTTTGTGATCTTGCCGGCAAGCTTGAAGCGTTCGCCCTTAGGCCATTCCACATGGCACACTTCGCTTTCGTTGTTGGCGTCTTGCAACTCCGTGATCAGATAAAAGAAGTCATCTAGCTCATCGGATCCCCAATCCCAATTGTCGTCGATATTGGTCAAACTGGGGCACAATGCCAAAAGATGCTGGAGATGTTCCATCTCCTTGGAAAAATTCCGGTCAAAAATAGCCGTTTGTCCTTCGCTAACCTGGATCACTTCTTGTTTTCCGCCACCGGGCAGATAGGTTGTGCCCTCCTTGCCTCCGGAAGGACGAACACGAAGCGAGGCAAAATACTGCATACCCTGTTGCCACAGCTGCACCACAGGAATCGGATCCCCGGGCTTGTGCGGCACCTTGGCCTGGACATTGAGTTTGAGCGACTTCACCTGCTGAACCATGTTCAAAAAGGTGGGCAGCTCAGCAACGGGCAAATCCATGCCCTCGTTCCCCAGAATGCTCGTCAGCCGTAGCGTTATCGCGTCCAACACATAGACAGCCCAAACCCCTTTTTCAATCTCTTTGAACGCGATGGTATCGTCTTCATTGTCTGTTGCGGCGGAAAGCGTGATGCGGCATTGCTCGTTTTCCTCCCGAACGTTGAGTTCCATATCCCCTTTGACAAGCTTGATCGGCTCTCGTTCAAAAGAGAATAAATAGGGATGATCCACAAGCGCCAAGAAGGCGTTCTCACGATCAAAGATGTTCTCAACGCGACCAAAGCTACGAACTTCCTGCCTGTAGCACCTGATCACATCGAAATCCTGCGGGGTGATCCAGGATTCATGTTCTTCCATAAGGTGCCTGATCGTGACACGCTTTCCGCTCGACCATCGTCCACCTTGCAACATGACCTGGATATAGGGCGCGACACTTTTCGAGGAGAAATCAATGAACCACGCAAGCCTGCGCTGCTTGTCCTCAGTTTTGGGGTGAGTCTCTTTCCCAAAAAGCTCCTGCAGCGACTCAAACTGCTTTTCCCATCGCGCAAGGGGCTTTGCCATATCCACCCACGACGTATACGGTATCCCCGCAATATTTTCCTCTTTTGAAGACCCCTCTTCCCGGAGGATATCGTTGAGAATATTGTAGAGCATGGGAAAAAATGGCCGAAATTGATCCCGATAGGCAGTGCAGCACTCAACCCAGGTGGTCTTGCTCATTTTTTGCCCTAAACACGCCAGGAAATGGATGATGCGTGTAAAAAGGGAATTCCACACCTCAGGATAATACGGTGCATTGGTGTTATGGAAAAGAGACGATTGGTATTTACACGCGATGAGCTGTTTGAGAAACAGATACCCCGTTTCCTCCTCCATCCCCTTCACAGACGCCAAGAGCGTATCGCAATCCGAATCGAGGGTAGAGTTATTGATTTTGGCTCGAAAACGGCATAAAAATAGCACCAAACCAAGAAAACCTGGGTAGTAGACAAAATTTTTGAAACCCTTTGCCTTGCTCCATTTTTGGGCAACGGCAGTCAGGCGCTCATAGCCACCTTCAAAATCCCCGTTGATAAAGCATTGGCATCCGTCCAAAGACTCCTGCATGGTGGACAGCGATTTCGTCGATGCGCAGAGCCATGGCTTTCCCTGAAACATCCTGGTTACGGCATAGAGCTGCGCTGTGTGCTTCTCCAAGGAATCCGCGGTCTCGCAAAACCGCAGGATCACGTCCGTGGATGTCCAAAGCTGTGTATCGTACATAAACGCATCGAGACAAAGCCTGGCTGCGCATGCCTTGTAGGGGGCGGGAAGCATTTGAAACCACGCCCAGTCAAAGGACAGACTGGGCAAATAGGTGGAAAGCAGATTGTTGTATACGCTTTGCGACAAGGGGGGGACTTGGTCACTCGTGAAGGCCTTTATGGGAGAATCCGGGCGTACATAGAGTTGCAAAAAAGCCCACGACAGAGGAGTTTTCGACGTCTTTTCTTCGACGCCCAAGGTCGTGCAAAGCGCTTTTACAACAGCAGGATGCTGTTCTGCACAACAGCACAGGGTGTGGCGGTACTGGGGGGAAAGCAGGTCATCAGAGGTATAGAGTTCCTGCTTCGTGAAGCCCTGGCGTGCTGTTTCGACCGCATAGGCACTCCATGTTGTTCCCCATCCCTGTATAGTGTTCAGAACCTTGGCAACTTGGGCATTGTTCAAATACGGGCATAAGGCATCGGCAAGCAAAAAGCGTTTGCTGTCCTCGTGTGTCATCGTTTTATGCGAAAAAATATCCTCATCCATATCCTACCCAACAGCGCGTTCCTGTGATATGTCTAGAAGTCAATCACAATTTTTTTAGAAAAAATAATGAAAACACCTATTATTTTCGATAAGATATCATTCAAAAGATAGCATGTCAATCTATTCCTCCGATCCTCCATGCCCACAAGGCTCGTGTTCTGCGCTACGCACAGCAGGCATTGTGCAGAATGAGGAGCTTTTTGCGCAAGGAGAGAAGCAAAGGGTGATAGAGCAGGGTTTTTTCTCCCCGCACAACCCGCTCTGCCCCGTGGACTGCGTGCAGACTGGTATGCTTTGAAGGCTCTGTGTCCTTGGGATCCCCAACATAGACGTTTGTGGCAAGCACCGTATCAAAGCCACACACGCTTGCCCGAAGGCAAGCGTCAGCTAAGACGTCGTCCTGCGTACTGAAGGCTTCAGAAAAAGCCTGGAGAGCACGCACAGCCTTGCGGCTGATCCCAAAGACCTGCCCCTGCGCCAAGGGCACTCTGGGATACATACCCGAAGGAACCCACGCGCCAAGCGCCTCATTGATACTGTGCACAAAATCCTGGCTCGCTGTTTGATCGCGAAGACCAAGAAGCGTATTGCCCAGGGGAACCACAAGGCCTGCCCCAGGTGTTGCGAGCAAGGCCGTCGCAAGACACTCCATCCAATGCGCATCCACACAGCATCCGCCGTGGATGCACACATACAGAGACGCATCACAGCGTGCAATCACGCTGTTGAGGGATGCCGCAAAGCCCAGATCTTCCTTTTGCTCCACAACAAAACAGTCCGGATGCAAGGCTTTGAGTTTTGCTGTTGCTGCTTCCGCCGCTCCGCCGCCGTTGATGCAACAAAGCCGCCGTAAGCCCAAAAACGCCTCTGTATCCAATGGATAGGCTTCCTCGCGCTTTGGCAGATACACTATCACCAGGCACGAAGCCAAACACTCCTCCATTGCCCCCCTCTCTGGCAAGGCAGAGGGGTGTGTCAAGGGATCGGTGAGTTGGGTTCGCAAACAGGCAAGCATATCCGCATACAGTCCATGGTTTTTGTCGTGGTGTACCATCCCGAATTTGGGGTGGTTGGTCGCGCAGATGCCGCGCCCAGCCAGAGGAAACCAAGAGGCATGTTCCTGCTCCACGCAATAGGAAAAAGAGACCTGGTCGCGTTTGGAATAGCGATCAAGCTCTGCCCACCAACGGCCAAGAATGGCTGGCAATTGGGGATGGGTGAGGTTAAAAAACATCACATTCGTATTGGCAATACCTTGGCTGCCACTGCCTTTGTTCTGATACCGAACGAGCTGGTCGAGCAAAACCTCTTTTTTTTCCTTGTGCAGATGCATGCAGGCAGCCACTTCTTCGGCTACCTCCTTGCGGGTTGGATGATAGAAGGTGGCAATCGGGCACTGAGAGGCCAAAAAAGCGGCACGCTCTTCTTGCAGCCCATCAAAAAGTATGACATTTTGATCTATCCATATGGCAAGACGAGCCCACGGAAAAAGCCAGTGCGGGTGGAGCTTGACATACCGGGTCTCCCTGGTTGGATCGCGGTTCCAATAGGGGATAGGTTGGATCTTCCACACCCCTGTCTCTGCTATTGGCTCATCCGTGAACACCACATACTCGCAGGAAGGATCCAAAACGTGGGGGATTTTGAGCGAATCGTAGCTCTTGGTGACAGCGGAAAAAATGACCGTATCCGGCATGGCCTGCTCCAAAAAACGGGCATGCTCTTCCTGATAGACTCGTATCCGCTCCCTGACCCTGTCCAGATGCCAAAGATCCTCAATGCCCTTTTGCAGGGTCAGACTCGCGTACAAGGCAGACTCTTCCTCATAGCACGACGGATGATGCTGCGCTTTGCCCTCTGTTTCATAGAATTGGGCAAGCATGGAGTCAGAAAAATCATGAAGGGCAAAACGATCACGATACCATACAGGATCAAACGAAAATGCCATTGCTGAACTCACTGGCTAACAATCACACAAACAGACACACCTACAAACCCGATTACCGCCGCGCCCTTTCCATAGCCTTTCGCTTTCTTTCATTGTATTGTATCAACAACTCGTCCCGTCGTTTTCGTAATTCTATGACTTTCCTATACATTTTCGCTACCTGCTCATCGAGTCTTTTTGTATAAGGCGCTATAACTTCGCTGTTCTTATTCAGCTTTTCTTCAATCTTTTTTTCTTTCTCAACCAAAGATTCACTGTCAACTGCTGCTGATTGATTGAAGCTCTCAAACTCAAGTATTTCTTCTTTTTCCAAAAAAATAGACAGAAAAAATACTATTCCCAGAAAAAAACAGATTTCAACGATCCTGTTTTTCATCGTATCTACCCATGGGATTCATTCGACTTCCAGTCAAACATTGCGGTCGATCGTCATTATAGACAGGAAAAGCACGTATAGCTGCCCTCTCAAATACAGAGAACCTGTACCTCAACCCCTCACCTGAGGATAATCTATGCAACGAATTGTGCTCATTTGCCTTCAAAGCCTTCTTCTTCTGCTCAGCGTTGGCTGCAGCATGGCCAAGGATACGGAGTCTGTCCAAAACCACACCAAAACCCTGGAAGAAGACGCTTCGGGCTTTGTCCTTTTGTCAGAGGCTGTTCCAGACGCCATTCTGGAAATCCGGTATTATTCCACCTACAACTTTGTTGGCGACCGCATTGACGGCTATGAGGAACCCATAGCGCTTTTGACCAAGGAAGCCGCCCAGGCATTGAAACAGGTGAGTGACGATGTCAAGGCCAAAGGCTATCGCTTGAAAATCTTCGATGCGTATCGTCCGCAAAAAGCGGTGGAGCATTTCAGTCGGTGGGCCAAGGATATCGCGGACACGCGTATGAAGCCCTATTTCTACCCAAACGTCAACAAATCGCAACTCTTTGCCTTGGGCTATATCGCTGCCAAATCCGGACACAGCCGCGGCAGCACCGTTGATCTCACCCTCTTTGACATGAAGACAGAAAAAGAAGTCGATATGGGGGGAACCTTTGATTTCTTTGGCAAACAAAGCCATCCCGACTTTACAGGCATCACCAAAAAACAGTACGCTGCCCGTATGCTTCTTCGCAACGCCATGATCGCCCGCGGGTTTAAACCCCTTGCTGAAGAATGGTGGCATTTTACCCTTGCCAACGAACCCTACCCCGATACCTATTTCACCTTCCCGGTGAACCATGCTGTTGTGAATCACTAAGCAGCGGCCAATGATGATCGAATGCGTCAAAAGTGATGATATGCAAAGCGTGTATCGTCACTTTTACCGATATCACAAGCATTTTTCTCTCTCGCTGGCATCCCATGGGCTGTATTTTTGGCGGCATTCAACGACGTCTTGGCTCCGCAATCCACCCTCTTTCTTTGCTTCAACTGGCATATCTTTTGCTGATAAGGGAGTGCGATCGCCAACCATGACAACAAAGCTTTTCCCGCTTTTGGATTGATACGAGAACGATCTCGTACGAGCGTAACCGCTCACAGGGGGGTGGGGGGGGAGGTTGCTGACCCAACCAATTTTCTTTAAAAAATTGACTTTACAACTTCTCTGGAATACACTCCATTTCACCTTAGAGTGAACTTCTGACTCCCTTCTGACTCTCTCTTTCTTGCTCTTAGACTGAGATCCGATCTGAAGTAGATGTACTGCTTTTCTCCAGAGATCCCTCTGTAATACGTTATAAGCTGGAAAATATGCCCTTTAAACACGGACTCCAAACCGCACCATTACAGCCTGGTTGGCTGTGGTTGCTCTGCATTCTTCCTTTTTTTCGACAAAAAAAAAGATACCACAGTGATTCCATGGTATCTTTCTTGGGCTACTGTACATAGCCGTTTAGTCTAAAACCATTGCTCCTGTACCACTTGTACTTGTTGAGTTTATACACCGACGGGTTCTCTCCGTCAAAATACGCATCTACTGCCTCTTTGAGGGTATCATAATAGGACATGTGCGCTAATTCGCATGTCTTGCGCACGGATAAACTTCTTTCTTGCCAACGCTCCCCTTTTTCAGAAGTCACGCCGAAGCTTACATTGCGATAGCAGACAGCTGCACGTATCATTCTTTCGGCATGGTTATTGGTTGGATCAATCTTGGGGTTGCGGAGAAAGAGTGTAATAGAATCCAGCTCATCCAATATTCTGGCCACAAGTGTAGATGCCCCGCCACCTGCATTTTTAAATTCAGCAGCGCGGTCACGTATCTCTTGTTTTATCACTTCTATTTCTATCTCAGAATGCTGTTTTCCCTTCATTTTGCAAAGTGCCTGCAGTTTTGGCAATAGCCACTCCCCACATTTTGCGATCCTTTCGCAAAGGCTTCCTTTGAGCTTTCTGGCAGCTCTGATAAGGTGTGCTAAGCAGGTTTGTCTCCCATACTCCCATTTAATGTATGTTACAAAGTCATCTGAGATCAATATTCCGCGCCAGGCGTCGATAAGTTTATAAAATGCTTCTTTGGTGCGGCGTTCGTCTATTCTGAAGAAGGCGAAAAGATCGTTACAAAGTACCCATAGCCAGTGCAAGCGCTTTCCCTCTGAGCCAAACATTCTACTGCTTGTCTCATCAACATGGTTATATTCACTCCCTCTGACCTTCCGTGCAATAGCATCGTAGTACGGAATTAACGCTTCGGATACACGATCAAGGATCTTTTGAATTCCCCCTTGACTTATAACCCCGTGAAAAACCTCTTGTATAATTTTCTGTGTTTGTCGCCTGGTTGTCGCTGTCTGCGAATCGATGTATCCTATAAAGGCAGTTAAGAGCGACCCGTAAGCTCGTCTATATTTCTCGGGGACAACCCCGTACACCTTTTTTCCGCACTTAGCGCAGTACCCTACGTAGACATGGAAGTGAGTAACCTCAAGGAGCTCTTGTTTCAGCTCAATAAATTGTGTTGTATACGCTTCTACGACATCGACAAAATCGCTTGAACCACAGTTTGGACAAACTTCTGGTTTGCAGTCAACAACCTTGTTGGGCTTTAGCATCTTTTGCGATGCGCCGGGATGGTGGGCTTTCCGTCTCTTTTTTTCTTTGGTGACATTTTTGTCGTCAGAATCCGTAGAATGAGATTCTTCTTTTGTCGGCTTCTGCTCTTCTTCCTTTTTCCCGTCGCCCTCATCATCGAGAAATTTCAATACAACCCTAGTACCGTCCGCAGAATTTTCATCTTTCTTGAGAGCAAAGCCATGTTTTTCCAGTGTCTTGTCAAAGTTCTTCTTCCCGAAAGGCGAGTCTTTTGAAGGAGGCCGATTCGAATTCGAGGAAGATGTTGAAAAATAGTCAGAAACCTCGCATAGTAGGCTTTTCAGCTGCTGGATCACCTTATCGCTAACATTCTTCAGTGTCTTGTATTTTTCAGCAAGTTCATTGTACATCTTGCCGTTGGCCTCTAGCAGACCCTTGAGAGCCGTCTCATTTGCCCTACGACTGCGGAGTTGATCCTGATAATTCTTTTTCTGTTCCTGCAG
>JAFSVD010000009.1 GCA_017450275.1 Desulfovibrio sp. | reverse complement strand
GATCTTCCGCATTCGAGAACGATGTATAGCTCTCTAACTGCTCTCTAAAATTCTCAACCCAGGTGTTTGTCGAATTTTTAATGCTTTCAAGCTCTTCAGCTGTATAATCACCGCTTTCTTGCCATGCTTTCATCTGCTCTGTAAGTTTTAATAAAAAAAGCCCCTTAATGGGGGGGCTCTTTCCTGTTTCAATGAAAATAATTGCCGGAAATGAGGCTTACTCACAAACGAGCGCTGATAAATCGTAGTCCATCGTATCGACAATTTCTCCCACGCATGCCTGCCCAACCTTCGCCTTGCCACTGACATAGGTCACGCCATCAACCTCTGGTGCCTGAAACCAGGAGCGCCCGGTATAAAGACCAGGCCATTCGGGATGCACGGCATCGACCAAGATCGTCTGTGTTTCCCCCAAAAATCGTTGCAAATACTCCCTTGAAATTGCTTGCTGCAGGCTCATAAGCGCCTCACGACGCTGCCTTGCTTGTTCCTTGGGTACTTGGTTGGGGAGAGTCGCTGCAACGGTTCCTTCCTCTGCCTCGTAGCAAAAGACCCCTAAGTGCAAAAAGTGCCCTTCTTCGACAAAGCGATAGAGCTTTTCAAAGGCTTCGTCGGTTTCACCCGGATAGCCCACAATGACGGTTGTCCTGAGAATTGCCTCTGGCAGCCTATCATGGATATGGTTGATGAGTATCCGGGGATCCTTCGCAAAAGGGCGCCCCATAGAGGCGAGAATATTTGGGTCTGCGTGCTGAAGGGGAATATCGAAATAGGGAAGAAGAGGCTGTCCTACGCTTTTGATGAGGGCAAGCAACGCATCGTTTACCCCTGTTGGATAGCAATAGAGGAGCCTGAGCCACAAGAGGTTGGGCAATTCCGCAAGTTTTGGCAAAAGATCTAAAAGGCTTTTCCCGCAATCTTTCCCCCACCCTGTCACATCTTGGGCAACCAGGTCGAGTTCCAAAACGCCATCTGCCACAAGTTCCTTTGCCTCTTGGAGTATGGCGTCCAAGGGACTTGATACATAGGAACCCCTGATGGCTGGTATTGTGCAAAAGGAACATTTGTGCCGACAGCCATCGGCAATCTTGAGCCAGGCATAGCTTGGCGCGGTTGAGCGAAGACGCCCAGGTTTTGGGCTTTTTTGCAGCTGCAAATGCTTGGCAATCAACAAGGGCCACTGCTCGATCTCCTTGGGCTCAAGCCAAAGATCCACCTCAGGGATATCCTTTTCAAGCGCTTGTTTGCCGTACCGGCCAGGGAGACAGCCACACACGACAAGAAGAGGCTTTCTGGGCTGATCCTGTATCTCTGTGCACACCGCAAAGAGTGTTTGCAGGGATTCCTTGACGGCACTTTCGATAAAGGCACAGGTGTTGATCAGAATGAGCCTGGCTTGGCTGGGATTTTGCGTGGGCACAATGCGTACGCCAAGGGAGCCTAAGCAATGCTCCGTATCAACCCGGTTTTTTGGACAGCCAAGGCTTACGGAGTAGACAGGCAGAGACTGACAAGGGCGTCCGCGATACAATCGTGGCTTACGGAGCATAGGGATCTCGCACGTTGTGGGTTGTTGGGACTGTTACGAGATGAGCAATCGTTTTTCGTCGTCTGCTACAAAAACATGGGATACAATCTTTTTTCCAGTGGAATAGGCAGTTACGTATTTGCGATCCTTGATCTGAGCGATACCTTCTTCTTTTTTTTGCAAGACATTTGCGCTGTGCTTTGCGAATTTGAATTCCAGAAGAAGTATGTGCTTTTTTCCATCGAGGATGACATCAGCTCTGCCTAGTGATGTATGGGGTTCATTATACGTGAGTATGCCTGCACCTCTGAGAAGCATGATAAATAAGGATCTGTACCAGAATTCATTTCGATTTTTTGCGAAATCGTCGTAGGGGATACTGCATAATGCACTATTATAAATTTCAGCAATCTTTGTAAAATCAGCATCGTCTACAGCTCTCCACAGGGCATGACCAAGACTGGCAAATTGTTCGATCTTGTAGATGAGTTTGAGGTAGAGACTCGAAATAGAGTCAAGAACCTCTCTGTTTGGATAATCGAGCGTAAGCAGATTATCCTCTTTTTTTTCAATTGTTAAATAACCGCTTTGAAAGAGAAATGACGGGATATTGTCCTGCTCTATTTCTTGAGAGCTGGTAAAATTGCTCTCTACTTGTATGTGCCTGTATTCATCTGGTTCGTTGATGCCATGGGCTTCTAACCAATGGACGATAAAGGAAGGCGATGCGCTTTCATACCAATAATTCTTGAGCTCTCCTGTTGTGAAATAGCTTAAAATAGAAAATGGATTATAGAGCTTCGTCTTTCCATCGAAACTAAATCCATCATAGTACGTACGCAAAGTATCGATGATTGTATCTTTGCTTATATTCTTTTTTCTTGCTATATATTGAATTCTTTCATCAAAATATGATTCAATCTCTTCTTGTGTATATCCCACAATATCACTGTATTGTTCAGTCAGGCTGATATCGAGGAGATTGTTCATGGCAGAAAATAAGCCAATCTTGCTGAATTTTGATATCCCGGTGATAAAGATAAATCGGAAGTACTCATCACAGCTCTTGATAGTAGTGTAAAAATCGCGAAGGATTTTTCGCATGCAGAGAGCTTTTTCTTCATCTGGAATAGCATCTAAAATCGGCTTATCGTACTCATCAATGAGAAGAACAATGCTTCCGTATTTCTTATAGATCGCTTCAATTGTCTCACAGAGCATTTCATTGGGAAGCGATGTCGTAAGTGGTATTTCCCATGCTTTTGCTTTTCGTACGAGCATGGACTTGAGGGATTCTGTCAGAATTTGGCGAGATGCGCATCCCAAAGACGACATATCAAAGCGAAGAACCGGATAGGGGGTTGCTGCGATATGGTGAGCCGTTGCAAAGGCAGCAAGACCTGTAAAATACGCTTCTTTGCCAGCAAAGAGCGCCTCAAGCGTTGAGAGGGTCATGGATTTTCCGAAACGCCTGGGGCGTGCTAAGAAATATCGCCGTCCGTTTGCAATAAGATCGCAAAGATGAGCCGTCTTATCGACATACAGAAGGTTGTCCCTGCGCACCATTGAAAAATTGTGGACTCCGAGCGGCAATTCTTGCATAGGATTCTCGTCTCTTAAAAAAATATTCTTTTATTCATTGATATCTATTTTTATATTCTGTCTTTTTCTGGTTTTCCCGTTGACACTACCATACGCTCTTTTGGCTCAATACTATCGTCTTCTCTTTGTCGTGGCAGTTTTCTCTTGAAAAAAAGAGTGCACCAAATGCTTTTTTGTCCTTGATGGGGTTGTCGATGCTAGGAGTCTTTTTGCAAGGTACGCACAAAGCCCACAAATGGCAAGCGAAGTCCCGTGCTCCCAAAAAAAAGATGCCTTAGCATGTAAGGCATCTTTATGGAAAGCGTGGAGCAAGAAGAAGTCTCTTCGAGGTGAGAACTTATTTTTTCTTCTTGCCCTTCTTTTTCTTCTCGTCGTTGTCTTGGGCTTTTTCAGGCTTTTTTGTAACCACAACCTTGGCTTCAGCCTTTGGTTCTGGTTTGGCTTCAGGCTTAGGTGCAGGCGCTGCTTCAGCCTTCGGTTCTGGCTTGACCTCAGCCTTCGGCGCAGGCGCTGCTTCAACGACCACCTCGGCGTCAGCCTTCGGTGCTGCCTTGGCTTCAACTACGACCTTTTCAGGCGCTGGTTCGGGTTTTGCTTCAACCGCAGGCGCAGGCTTGGGCTTTTTCTCCACCTTGGGAGCCTCAACAATGGTGCCGTCGCTTTTGACCAAGACGAGAGCACGGGTGGTGCAGGCTTCCATACAGGCTGTGTATTCCACGCCTTTTTCTGCCCGCCACTCGGCGCACAGATCACAGCGCACCGCAATGGCCGTTTTATCGTCTTGGGAGAGCGTGTCAGGAATTTTCTTGATGTGTTCTTCGCTGATCACCCCGTAGGGGCAGACACTCACACACATCATACATCCAGCACACAGCTCCGGATGCATGCTGAAGGAGCCGTCGGCGTTTTGCTCCAGGGCACCGGTTGGGCAGATGGTGCAGCAGGGAGCGGGATTGCAGCCGTGGCAACGGACGGAGGTTTTGAACGAATCGCCTTTGTGCGCCCAGCAACGCGGCGAATACGTGTCCTTCATTTTCATGGCTGTCTTTATGTCCAGGCCATGATGGGAGGCTATGCACGCAAATTCGCATCGACGACAGGCCTTGCATTTACTGGAATCAACCTGAACGTGTTCTTGCATGTTTTATTCCTCGGTATCAACGCGGAGGGCGTTGAGCATAAGCCCGTGTCCGCCGTTGAAATGGATGTTGTCACTCCCACAGTTTGGGCAATGAAAGAGGCGTTTCCGCAAATCAGCGCTATAGCCGCACTCTTGGCAGGTATAGGTAACGATCGAACGCGTCAGCGTCAGTTTCGCGCCTTCACAGGGGGTGTTTTCTGCAAAGAGTTCAAAGCATGAAGCAAGGGTTGTGGGTTCGATGCAGGAAAAAGGTCCAAGCTCGCAGACAATTTCGGTCACCTTTTTGACCGGGGTCGTCTGCTGGGTGATGGTCTCAAGAACCAGATCCAGCAATCCTTGGCACAAACTTGCTTCATGCATAAGTCACACTCTTTCTATTCGCACACAATTAGCGTTCAGTGCACGAAACACACGGATCGATACTGTTCAAAACAAGAGCCACTTCGGCGATCTGGGCTCCCTTCATCATGACGCTCAAGGCCTTCCAGTTCATGTAGGAGGGAACGCGCCATTTCAGGCGGGAGGGGATGTCGGTGCCGTTGGTGCGGATATAGTAGGACACTTCACCGCGAGGTGCCTCTGAGTGGGCAAAGGCTTCGTTGACCGGAATCTTGCCCATATGCACGCACACAGGTCCTTCCGGCATTTTGTCGCAGCACTGGCGGATGAGTTTGATGGATTCTTTGATCTCGCGCAGGCGCACCATGGTTCTCGAATGGACGCAGCAGCCCGGCTCTGTGATGACATCGAATTCCAGATCCGGATAGGCGGCATAGGGAGAGTCGCGGCGCACGTCTCTCGCAATCCCAGACCCTCTGGCCACAGGACCCACTACCCCTAGTGCCAAGGCGTCTTCGGTGGGCAAGAGCCCTAAGCCCTTGGTACGGGTGAGCATGATGTGGTTGGTTTGGAAGATGTCGTACAATTCGTCGGTTTGCGGCTCAAGCACCTCGAGCTGTTTCATAATATAATCGAGCAGCTCGTTGGTCACATCGCATTTCACACCGCCGATGCAGTTGGAGGCAAGATTCATGCGGTTGCCGTAGACGGTTTCCTTGATATCCTGCACAACTTCGCGCACTTCCATCACATGCATGAAGAGGGATTTGAAGCCCGCAATATGCGCCTGGATGGCTGTATTGAACAAATGGGAGGCAACGCGTTTGATTTCCTCAGCCATGACCCGGAGGTATTTGGCGCGCTCGGGGATGGCGAGGTTCAGCGCGTTTTCTACAACCATGCTGTAGGTGAAGGAGTGGCTGTTGGAGCAGAGCGAGCACACACGCTCGGTCAAGGTCACGTTTTTGACCAAGGTGCGCTGCATGGCCATGCGTTCCATGCCACGATGCACATGGCCTGAGGTGAGCTCCACGTTCTTGATGTCTTCGCCTTCCACGGTCAAATGGAAATAAACGGGTTCTTCAAGAGCGACATGCACAGGACCTAAGGGCATTGTATAGGTGCTTATGCTCATTGCTTTTGCTCCTTTTCACTGAGGATACGTTCCCAAAGATCCTTGGAGCTGGCTCCGTTCATCATGACCGAAAGAGGAACAGCAGTGGCAAGGAGGCCTGCATCGAGCTTTTCGTCCAAAAAGAGGCGTTTGGGATCGGGATGGTCGGTGACCTTGATGCTGTAGAGCTCCATCATCTCCCGTTCATGCCAGTCGGCATTGGCAAATTCCGGGGTGATGGAGGGGACAATAGGCCATTCTTGGTTTTGACCCACTGTCAGATTGTAGATGGTGCCGTCGACATCGAAGTGGTAGCAGAGTTCCTTGGTGCCATCGCCGCTTTCTTCGTTGGTATAGGCAGAGATCATGGCCAGACGCGCACGAAAGCCTTTGAGCGTTTTCGCTGCTTCCTTGATGTTGTGGGGCGTTGCAAGACGAAACCAATGATAGCCGTTGCCGTAGTGGTCTGCTGTGTGTTTGATGGCGTTTTCATTGGGGCACAGCCGCGCCAACGCATCGATAAGCTGCGGATGCCCCTTAATTACTTCCTGCATATGCTATCCTTTCTTCTATCTGAAGAGGGTGAATACTCTACTGCTCAACAGCCGGCGCTTCTGGCGCGGCCGGTGGAAGGCCAGCAGAACGCCTGGCGTCTTCGAGCTGGCGGCACGAGGGGCAGATTGAACGCACATGCTCAAGATCCACGTCGTGGTTGTTGACGTAGAGTTTCTTAAGGGTGGCGGAAGGAACAGTGCGCATCATCTTGCCGCACACAGCGCACGGCTGGTAGGGGATCGTTTTCTGCTCCAGCACATGGTACTTTTCTTCCTGAGGATGGGCGGAATGCCAATCTGGCACAAGGGAGATGGCCTTCATCGGGCAGTACTGCCGGCAGGCCGCACAGCGGCAGCAGGCATTGTGCCAAATGGTGATGGTATGGCTGTCTTCGCGCTTGGTGATGTTGATGGCTCCGGCCACGCACACGTACTTGCAGATGCCGCATCCCATGCACAGATCCGCATCGACCACGACCCGACCCCGCAAGCGGTCTGGTGTGAAGGTTTCAGGAACAAGGGGGAACGGATCGGTGCTTGGGCCTTCCAGGAGATTGCGAAATAAGACTTTGAGAAAGCCTGCCATATTAGCCCTCCAGACCCAGTTTTTTCTTCCAAATCTTTAATCCCAGCGCCACAGCCTCCAAAATCGCCTGGGGTCTTGGTGGGCAGCCGGGAACATTGACATCGATCGGGATGTAGCGGTCGAGGGGGCCGTCGATGGAATAGCCTTCGCGGAAGACGCCCCCTGAGATGGGGCAAATACCAACAGCCACCGTGACCTTGGGCTCGGGAATTTCATTCCACACGCGAAGCACCTGGTCGCGGATGCGGGTGGTCAAAGGGCCTGTGATCAGGACAATGTCGGCGTGCCGGGGGCTGCCGCAATACCGGCATCCCAGACGTTCAACGTCGTAGCGGGGAATCAAAGCCGTTGTCGCGAGTTCCACATCGCAGCCATTGCAGGATCCGGCATTGATGCGAAACAGCCATGGCGAACGCACGGAATTTTTTTTGAGCAAATCGTCAAGAGCCATGCAATCCTCCTTAGATCAGCCAGACGAGCAAAAGGCTGCAAAGCGCCAGCATGGTGGGCACCAAGATGAAGAAGCGGAAGGCCTGGTCAATACGATAGCGCCCTGTTGCCGATTTCACGACAGTCAGGGAAATGAGCATCAAAACCAGACACTTAACCACAAACCATATCAGGTTCACCAACCAGAAATCGCCAATGGTTCCCGGGAAGAACATGGCCACACCCAAGCCAAGGACAACAAAGGTCTTGAGGGCTGAACCCACGTGGAAGAGGGCGAGGAGAGGTCCTCCGTATTCAAGGAGGGGTCCTTCGACAACTTCGGTTTCTGCTTCAGGAATATCAAAGGGCGCAACACCCATGGTGCCGGGCAAAAAGATCAGATAGGCGATGAAGGCCGGGATCATGACAGGATTGTATCCCAGAGATCCGTTGACCTGCTGCCATTCGACGATCTTCAGCAAGGAAAATTCAGCACCCCAGTCGCCTCCGCTCATGCTCTTGCCAACAAGCATAGCCACAGAGAGCAGAATCATAAGCAGAGGGGTCTCATACGCGAGCATGATGATCATCTCACGCGAAAAACCCACAGCGCCGAAGGGGGAGCTTGAGGCGGATCCACCCATCATCATGGCAATGGCCGGAATGGGCAAAAGGTAGAAGAGCACCAGAAGGTCGCCCATGTTGGAGAGGCCGTCAAAGACCCCGGGCACGGGGATGAAGGCCGCGCACACAGCCATACCGGCAAAGCCGACAACCGGTGCCAGCAAGAAGGCCTGGGTGCAGGCTGTTTTGGGGATCAAGGTTTCCTTGGTCAAGAGTTTTGCCGTATCGAGCCAGGGCTGAATGAGCGGGGGACCTACGCGCCGCTGTAAGCGGGCTTCCACCCTGCGGTCGAGCCCTTTAAAAAAGAAGCCGATCACAAGAGCAAAGATGCCCCCGGGAAAAATACACATGTGGAGAATTCCCAGCAACGTATCCATTACCGCACCTCCCGGGAAGCGATGCCGTGCGTAAGATTCTTCAAGGAGCCAAAGATGCTGGTCGGATCCATCCTGGAGGTCGCCTGGCTCACAGGCACACCGCAGGTATAGATGTCGATTTCACGCAAGTGCGTAAAGCGGACGACGAATCTGTGGCCGATAAAGAAGGCGATAGCCATCATGATGAACATACCGGTCGCATTCCAGGTTCCAGGGCCGGACAAAATACCGCTCATACCAACATCGAGGGTCTTCGCCCCGTACTCGGCGAGGATGGCATTGATGGGCATAAGAGCAAGGCCGGGGAAGATACCGGTGAGAATGCAGCCGATGCCCAGAATGGCCATGGCTGTGCGCATGATGAAGGGGGCTTCGTGGACATCGTCCAAGGAGGAAGACGGCTGCCCAAGGAAGGCCGCGTGCATAAACTTCGCGATATAGGCAAGGGTCAACACACTGCCAACGAGCGAAAGCAGAGCCAAGAAGGGCTGTCCTGCTTCCATAAGCGCATGGTAGATCAACCACTTGGAGGAGAAGCCGCTTGTCGGGGGAACGCCAACAACGGAGAGACCGGCAATGGCGAACATCAAGAGCGTAAAGGGCATTCTGCGACCAATACCACCCAGATCTTCCAAGGTCTCTCTGTGGGTTGTGAACATCACCGCACCGCAGATCAAGAAGAGCAGGTCTTTGAAGAAGACGTGGTTCACGATGTGGAGCATGCCACCGGCATAGCCAAGAGCAGTGCCTGCGCCAATGGCCAAAACCATGTAGCCGAGCTGACTCACGGTTGAGTAGATGAACATCAACTTCAGGCCATTGGTGATCATGGCCTTCACCGCTGCCATGATGATGGTGATGGCACCGATCCACATGACAATGACATTTAAGACATCGCGTTCGCTTGTTCCAAGCACACCTGCCAGGATAAAGCCACCGCCAAGGAGCATGAAGAGCTTAATCAAACCAACGAGGGCGCTTTTCAGAAGAACCGAGGAGATGAAGCCGGAAACAGGGGTTGGGGCAACAGCCGGGTGCATCTGCCAATCGATACGGAAGGGCAATTGCGCGGCCTTCATGATAAAGCCGATGGCCAAAAGCGCCATGCCGAGGAAGGCACCGTTTTGGATGTTGGGGGTTGCGCCTTGGGTTAAGACATCGATGTTGAAGGGGACAAAAGGTCCAACCACGCAGATGCCGACAAAGAGGAATCCAGCGCCAGCCATGTTGAACATGAAGTATTTGAAGGCTTCACGCAGGGAGAGATTGTCGCCTTCGTGAGCAAGCGCCATATAGAGAGCCCACGAGCTCATGATTTCCCAGAACAAGAAGAAGCTCAACAGATACTGGCTTGATGCCATGCCGACAAGACCGCCGCACATGCAGGTAAAGGCGGCAAAGAAGCGCCATTGGGTGTGGGAATGAGACATATAGCCGATGGCATAGGTCATGTTCACAGCGCCAATGATCGGGACAAGCAGGGCAAAGCAGAAGGAGAGCATGTCGAGGTCGCGGCCAAAGAGCAGCACAAGCAGAGCTGTGGCGAGCAAAACACCGACACTGGTGAGACCAGCCTTGACACGGTCGCCAGCAAAGAAGGCGGGCAAAACAGCGCCAAAGACAGGAACGATCACATAGACAGGCCACGGCACGCTGATCGCGGCGAGAATGGTTCCATCAACAGAGGCAGGCCCAAAGCACATGGTGGCAACAGGAGCCACGAGCTGCATGGGCACCTGGGGAACAAGCGCCATCAACAGCGAAAGCACCGCCAAAATCCCCATAGCAAGACGCAAGGAGAAGGGGGCTTCGGCAACCGGTGGCAAGGAAGCCGGACGCTTCACAAACACAATGGTCTTCAAAATCCGGGTATAGTAGATCGCACCCACTAAGGAGCCGACAAAGATCAAAACAGCCAGACCAAGGTGGCCGGAATCAACCGCTGCCTGGATCATGAGCAGTTTGCTGTAGAAGGCGCCAAAGGGCGGCAATCCCATAATGCTCACAAGGCCGACAGCCATACAGGAGGCTGTGAAGGGCATGGTCTGCCCAATGCCGCGCAAATCAGCCAGCTTACGGCTTCCAGCGCGCAAGATCATGGCACCGGCTCCCAAGAAGAGCAGGTCTTTCATGATGGCATGGTTGAGCATGTGCCACAGGGCGCCGGTTGTAGCGAGCCAGGTTCCAAGGCCAAGCACCAGGGCGATTTCACCGATCTGCCCCAAGGTGGAGTAGGCCAGCATGCGTTTGATGTCATCCTGCAAGAGCGCCATGATTTCGCCGTAGATCAGGGTGGCCACACCCATGGCGCAAAGGCCTGTGCCAAACCAGCTCATGCCGTTTATGCCTTGAAGGCTTGCGGTGGCATTGCCAGCAGCAACCAGAATCACGCTCACCAAACCAAAGAAGCCCATCTTGGTGATAATACCAGAGAGAGGACCTGACACAGAGGAGGGAGCCGCCGGGTGGGCGTCTGGCAACCAGGAGTGGAAGGGCACAAGGCCGGCTTTGACACCAAAACCGACAAGCAAGAAGAGAACAGCGAACTTGAAGACAGAGGGAGCCTGGGCAACAGCGGTTGGGTCGCCGACAAATTGGGTGATGATGTGGAGAGCCGGGAGCATGAAGAGGGCGCCGCCAGCACACATCACGTAGTATTTGAGACCCGCATCAAAGGCTGCGCGCTTGCCTTCGTGGACAACCAGGAAATAGGAGGCAAAGGTCATGAGCTCCCAATAGCCATAGAGGCTCCCGGTTTCTTCCGAGGCCACGATGCCGCACAAGGATGCAAAGGTTAAGAGGAGGAAGAACCAGTACCAGCCTTTGCGTTCCTTGATGTAGCCAAGGGAGTAGACGCTGACAACCAAACCGATCACCGTGATCATGACGAGGAAGAGCTGGGAGAGGGGCTTGGCTGACCCTGCGAGCACGGCGATGAAGGCAACAACACTCGTTGCCACCCCAAGATAGCTTGCCGCTTGCAGGCGGGCGAGGAAACACGCCCCCACGACAAAGGCGCCGACAAAGAAGATGGCGCACGCGGGGTTTACGGCAGCGTGTTCAGGCATAAAATTCGCCCACGATCCGATCCCTGTGGTGATGGGATTCCTGAACAGCCCGAAGACCGCAACAAGGATGGCCAGGACAATGGGCAGGGCGTTGCTTGCAAGCTGGGCAGGGGCTTCTTGCGCGTGATCGGCATTGCCCTTTTCGAGCCATACTTTGCATACGGTGTCAACATGCAGCCAGATGAAAACCGTTGTGGCAGCTGCCATGAGGATCAGACAACCAAGCGCGTTTTCACCAAAGGCATCAAAGAGACCGTTGACGACAAAGGCTCTGCCTTCGGGAACGAGGAAGGGCGATCCCCCGACAGCGGCAAGCATGCCAAGGGCAAAGAGCGCGCCCATAAGGGGTTTCTCGCGGCCACATCCAAGCAGTTGAGCAACGGATTTTCTGCCAAACGGGTGCTCGAGCGCTCCGAGCGCAGTCCACGCAAGCAGGCGGGCAAGGATTTGGAAGAAGACAAAGAGCCAACCACCGGTTATTCCCATGGCCGTCTGGGTGGTGATGGCTATGCAGACGATACCGGCATCGTGTACCGCGCCCCACGCGATGAGGCGGCGTGGGTCAGTCCGGTTGCGCACGGCTTGCAGCGTGGCGAACAGCAAGATGGCTGTACCGAACAGCATCATGATGCCGGCAAAGGACAAGATTGATGTCATAAACGCCCCGTATTTTGTGGAAGTGCTTTTTGTAGATTCGGGAGAGGCAGACCATCAACCTCACGAACCCAAAAAAGAACTCCCGTTTTTACCCAGTCAAAGACAAAATGCCTCCGTTGTCCTCCTTGGATGGATGGTTGAAAGCAAGGGGGTACAAAAAAAATCGGCTGATTCCAGGAAAGAACTGGAAACGGCCGAAAAAGCAGAATGGGCGTTCACAAACGATGGCCAAACGGTGAACGCTACTCGATAGGGTTTGCACCTATGCTACGTCATGACCATCTATTTTGCAAGTATACTCTGGAAATGGGCACAACGTTTTCTAGAGCATCCCCTCTTTGCCTATTCTCTTCCGATTTGCATACGAGCGCGTGTTTTTTGGGCAAAAAAAAAGCGCATACGAATGCGCTTTTTGCCCCTTACGATTCATGCACTTCGGCGGGCGGATCAGGGTATTTCGCCGCGTAGGCGTGGATGAGATCAGCCGCACGCCGAGCGAGTGAGCCCACTTCGGGTTTGGAGATTTGGCCGTCTGCCCCGACACTTTCCCCGCGATGGCGCAGCTTTTCGGTGACAAGAGAGGAGAAAATCAAGACAGGCAGCTTTTTCAACAAGGGATCGCCCTTGATGCGATTGGTGAGATTGAGCCCGTCCATAACCGGCATTTCGATGTCAGTGACAACAACCTGGACAAAGTCCGAGAGGGGACGGTGTTCTTCTTCCACCTTTCTCTTGCATTCGAGCAGATACTCCCAGGCCTCTTTGCCGTTGGTGGTCACCTTGACCTGGTAGCCGGCTTTTTCCAAAAGATCGCGCTGCATTCCTCTGATCAGCGGAGAGTCGTCGGCAATAAGAGCGCGAAAGCCCATGGAGGAATCCCAGTCGTCGCCAAGGTCGCCAAGGCGAAGGGCAAGACGGGGGTTTAAGCTGGTGACGATTTTCTCTAAATCGAGCAGAAAGACAATGCGATTTTCAAATTTGACCACACCGACAATGGTATCGCTCGACACACTTGATACGTATTCGTTGGGCGGTTCCACCTCTTCCCAGCTTATGCGGTGAATACGGTTGACCCCAGTCACCATAAAGGCGGTGTTCACGTTGTTGAATTCGGTCACAATGGCCTTGGTGTCCTGGTAGGCATCGGCTGGGTGTTTGCCAAGCCACATCCCCAGATCGACCAGGGGCACAATGCGGTTGCGCAGATTAAAGGCTCCCTTGACACTCGGGCTTTGGAGTTCTGGCAGCTCTGTCACTCTTGGCATGCGGATGATTTCCGTCACCTTGGCAACATTGACCCCGTAGTAGCCGCGGTAGCAGGTTTTCTTCGTGTTTTGCTCGTTTTGGAAGAGAAAGCCGGTATTCTCTTTGGGGGAGATGGGAACTTCGTTGGCAAAAGCGGACGCGTGCCCTTCCATAACAGCCAAGGCCTCGACCCGAGCGAGATCTTCTTCTGTCAATGCCTCATCAATATAAAATTCAACAATCTCAAGCTCGTTGGTGCCTGCTTCAAGCAGGATGTTGGTAATGGCAGTTTGAGACATATCTCCTCCGCAAGCCATCGTACAAAAAAAATCGATCGACCAGGGTAGACGACGAGCCGCTTTGAGGCGTTCATGGGAACGCAGATTCGCACAGCCTGTTTAGGGGGTGTGGGCGTCTTTTTGTCGTTTGTTTGCAGCAAGCATCGCAAGGAAGGTTGTTTGTGATTGCTGCAGGAAGTTCATGCTACTCGAAAAAATGCTTGACGTATTCGTCTTGATTTTCTTGGCTTTCTATGATTTTCATTATCGCATTTTTTGATACTGTATCTGACTTTGTATTCTTCAAGTAATCTATAATTTTTTCCAGCGTATCCTTGGCTTGTATTGCAGTACAAATTTCTTTCATTATGGTTTGATCCATATATTTCCCTTGCGTATCTTCTCTTTGGTCGTATTTTTTACTCAGTGAGGCAACAAGTGCTATAATATCTTTTGTTAATTCTTCTTGAAAAACTCTTTCTTTTTCTTCGTTGTTTACAATAATAAGTTCAGCGTTATGGCTTGTAAAAAAGGTTTCGAGATAATGGAATCCAAATCGTGTTAATCTATCGCGATAGGTGACAAAAATTCTATTCACTTCATCCTTTGCCACCATATCGAGTAAGGCCTGCATCTTCTCCCGTCTATCGTTTAACGCACAACCAACTTCTTTTATGACAAGCGGATTGTGAAGGTCATTGCAATGTTCAAAAAGAAAGAGCACTTGTCTGTCTAAGTCACCGTTGGTCTTTTGTTCGTCTGTTGACACTCTGGCATAAATCACATCACGTCTTGTTGCTTTATCGTCATTGTACAGTAAGCCAATAGAATCAAGATATTGTAGCAAATCCTCTCTGAATACGATGCGTCTTCCTGTCTCGGTTCGTTTTATAAGGAGTTTTCCCTGCTTGTCATAATTTTTTATCGTTGAATACGTAACATTGAGTATCTTCATTACTTCTGCTGTTTTATAGCTCGTTTTCGTAAATTCACTTTTTTTAAACATTGGTAAACCCACATGGTGGTTGAACGTCCATTGCCAAAGACGCAGAGCACCTTTGTTTGTAGCGATTGATACCATGCAACAAATGGCCGTGTCAATCTCCATGTCTAAAACGGGAAAATAATACCCTCTTTTACCCCTTTTTACGTGAGTGCCAAGAGGAAATTTTCGGCTTCATCGATAAGCCGTTTTGGGGTGGAAGCGCCGGCTGTCAAACCCACGCAGTGTTTACCTTGAAATGCCTCTTCCTTCAACTCATCGGCTGTTTCGACCAAAAGCGTTGGCACCCCGCAGGAGGAGGAGACATCGGCGAGTCGGCGGGTATTGCCACTGGATCTTCCCCCAACCACAACCATGATGTCGACCTTCTTGGCAATGCCGCGCACTTCATCCTGGCGTTCCTTGGTGGCATCGCAGATGGTTTCAAGCACCTGGAGATGGGGATAGTGTTCTTGCATGGCGGTTTTCAGCGCCAAAAAGCCCGCGCGCTCTTGGGTGGTCTGGGAGGCGAGCACAATGCCGGAAGAGAGAACAAGGGTTGGGTCTGGCAGAGCCTTGGGGTCGCCGAGCACACAGGATGCCCCGACGGCGTAGGAGATTAAACCCCGCACCTCGGGGTGATCGGCTTCGCCAAAGAGCAAAAGGGTCTGGCCTTTGGCTGTGGCTTTGGCAATGGCGAGCTGGGCTTTTTTCACCTTGGGACAGGTTGCGTCGATGACATGAACGCCTGATTGGCGAAGATGCTCTTCGTTTTGTCGGGGGATGCCGTGTGCCCGAATCACAACGCAATCGCCTTGTGCAAATTGGGTATGGGTATCGGCTAAAACCACGCCTTTGCGCTCGTAGAATTCAAGCACCTGGGGATTGTGGATAAGAGGTCCCAAGGTATAGATGCGCTTATAGTGTTGGCTGCGAAGGGCGGTATCGAGTTTTTTTAAGGCCAAACTCACGCCCATGCAAAAACCAGCTGTTTTGGCTCGTACAACGTCCATTAGGAAGCACCTTGCTCGTTGTTTGTTTGGGATGCGAGAATGGCAAAAAGGGCATTCACACAGGCTGCGGCCACAGCCGAGCCACCCTTGGTGCCTAAAAGCGTTATATGGGGGTAGGGGCTTTCGTGCAAGCGATCCTTGGCATAGGCCGCGTTGACAAAGCCGACCGGCATGCCGATGACAAGAGCGGGGGGTGGCATACCCTGATCGAGACAGTCGAGGAGAGCAAGCAGGGCTGTTGGCGCATTGCCAATGGCAACAATGGCGCCGCCCATATGGGGGGCTGCGTCTTCCACAGCCTGCGCTGCCCGGGTTTTGGCAGGATCACGGGATGAGGTTTGTTCCATCAGGGCAAGGATGCGCGGCTGGAGAGAAGGAGCGAGGAAGTTCTGTGGGCGTATCCCAACCTTGGCCATGGTGGTGTCGGTATAGATGGGGGCACCGTGGGAGAGAGCAAAAAGCGCTGCCCTAATAGCGTCTTCGGTTATGCAGAGATCATGATAGATTTCGGTATCCCCAAGGGTGTGGATGAGGCGGCGAGCAAGACACCAGGATACGCCCTCAAAGCGGCGTGGCGGCGGGATCAATTGGTCGATGATGGCAAAGGAGCGGCTTTCGATTGCCTTGGGATGGGTCGCGAGATCCTTCATGCGTGTTCCTTAATAAGCGAGACCCAGGCTCTGAAAAAGCTTCGCCCACCCTCTGGCGCTATGTGGAGCCAGCTTGCGGCGAGAGAGCGGTCTATTATGCCAGAGGATCCCATCGGGTGTCCGTCCTTGGCAAAAAGCGTTGCAAAGGGTTTGGTCTTGGTCTGTGTTGGCAGAAGGCGACCGTAGTGGAATTCATGGCCGCGGACAATGTGGCTTGTGCCAACATAGGGCCAGTCGGCTATAATGGCTGTGCGATAGCCAAGCGCCTGCCGTTTTTCCTCCATGCGCACACATCCTGGCAAAAGCCCCATCATGGGATAGTAGGTATTCTCCTTTGTATAGAGACCCTCAAGCAAGAGCATAAAACCCCCGCATTCCGCATAGATTGGCACATCCTTCGCCTTTGCGCAAGCAAGGCTTTGTTGCAAAGCCGTATTCTTGGAAAGGGTTTTGGCAAAGCGTTCGGGGTATCCTCCGGGAAGAAAGACCCCGTGGCAGGGGGGGAGCTCTTGGGTTAAGGGAGAGAAGAAGGTGATGCGGCAGCCAAGGGCGATGAGAAGAGAGGGCAGATCCGCATAGAGAAAGGGAAATGCTTCATCGTAGGCTATGGCGATAACGACAGTGTGCTTCTTTTTTGGACAAGGGGGCAGGAAAAAAGGGAGCGGAGAGGGGGGGATTGGGGTCTTTGTGGGAGGGAGCGCGAGGGTTTGGAGAAGCCTTTTGGTGTCGATGGCCGAAGAAAACCAGGAGATGAGAGCCGCGCGTTTTTCCGCAATCTGTGCTTCACGCGGACTCACAAGACCCAGATGGCGTGAGGAGAGTGTGGGGGCACCCGTTTGTGGCAAGCCGCCCAGATAGGGAAGGGCGAATTGCTCACACACAGGTCTCAGCGCTTTTTCAAGAAGATGGGCGTGCGAAGATCCTCCAACAAAGCTTGTCAGCAAACCTTTGATGGGGATATGCGCGTTTTGGGCGAAGAGCACATAGCCAAGCGCCTGGGCGGCAATGGATTCTCCCATGCCTTTGGCTGAAAGGAGCAAAAGCACAGGCAGACGGAAGAGGGTGCAAAGCGCAGCTGTTGAGGCAAGGCCGCCGTCAAAAAGCCCCATGGTGCCTTCAAGAAGAAGGATATCGGGCTTTTTGTCTGCTATCTGGTCAAAAAGAGCGCGCACCCCATCAACGCCCTGCATCCAGGGATCCAAATTGGCGCAAGGCTGATTGGTGATAGCAGCAAGATAGCTGGGATCGATAAAGTCAGATCCTGCCTTGGCAGCGAGAGCGTTGTAGCCTTGGTCTCTCAGGGTGGCAAGGAGGGCTAAGGCTGTGAGGGTTTTCCCAACGCCACTCGCTGATCCTGCAAGAAGAATGGTTGGGACAGCGATTGGGGAAGAGGTGGCCACATTGTGGGGCAAAGCGATTGATTTGAGAGCGTCAAGCATGGAAAGAGGCGATTTGTGTTGGGCTTTGGCGTTTTTTCCCCAACGGCTCAGCGTTGTCGAAGGGCTTCGGCCAAGATGAGGCTATCGTTGGGTCTGGCGTTGAGGCCGAGTTCGCTATTGCCCCCATAGCAGTGAAAACCCTGCGGGGTCAGTTCCACAAAGCCCGCAGCGGTCACCTTGGCGTAGGGCAATTGATCGCGCATATCCTGGTGGTCGACGCGCCTCGGAAAGATAAAGGGGACTTCCTGGCCTGAAAAATCTTCGCAGATAAGGTATTTCATGGCATTGTCCTTTGTCACTGGGCTCTTTGACTTTTTCGGTAGTCGCGAACAGCTTTTTGATGGTCTTTCAGATCCTTGGAAAAGACGTGCTCTCCGCCTTGTCCCTTGGCAACAAAATAGAGATAGTCGTGGGCTTCGGGATTGGCCGCTGCCCGCAAGGCTTCCATGCCAAAGGAGCAGATGGGACCTGGTGGGAGGCCTGGCAATTGATAGGTATTGTAGGGATTGTTCTTTGCGTCCAGATGCCGATAGAGCAGTTTGCCGGTAAAGGTTGAGCCAAGGCCATAGATGACGGTTGGATCGGCCTGCAAGAGCATGTGCTTGCGTAAGCGATTTGTATACACACCCGCAATCCGTGCGCGCTCGCTGGGAATGGCGGTTTCTTTTTCCACGATCGAGGCCAGGATAACCAGGCGTTTGCTTTGTTGGGCATTGGTTTTGATATCAGGAACAATTTCTTTGGCGCGCTTCCAGAAATTGCCAACAAGCCGGGTCGCGATCGTACGGGCGTGTTTTTGGCGCAGCTCGTCGGAAGAAAGCGTGTTTGCGGGATCGTTTTCTGCTTCTTTGAGGATCTGTTCTTCCTTTTTGAGCAAATAGGTGTCTGGCATCAAAAAGCCTTCGCAGCTCGGAAAGGGAATACCCATGGCCTTTAAAAAGGCTGGATCGGTGATCACAGCGTGAAAGGCCTCCTTCCACACAAAGCCGTTTTCGCTCAAAAGCGCTGCGACCTTCCACCAGGGCAGGCCTTCGGGAATGGTGATGCGGTAGAGCACGGGTTTGCCGTGCACAAGGGTGTGTAAAACTTCATAGGGTCGCATGGCGGTTGTGAGGGCAAAGCGACCTGTCTGCAGTTTCCCCTGGTTTTGGGTGATCCTGGCTAAGAGGCAAAAGAGCTTGGCATTGGTTATGGCGTGCTCTGCCTCGAGTTTTTCGGCAATAGTTGTCAAACGGGCTCCCTGGGGCACATCGATGACAAGAGGGCGTGCGCTTTGCTCAGGCACGCTTGTCAAAAAGACCACGCCAGAGAGGGTGCCCGCAAGAAGCACGAGCAGAAGCAGAGCAAGAAGAATGTACGCACGCCGCATGACTTTCTTGGTGCTAAAGGGTTTGAGAAAACGCCGTTTGCGTCAAATACGGCTCGCCGAGGCTGGCAAGATTCTGCACAAAGGATTGAAGAATGCGGCAGGCTGCCACTTGATCGACCATTGCTTTGTGTTTGCTTTTGGGGAGACCAAGCGCCTCGAGATCCCAATGGGCTTGGCAGGTTGTGAGCGCCTCGTTTTCAAAATGGATGGGGAGATTGAGTCTGTGGCGCAGGCGTTTGGCGAGGTTTACGCATTGGGCTTCGGTTATCGATGCCTGGCCGGATAGCGATTTGGGCATGCCAAGGATAAGACGATCGGCTTTGTGGATACGGATCGCTTCGGCCACAGCATCCAATTGGCTTTTGCGGTTGGGGTAGTTGGCCAGGGCAAAGGTTGCAACAGGGACAATGGCGCCTTGTTTATGCGCGCAAAAGGCCATGCCAATGCGGGCTACCCCATAGTCGAGAGCAACGAGGCGCATCTCAGTGCAAGGGGGACAAGAGGAGGTTGACAGAGGCCTGCATAAGCGGGGTGAGAACCGTTGAGAGAAAGCCGCTTATGATGAGAAAGAGCAAAAGAATAAAGCCATAGCGTTCAAGCTGCATATAGCTTTGACAGGCCTTTGGTGGCAAAAAATAGGCGAGAATCTTTGAGCCGTCCAAGGGCGGTATGGGGATAAGATTCAGCCAGGCAAGGCCGATATTGATAAAAATCCCGGCTTTGACAGATAAAAGCACGCCAATGGCCATGGGATAGCTCTCCCAAAAGGTGTTTGGGACAGCATACAAGCCAAGCCACAAAAGCAGGGCAAAGCAAAGAGCCAAAAGGAAGTTCGTCAAAGGCCCTGCCAGGGCTGTGAGCATAAGATCGCGTCTGGGCTTTTTGAAATACCGGACATCGATAGGCACAGGCTTTGCCCAGCCAAAGACAAAGGGCGTTGCGAGGCTTGTGATCACAAAGACCAAGAGCCCCATGGGATCGATATGGGGGATGGGGTTTAAGGTTAAGCGACCCTGGGCTTTGGCTGTTGGATCCCCGAGTTTGGCCGCACAATAGCCGTGGGCAATCTCGTGCAAGAGGATGCCAAGAAGGGCTGGGACAAGGTAGATGGCGATTTTTTGGACGGCTTCGATCTCGTTGGACACGGAGAACCTCGCAAGAAAACTATGGGCGGTCACGGAGAAGGCGATCCAGGGCAATGTGCCGAATGGCGCCGCGGCTTTCGTTCACAAGCTTTTTAAAGGATTGCCTGCGGTCTTCGCCATCGAGCAGGGAGGCGAGCCATTCGCTTGTGTGGAGCACGCGCTGTTTTTCGTGCAGATTGAGCAAGCAGCGAGCGATGCCGATTTTGCACGATGGGCAGCTGACCAGGATGGGACCATCATACCCGTCTTTCAAGCGATCAGAGAGTGCCAGCTCTTTTCTGGCACGCAATTGATTGTAGATGGCAGGGCTTGTGACAGAGCCCATGCCCGATTCCCCGCAGCAGCCAGGATGGAGTTCCACAGCATAGCCTGTGGCCTTTGAGAGCTGCGCCACAATCTGCGGTTGGCCTTTGACTTTGTGCAGCCCCTCCCATTCGCTGTGGCACGAGCCATGGTAGAGAATGGGTTTTTCCTGTTCAGGGCGTGTGAAGAGCCGTGTATCGAGATGTTGAAGAGCCAATTGCACGACATCTTGTTGGATAATGGGCGCGTATTCGGCGAGTTCCATCCGGCCAAGACTTTCCCGGCAGGTGCCGCAGGAGGTTGCGAGATAGATTTGCCCAACCTCGCGTTTTTGGAGGCTTCGGATGAGTTCAAAGAGCATCTGCCGCGTTTGCGCAAGGATCTCCTCGTAGCCTGTGTCGAGTCCTGCCGCGAGCACAGGATAGCCGCAGCAGGCATGCCTGTTGGGCACAGCCACCGTAAAGCCAGAGGCGATAAGCAGCATGACTGAGCTTAAGCCAATGCGATCGTAGAAGAGCGCGCCCCCACAGCCCGGGAAATAGATCACGGTCTCTTTGCCCGCAATCTCCTCATGCGGGGTAAAGATATTGCCGCGATTGATTTTGAGGGATTCATAGAGATTGGTGTAGCCCATCTTGGGACCTGGTCCTGCAAAGATGGGGTTTTGGAATTTGGCTTTGATGCTTTGCGGGAGAAAGGTCTGCAATTTGTTTTGCATCTTTTGTCCCAACGAAGCCATCTTGGCGGCTTTTGGCACCCGCACCGCAATATCCTTGCGCAAAAATTCCAAGGCGCGTTCTTTGATGGGATGACCCCCAGCCCCTTCGTGATCCAAGAAGGCGCGCAAGGAGAGAGCGACATCGCCTGAGGGTATTTTCACCGGGCATTGCGCCATGCATCTGCCGCAGGTTGTGCAGTGTTCCATGATGTCGCGCAAGGCAGCCAGAAGCTGGGTATTGCTGGTGCCGCTCACAACCTGGGAATAGTAGACTGCCTCTAACAGCATCCCCAAGATCATATTCTTGTTGCGGGGATGGAATTGCATGGAGTGCTCGGGATAGACCATCGGGCAGACCTGTTTGCATTTGCCGCAGCGCGTGCAGGTCTGGATGCTGGTCAAGAGCGAGAGCAGGGTCTCTTTGTCCGAGAGACCGCTGTCCTGGATATCCCGCAGCAGGCGATTGAAGGAAAAGGTGAAGGGTTTGACCGGCAGCTCCCGAACAACGAGCTTGGCCGGATTCATGACATCGCGGGGATCCACCTGCTCCTTGAAGACGCGCAAGGCGTCCATTTTCTTTTGCGAGAGAAAGGCGATCTTGGTGATACCGATGCCGTGCTCGCCAGAGACCTCGCCGCCGATTTCCTGGCAATGCTGCATGATGCGGAAAGCGGTTTTTTCCGCCCGCTCCAGCATATCGTGGTCGTTGGAATTGACGGGAATATTGACATGGCAGTTGCCGTCGCCCGCGTGCATATGGCTCGCCACAATGAGCCTGCTTGCCTCCATGGCGTTGGCTATCGAGCGGATCTTTTTCGCGAGCGCAGGGTATTTTTCCGCCAAATGCGCGAGAAAGGCTTTGGCGCCCTCGAGCAAATCCGCGTCGGAGAGCTTGGCAGAGGGCACAGCCCCCTTGGCCGCGTGGGTGGCAACGGAAAATTCCTGGTTGACCTCGGTGTCTTCCACAGGAAAGCCCGGCAAACGTTCGATTTCCTGCAGCGCCCGGCGGTAGGATTGGGCAGTGCACTCGAGATTGACCTGTTCGAGAAAGACCGCAAAGTCGGGGATGTGGCTCACCGGAATGACCACATCCTCATTGAGCTTAAAGCCCGAGGTGCGTTTGGCAATGACCGAGAGCCTGTGTCTGTCTTCCCAAAAATGCTCTGCTTCTTTGTCGTCCTTGGCCACAATGATATCGACATTGTCCTGGCGTTCGACCACGTGGACAATGTTTTCCACAAGGGTGTCTAAGAGAAGCGCGTCGTCGCCATCGACCTGGAGGATGATGACGGAGATGGGTTGGCCGGTGTATTGCTTGGATTTGGTCTGGTAGTCGAGCGCCTGCACGTATTTGACGTTGAATTCTTCGAGCGCGGAAATATGGGCGTAGTCCCCTTCCTCGCGGATGCGATTTCTGAGCGCAACAAGCTCCTTGACCACCACAGCAGCGGTCTGCATGGAGTGGCCAAAAAATTCGAGCGCCATCACGCGTTTTATGTGGGGCTTTTTGTGGATGATAAAACAGGCTTCGGTGATAATGCCGTCGGTGCCCTCTTTCTGCACCCCTGGTAAGCCCCCTAAGGCCTTGTTGGTCACGTCTTTGCCAAGACCAGGCAGGCGAATGGCGTCGCCTTTCAGGGTGATGGTGCGCAAAACCCCGCCCAAGGGGTCTTTGACATGAAAGACCGCGGTTTCTTCGGGCAGAATCTTGTGGCGGGGGTGGTTTTCCCGCTCAACCACGATGATTTCTCCGGTTGGGGTGACCATGCGCCACCAGAGCAAATTGTCCAAGGTGGTGCCGTATTCAAAGGCCGAAGGACCGCCGGCGTTTTCTGAAATATTGCCGCCAATGCTTGAGGCCTGCTTGGATGCCGGGTCGACCGAAAAAAGGGCGCCGTGGGCGTCCACAGCCGTGATGGCGTTTTGGGTGATGACGCCGGCCTGACAGGTGAGGGTCATGCGTTCGCAGTCAATAGGTCCAATATGGGTGAGTCTTGTCATGGAGAGGATGACCGTGCGCTTTCTCGCCGGAACAGCCCCTCCTGTCATACCCGATCCCCCACCCCTGGGGATGATGGCGAATTTCATGTCGTTGGCCAATTTGACGATTTTGGCCACTTGTTCGGTGGTATCGGGTTCAACCACAAGCAGAGGAAGTTCCATCCGAAGGTCTGTCGCATCAGTGGCTGTTGCGATGAGATCCTTGGCCTGGGCGAGGATGCATTCCCTGGGCAAAATACCGAGCAGGGTGTCGATCAGCTTATCCCGAAATTCCACTTCCGCCGAATAGGCAGACCAGAACATCGTGATGCCTTCGCTGATGGCGGTCGCGTAGTAGTGGGAGAGGGCAACAGATTCCCGCTCAAAGGTCTCGTCCACACTGGTGTGGACAGTGCGCACATCGATAAAGGGATTATAGGCAACAAGAAAGAGCTCTTCGGCAATCGTGATAGCCAGTGTGCGAACCGCTTCAGGCCAATCCATGAACTCTTCAATGTTGATCTTGAGAATTCTGTTCACCACATAATTAGGGGAAATCGATATATGTGGTCCCTTTCGTATCACAGAGTAACTCCTTGGGTTGGATCCTGTTACTGCTCTTACTGTTCGCCGATGGTGGCAACAATGTCGGTGGTGCTAAAGCCCTTGGCCAGATCCACAAGATGGATTCTGCCGCCGCATCCGAGAACCACATCGCTGCCAACAACCGTCTCAGGGGTATAGTCCCCGCCTTTGACTAAGACATCGGGTTTGATCGCAGCAATGAGTGGAAGAGGAGTATCTTCTTCAAAAACAACGACAGCGTCAACACGTTCCATGCTCGCCATAACGAGTGCCCGTGCCTGTTCGGACTGGATGGGGCGGTTTGGCCCTTTTAAGCGTTTGACAGAGGCATCGCTGTTGATGGCAACAATGAGTTTATCGCCCTGATTGGCTGCCTCGTGGAGGAGCTTCACATGCCCGGGATGAACCAGATCGAAGCAGCCGTTGGTGAAGACCACCGATTGCCCCATTTGCCGCCATTGGTGCACAAGTTCAAACAATCGCTCTCTGGAGAGAATTTTTTCCCCGAGGCTTGTGAGGCTCTCTTTGAGGGGATTGTGGCTTATGGCTTGCAACAATTCCTCTCTGTGGATGGGGCTTGTGCCAACGCGGCCAACAACAATGCCTGCAGCGCGGTTGGCAATCGTTGCTGCCTGCTCAAAGGAAAAACCTTCGGCAAGGGCTGCGCAAAAAACCGCGATCACGGTGTCTCCGGCTCCGGACACATCCGAGACTTCCCGCGCCTTGGTGGCAATGGTGGTCACACCGTCTCCTTCAAGAAGGGACATCCCTTGTGGACCTCGTGTCACCAAGAGCGCTCGGAGGGAAAGATCGTTCATCAAATGCTTGGCAGGTTGTATGAGATCCTCAAAGGGCTGGTTTTGGCGGTTGAGAATGGCCGCGAGCTCATGGGTATTGGGGGTTATGCAGGTGGCATGGGCGTATTGAGTCCAATCGTGGCCTTTGGGATCGATGCACACAGGGATGTGTGCCTCTTGGCAGCGCTTGATCACAAAGGAGACAATTGTCTCTCTCTCAACCGGTGAACCCAAAAGCCCCTTGCCGTAGTCTGAGCAAATCACGGCCTCAGCCCAGGGGAGGGCGTTTTCAATGGCGGCGAGCACGCGGGGGACAATGTCCGGCGGAAGGGGACGGTTTATTTCGGTGTCGAGGCGGAGGAGTTGCTGGCCGTTTGAAATGATGCGGTTTTTGGTGATAGTGGGTCGATCGTTCACCACAAGGCTTGGCGCAATGATCTGGCTCTCTTCGAGCAGATCCTGCAAGACGATGCCGTGCGCGTCTTTGGCTCTGACGCCAATCAATGTCACCGAACAACCAAGGCAGGCCAGGTTTTTGGCCACGTTGGCTGCCCCGCCCGGAACATCCCATTCCTTGGCAACGGTTGCGATCGGAACCGGCGCTTCAGCGGAGATGCGGCGGACAGTTGTTTCGGTATAGTGGTCGAGCATGGTGTCGCCGATGACAAGGATGCGTTTGCGAAAGGTGGGTTCCATGGCGTTCTCGTTGAAGCTTGAGGGGGCTTTTTGCAAAAAGAGCTCCCGATCAAGCGATCGAGAGCTCTTCGCAAACATGGTGGGCCTGCCAGGACTTGAACCTGGAACTTGCCGGTTATGAGCCGGAGGCTCTGCCAATTGAGCTACAGGCCCCTTTGAGGCTTTGGAGGGTACTTTTGTCTCTTTATCGAATGACGTATAGAAGACTTTGCGGCCTTCGTCAAGGTTTACATCGCGTTGTGCGCGTTCAAGGTCTCTATCTGTTCATCAATGGCTGTTTGCAATTGCTTGGGCAGCCCCATGATGTCGACATTCAAAAAGCCCCGCACAATGGTGCTTGCGGCTTCATCTTCATCGAGGCCGCGTGCCATCAGATATTCGATTTCTTCCTGCGCGATTTTTCCCACTGCTGCCTCGTGGGAGAGTTCGACGCCATCGCATTGGCTGAAGAGCTCGGGGATGGTGTGAACGGATCCTCCGCCAAGCAAAAGCCCCTTGCACTCAAGATGGCCTTTGACAGGGGTGGCGTAGGCACCGATAAAGCCCCGGTTGATCACATGCCCCCCTGTGGTTAAGACCCGTGCGATCACTTCTCCCCGGGTGTTGGGGGCGTTCAAAAGAATGCGGTTGCCGGCATCGATTTGTGAGCCTTCGGGCGCAACAATGATGGAATTAAAGCGGGCGCGGGCTCCCTCGCCATCCAATTTGATGGTTGGGTACATGGCCAGATCGCCCACGGTTTTTAAGAGAATATAATTGCTTTGGAAGACACCCCCTTCCGCCACAATCCCCGCTGTTTTCGGGCGAACGCAGACGCGGTTGCCCCAATTGTGGATCATGGTGAAGGTCAGCTTGCCCCCTTTTTCCACGTAGAACTCGGTCAAACCCAAGTGCAGGGCTTCCTCGTCATCGTGGGCCGTGGCACAGCCGTTTAAAATATGCACCTCCGCCCCTTCTTCCACAATGACGATATTGTGGATGCTTTGGCCGACTCTGTTGCCCTTGATGAACATACAGGATTGGAGGGGTTCGGTCACCTTCACCCCTTTTTTGGCGCGCACAAAATAGCCGCCGTGGAGAACGTCATGGGCTTTTTGCGTGATGGCATCCTGGTTAGGATCCAAGAGTTTCCAAAAATGCTGGGGAAGGCCATCGTATTTTTTGAGAGCCTGCTTGATACCGAGCAGTTCGATGCCCTCGTTTTTTTGGTGCAAATGGATGCCCTCGGCGTTTTGCTGCATAAAGGAGCCCGCAACGTGGGTGTCGTGGACATCAATGCCAGCGCCAAGAAGGCGTACCTGATCCATGTGGGGCAAAAGCCCTAAATTTTGGATCTTTTCTCCTACTTCGCTGCCGTCGAAGTGAAAATTGTCAATAGCAAGACTCATGCCAATGCCCTATGATTTTACAATCGCTTGAAGTGGTGTTTCTGTTGAAAGACATCGCAGACATTCCTGATAGCCGTGTTGCTGGATGTGCTTGAGAATCTCGTGGGGATTGGCTTCGCACATGAGTTTGCCGTGATAGAGAACCTGGCCGCGATGCGCCGTAATGTATTGCAGAATATAGCCGGTATGGGTGATGATCAGCCCACAGGTCTGACGGCTGCGCCCCTGCTCAAGCAACGAGCCTTCCTTTTTTTCGCCCTCAAGCAGGTCGTGGACGGTTTGACCCACAAGCTGCATGTTCTCAAGATCCACCCCGGATTCGGGTTCATCGAAGAGAATGAGATCGGGTTTTTGCGCCATAAGCTGCAAGAGTTCAGAGCGTTTGATCTCACCGCCCGAAAAACCGGCATTGACATCCCGGTCGAGAAAGGCGTCGAAATGGAGCTTTTTGGCTAAAGCCTTTGGGTCAACGTTCCGATTTCTGCCGCACAATTCCACGAGTTTCCCGGTTGGCAGTCCGTGGATAGTGGGCGGCCGCTGGAAGGAAATCCCGATCCCCAGGCGTGCGCGCTCATACATCGGCGCATGGGTGATATCAACGCCTTTAAAGCGTATGCTTCCCTGGGTGACAACATAGTTGGACACCCCCATAAGGGTCATAAGCAGGGAGGTTTTTCCCGAGCCGTTTGGCCCGAAAAGGATGAAGTTTTCTCCGGCTCTGACAGTGAGGTTGACCCCCTTCAGCACCGGATTGCCTTCAATACTGACATGCAAATCGCGGATTTCAAGCATGATGGTTCTCGCAGTCGCAATCATCGTCTAAATAGTGGAGTATATGGCTATGGAGATGGTCGAGCAGATGCGTGAGCATATCCACGCACTCTTCGCCAACAGCGCGGCCAAGGAGTGAGACCAGAAATTGGGTTTGTTTTGCGCACAAAAGCGCGTGGTAGCCTGGGTCGTCACTCACCGGAATCGCCTTGATCGCTTGGTCAAAGGCTTCCAGTTCTTCGTTGGTTACGTATTTTATCGGCTGAAGCTCGCCGTCGATAAAGACCTGGCCGTCACGCAGTTCGAGCAGGTAGTCGTGATCCATAATACTGGCAAGACAAACTTCCATGGTGGTATACCTTTTTCGGAAAGGGTTCGAAGGATCAGAAAAATCGTTGAGAGGATGGTATGATTGTTGTCACTGGTGGCGCGGGTTTTATCGGAAGCGTGCTTCTTTGGCAGTTAAACAAGGAGGGTATCGACGATATACTTGTCGTTGATCATTTAGGAAAGAGCGAAAAATGGCAGAATCTTGTGCAAAAACGCTATCGCACCTACATGCCACGAGAGCGTTTTGTGGAGCATCTTGTCAAGGACGATCTTGGTCCAATCGAGGCCATTGTGCATTTGGGTGCCTGCTCAAGCACAACAGAGTCTGACTGCGATTTTTTGTGGGACAACAATGTCGAATACAGCAAGGCGATCTGTCAATACGGTGCCTCCCACCATATCCGCACCCTGATCGCCAGTTCTGCCGCCACCTACGGCGATGGCTCACAGGGTTTTTCTGATGATCCCAAAAGTCTTGATCGCTTGCGTCCCTTGAATATGTACGGCTATTCCAAGCACGTTGTCGACCAATGGCTTGTGAAAAGTGGTCTGATCGATTGTGTGTGTTCGCTCAAATTCTTTAATGTCTATGGACCCAACGAATACCACAAGGGCTCCATGCAGAGCGTGGTTGTCAAAGCCTATCATGCCATACAAGAAAAAGGGTCGCTCGCCTTATTTTCCTCAAACACACCGGATGTCGCCGATGGGATGCAGCGTCGCGACTTTGTCTATGTGAAGGATGTGGCGCATCTTCTTGCCTGGCTGCTCACAAATCGGATAACCGGTATCCGCAATGTGGGAACCTCCCATGCGCGCACCTTCTTGGATTTGGGCAAGGCGGTCTTTCGCGCCATGAACAAAGCCGAACATATCGAATTTGTGCCCATGCCAAGCCATCTTGTGCACAAATACCAAAACTACACCTGCGCTTCCATGGACTGGCTGCGCACAGAGGGCGTTCCCATCACCTTCCGCTCGCTTGAGGAAGGGGTTTTTGACTATGTCCGCCATCTCAACCAAGCCCCCTACCTCTGAGGGCAAGAAAGCCGCCATGGGTCTTTCGACGCATGGCGGCTTTGGCGTTCTATTCTGCTATGCCCACAGCATAAGGCCTGTCTCAAGGGGTGAGGCAAGGCCGGGATGCACAGGCACCACGCGAATACCGTAGCTGTAGTGGCCGTTTGCGGTCGGCGTGTAGGTGATGGAGTAGTCCATACCGTCGCCGCCATGGTCAGCCGGTTGGGCGTTCAACGGAAGCACGGTTGGCGTTGAGCGGAAGTTGCCGTTGCCGTGCACAAGACCGATCACCAATTGCACTTCGACCTCATCCGCCTGCATCTCGCCCAAATGGAGATGGAGGTTGACCGTGATGGGTTCGCCGCACAGCATGGTGTAGCCGTCAGCGCCGCGGATTTCGATGTGTTCAACACTGAGCGAGGCAAAGCGGCTCGGCAGGCTCTGCTCCCAGTTGGTGAGCTCGCGCAGGAGTTTCCAATCGTCCTCAGCCAGACGATCCCGGCGCTTGGCTGCCGGCAGATAGCCTTGGACGCAGTAGTCTTTGAGCATGCGGTTGGAATTGTACATCGCGGTCAAGCTCTTCATGGAGTTCTTCGAGATGTTTATCCAACGCGAGGGCAATTTGTGCTCATCGAGATCGTGGTAGAGCGGAATGACCTCGTGCTCGAGAAGGCTGTAGAGGGACTCAGCATCGGTGTAGTCGTTTTGCGAATCCTTGGGCAGCTCTTCTTTCACAACAGGACCAATCACCCAGCCGTTTCGGCGGTTGTAGCCTTCGCACCACCAGCCATCAGAGATACTCAAGTTCACGCCGCCGTTCACAGGAAGCTTCATGCCGCTTGTGCCTGAGGCTTCGTAGGGTCTGCGCGGGGTGTTCAGCCACACATCGCAGCCCTGGGAGAGCACGCGGGAAATACCGAGGTTGTAGTCTTCGATAAAGAAGATCTTGCCCAGGAAGCGGGGCTCGCAGCAGGCCTGCACAACCTTCTGGATCAAATCGTTGCCAGCTTCGTCAGCAGGATGGGCTTTCCCGGCAAAGACAAAGATCACGGGTTTGGCGGGATCGTTTAAAATCTTGGCCAGACGGTCGAGGTCAGCAAAGAGCAAGGTCGCGCGTTTGTAGGGTGCAAAACGGCGCGCAAAGCCGATGATGAGGGTTGAGGGCTTGAGATAGCGCTCCATGGCCTTGATCTTGCCCGTGCCCATGTTGAACTTCTGGGCAAAATCGAGAATATTTTCCCGCAAAAGGCCGAGAAGCTCTTCTTTCTGGGTCATCTTGACTGCCCAGTACTCGTCGTTGGGGATTTGGTCGATCTTGTTCCAGATCGGATTGTCTATATCCGCTGAAATCCACTCTGTGCCCAGGTACTGATCCAAAAGCTCGTTCATCTGCTCCCCAACATAGGAGGGGGTGTGAACGCCGTTGGTCACATGGTAGATCGGCACCTCAGTCAGCGGCAAGTTCTTCCAGAGCTTGTACCACATATGCCGTGCCACAACCCCGTGCAGGCGGCTCACGCCGTTGGCCCAGCGGGAGAAGCGCAGTGCCAAGACCGTCATCTCAAAGTGCTGCGGATTGGAGCCTTCCATCTGCCCCAACTGGACAAATTGATGCCAGCTGAGCCCTAAGCGCTGGGCGACGCCGCCAAAATAGCGCTGCATAAGGTCGGTGGAAAAAGCCTCGTTGCCAGCAGCAACAGGGGTGTGGGTGGTAAAGAGGGTGTTTGAGCAGACGCGGTTGGTTGCTTCGGCATAGCTCATGCCCAAGTTCATGCATTCAACCAAGCGTTCGATCACCAGCAAGGCCGAGTGGCCTTCGTTCATGTGGTAGACATGGGGCTCAAGACCGAGTTTACGCAAAAGCCGGATACCGCCGACGCCCAAGATGATTTCTTGCAAAAGTCTTGTCTCACGGTCGCCGACATAGAGGTTGGCGGTGATTTCGCGGTCTTCTTGGGTGTTTTTGTCGACATCGCTGTCCATCAAATAGAGCGGAATGCGGCCAACCTGTATCTTCCAGATGCGCACATAGAGGGCTCTGCCGGGCAGATCGAGCTGCACATAGAGGGGATCGCCGTCTTCATCGACCATGGGGATGATGGGCAGGTGGGCAAAGCGGTTTATCGGGTATTCGGCGATCTGACGGCCGCTGATATCGATGTGCTGGCGGAAATAGCCTTTGCGGTAGAGCAAGCCGATACCGATCAAAGGAATGGCGAGATCGGATGCGCTCTTCAAATGGTCGCCGGAGAGCACGCCCAAACCACCGGAATAGATCGGCACGGATTCGTTCAAGCCGTACTCGGTGGAGAAGTAGACAATGGGGTGTTTGGGGGTGACGTGTTTGGACTGGGCATGGAGCGGTTGCGCCATGTAGTTGTCAAAGGCAGCGATCACTTCGTCGTAGCGATCCATGTACTCTTGGTTGAAGATCATGGCGTTGAAACGCTCAGGATCGGTTTCTTCGAGCACCTGGATCGGATTGTGGCCACGTTCCCAGGACTGGGGGTTCAAATCGCTGAAGAGCGATTTCGCCTTGTTGTGCCAGCACCACCACAAGTTCCGCGCCAAATCGCGCAGACGGTTGAGCGCCTTGGGGATTTCAGCCACAGCCAAAATCGAACGGAGGAAGGGCGTGACCGAGGAGGAGGCCATGAGCACACGGTTCAACTCTTCCTTGGTGGATTTCGGCCGGTCAACGCGGGAGTCGACCTTGCTGAGCGCCAGGGAGAAGGCCTCGCAGTAGCGGTCGAAGAATTCGTTCCAGTCGGTGTGTTCGGCGAGTCTGCGGGCGGAAATACGCCATTCTTCCATATCCTCTTTCGAGCAGGTGGTGAGGGCAAGGATTTTTTCGTGGAGCATGGTCACGGTTTCGTCGAAACTGCGGCCACGGCGCGGCAGCACGTTGATGCCCGGGCAGTCCTTGCCGTCTTCGGTCATCTTGTTCTTCGCCCAGATACCAAAGCCCGAGAGATCGGTTGTGATGGTGGGCACAGACCAGGCAGCGCATTCTTGCGGGGTATAGCCCCAGGGCTCGTACCAAGAGGGGAAGCAGCCTGTGTCGCAGGCAGCGATGATCTCTTCGTAGCGCAGGTTGAAGAAGCCGTCCTGGCCGTCGAGCATGGCGGGCACGAAGATGATCTTCACATGGTCTTCGGGACGGTTGTTCAAGCCCAAACGGCGGCAGGTGGTGAGTATGGGATCGTTGGGCGCATTCCACACATAGTGGGTGCACAAAAAGGGCAGGCCGTTGTCGTTTGCCTGGGGATTGCCGGTGATGGCGTCTTCGTTGGGACCTGTATGGCCGCCCATAACCAGGCACAAAGCCAGGATATAGGAGTCGTTGTTGCCAGCCAGGTTCATATTGGCGCGCGCCAAGGCTTCGAGGAAGAGATCGATGCCCTTGTTGCGGTACTCATAGCGACCGGAAATGGCGATGATTTTGGGATCGTTGGGGAGGTTGCCCCGCAAGAAGCGGCGAGAAACCTCAAGAATTTTTTTGCGGTATTGGTTGACCTTGGAGCGATCTTCGGAATAGTCGGGTATCACCCGCATGTCGAGACCGTTGGTGGTGATAACCGTTGGCTGGCGACCGAGGAAGGCAGTGGATTCTTCGCCGGTGATATTGCTCACAGTGGTGAAGGAGTCAGCCTCTCTCGCTGAGGTGCTTTCCATCGACCATTTGGCGGTGATGTTGTGGGCAGCAGCCTCTGTTGCGGGATTGATATTGCGCAAATTCGAGTAGATGTCGTTGCCCGAGCCTGCCATGGCGCGACCCAGCATGGTCGCGTGGGTGGTGAAGATGGTGCCCACATCCGGAGCATTCCGTTTCAGCCACAAAAGACCCGCGCCGCACATCCACTCGTGGAAGAGGGCAAGGCAATGGCCGTCCTTTGGCCGGATTTTGATAGCATGGATGGCGCCTATCGCCTCACCACACAGCGTTGCAAACATAACCGGCTCGATATAGTCCCAGGCTCCGGAGAGCGAATCGACGCCGAAGTTTTTCCAAAGATCATAGAGCAGCTGGTTGGAGTCATAGCGTTTGTTGAAATCCACGAGAATAGCTCGCGGATGCCCTGGAATATCCCAGCGACCAAGTTTCGCAATAATGTTTTTTTCTTCAAGGGCGCTGCGAATCTGACCCCAAAACGGCTCGTCCGTTTCTTCGAATCCGGGGTTCTTTTGGAGCAAAGGGCCCATGACATAGTATCTGTCATTGAAGATATCCTGGGATTTGAGTGCTTTGCTGCTGACGACGGAATAGATTCCACCGACTTTATTGCAGACTTCCCAGCTCACTTCAAAGAGGGTTACTGGGGCGTTGTTGAACTCCATACATATTCTCCTTGAAAAAATACGAAAGAAATTGCGTGTTCCTGTCTCCGTTCATACTCTACAGCGTGTGTTCAACGACTCGTGTACCTTTGCTTCGTAGTTATCCTTTATGCACAGTACAATCGCATACAAATTGTACTCTGCCCATTTGGCGTTTGCAACGCTGTGCGGATCCCTTAGGCATCGTCTCGTGCAGCCAGTCTTCCGCTCATCGCGTCGATCGACACAGCTTGGACTTTTCCTCGTCCCTGTCTTTTGGCCTGGCTTTTGACCTGGGTCTTGGGGGATTTGTCATCCTCGCGTTCGGCCTCGAGTTGGGATTTCTTCTTGCTTTCTTCTTCGAGAAGAAGCCTATGCTCAAAGTCCTTGAGCATATTCATATACGAAATATAGGCATCGTACGGACTCAGATACGGATTGGGTCTGTCGGGCTGGGATTCGGAGAACCAGCGTGTCGACATGTAGTGGAAGTAGTCTGATGTCTGCAAGCGGGTATAGTCTTTCAAAAGCTCGGCATCATTCAGCGCACGAACGCGGTGGGAGAGTTGGTAGACATTGGTCAAGGCGTCTTTTTGCATTTCATTGCCAAGCCAGCCGCGGATGTCGCTGCCTTCATCGTTCCAGCTGATCAAGTTGGGGATCGTGAGCGAATCCTTGAAATCGTATTTTTTCACAATGTGCCGTGGCGTCATAAAGGAGAGCGCTGGCTTATGCGCAAAGACGGCTCGTGGCAGGTTCTCCAGGAAATCGAAGATGCCTGAACGCCGTCTATTCCGCAGTCCAAAAGCGTGGCAGTCAAAAAAGAGATTGATGCAATCGCTGTTCTCGGATGTTCCCACAAGCCACTCCGCGTATTTTTCCGCGGTCAAAGGCCATTCGCTCCAGCTCTTTTCGCTGAAACGCTGACTGACGTTGGAGGAGAGCTCGGGATTGCGCAAAAGCAGCCTGATGGAGGGCGCAACAGAGGCAGCATAGACAAAGTTGGGACTCCGCCAGCCCAGAATCTCCTTGGCTCCTTCAGAGAGAATGGTGGTAAAACCGATCTGCTCGATGCTTTGGGCGATTTCGTTGTTGTAGAGCAGTTCGGAATTGCGGAAGGATGTGGGCATTTTGCCAAAAAGGCTTTCGATACGCTTGGAATGATCGTTCACCTGATGGATGAACTCTTCCTTGGCGTAGATAAAGGCAAGCGTGTGGGGACCAGGTTCCCCGATAAATTCAACACAGCCAGTTTCGGCCATTGCGCGCAGGTTGTCCAGAACTTCGGGGGTGTACTGCTCAAAAAGATCCAAGGCAGAGTCGGAGATGCTGAGCGAAAAAACAAAATCTCCGCTGTAGCGCTTGATCAAGCGGTAGAGAATATCGAAGGTGGGCAGATAGCAATGCTTGGCATAGTACATGGCCATATGACAGCTTCTGTCATCGTCTTCGTAGACGCTCGATTCCCCGATATCAAAGATCGTATAGCGGCGGAGGCAGTACGGCTCATGAATGGCTAAACACAGATTAATGGCACTCATGCGGCTCCTCCTGCTAAGCTCTGATAGATCGAGATGAGCTGTTCTGCGGCGTTTTCCCAGCGGATGGTCTTCATTTCCTCACGACAGTTCGCCACAATTTCTTGCGCGAGCGCCGGATGCTGTAAAACCGCACATATTTTGTCCGCCATATCCCGGGTATCCCAGAAGTCGGCCTTGAGCGCGTGGTGGAGGATTTCAGAAACCCCCGATTGCCGCGACAAAAGCACAGGCACATCATAGAGCATGGCTTCAAGCGGGGTGATACCAAAGGGTTCAGAAACAGAGGGCATGACATAGAGATCGCTTAAGGCGAAGATGCGGTTGACCTCTTCGCCGCGGAGAAAGCCGGCAAAGTGGAAACGACGCCCTATGCGGAGTTGGCTGGCACGCCGAATCAATCCTGGGAGCATATCGCCGCTGCCCGCCATGTAGAAGCGCACGTGTTCAACTTTTTGCAGAACAAGCCGCGCAGCCTCCATAAAGTATTCAGGACCTTTTTGGTAGGTGACGCGACCGAGGAAGAGAACGCGTTTTTCATGGCGGAGTCGTGGGGGAATCACATAGCGGTGTTCGATTTCAGGCCGGGTCACGGCATTGTACACCACCGTGACTTTTTCCCTGGGCACTCCATAGCGCTGCACAACCACATCGCGGGTTAAGCGGCTCACCGCCACAACGCGGTCACAGCCAAGAAGGCCTGCCCGCTCAATGGCAGCGACCTGGGTGTTGATGTTTTCACCGCTGCGGTCGTATTCGGTGGCGTGGATGTGACAGACAAGGGGTTTTCCGGTCAGGGCGTGGATCAAGAGCCCCGCAGGATAGGTCATCCAGTCGTGGGCGTGGATGACATCGAAATGCTCCTGCAAGCCTATGGCTGCCGCCAAGCGGCAGTAGCGGTAGACTTCGGTCATCAGATCAGGACCGTAGCCGCCCTTGAGGTTGTAGGTGAAGGTGCCTGTTTCGATATTGGTGTGTTCAGAGAAATTTGTGGAATGTTCAAGGTCGTGGATCGCCTGAAGATAGGACTCAGGCGTCAAATACGGCATAAGCGGACTCATGACAGGCATAAACCGAACATTGTCCTTCCACATGGGCTCGCCAACAGAGTGGATCCTTCTGGCCGCTTCATAGTCGATCATGGTGCCTGAAGCTGATCGCAGTTTCAGAAAACCTGGATCCCCTCCCTTATTGGTTTTCGGAAGGACAAAGGTGACCTTGGCGCCTTTTTGCGCCAAAGCTTGCGTCATTCCAAAGCAGGCTGTTCCGAGTCCACCACTGATATGGGGGGGAAATTCCCAGCCAAGCATCAGTATCTGCATGAGAATGTTCCTCTAAATGTTTTGAGAAAAGATCGCTGCTTTTCTCAATGTCGTAAGCAAGGTGTACCTGAATTCGGCAGCGAGACTGCCGATGTGTCTGAGGAAAAGCGGTTCATGCATCGAGGATTTGAAACAGCGTGGTGCATGGAGCATCAGTGAAACCGCAGCGATTGATTCTCTTTCCCTCTTCTTCATAAAGCCGTGTACCAGCTTCTGTTTGTCCAATGCCATGAGCAAAGCATTGTCTGGTCAAAAAAAACGCCATTCCACACTCAGCCTCAGGAAGGCTCAGGGCGCAACATGGTCTTTAGGCGAATGTTTCCACCAACTTCCCGCGCCCTGTGGTGTCATCGGTTGGATGCATAAGGTGTTGGATCGCTTTCTGTTCGAAGTTCGCATAGACACCAGGTGCCTTTTCACGCGCACGCACAAGCAGACGGATGCATTCAGCCACACTCCAAGCCTGAGAAATACAGCCATTGGGACGATAGGGCGGCGCTGCATCAAAGATTTCAGAGATTGTGCCAATGCCAGCGTGGAGCATGTGTTCGCTGAACAAGGGAAGGACGGTTTCAAGGAAGGTGTGGATTTCTTGCTCAACCGCCCAGGATGAGCGCACAAGCGCATCCATATAGTGTCCCAAAAGCCACGGCCACACCGTTCCCTGATGGTAGCTCGCATCGCGCTCAGCAGGGCCTCCTTCGTAGCGGCTTTTGAAATTCGCGTCTTGGGGGGCTAAGGTGCGCAGCCCATAGGGGGTTAAGAGATTGTCCTTCACGCAGTGGAAGATCATGGATTGGTACTGCTCAGGCACAATGGAATAGGGCAGGGAGATCGCAAAAATTTGGTTGGGACGAATGCTCGCATCGAGCCAACCATCCCGCCACACATCCCCGAGATAGCCGCCTTTGCCCGTGCGAATAAAGAAGCGGCGGATGAAATTCGTCCGCATACGGTGCAAGGAGTCAGAGACATCAAAATTGGGCTCGTTGAATTTGCGAGCGAGTTTTTGGGCGAATTCGAGCGTATTGTACCAGAGGGCATTGAGCTCAACCACGCAGCCATGGCGAGGAGTCACGGGCTTGCCGTTCACTTGGGCGTCCATCCAGGTGAGCTGGGTCTGGGCGTTGCCGGCATGGAGCAGGCCTTCCCCATCGATAAAGATGTCGAAGCCAGGATCTTTGCGGAAGCCGTCGATAATGCGTTTGATGGCAGGCCAGGCATGCTCATGCACCCAGGTATAGCCATCGGGATTGCGAGCCAAATAGGCCTGCACGGCAAAGGCATACCACAGCGAGGCGTCCACGGAATTGTAGGAATCGTGGCCATCAGGTCCAAACATGTTGGGGATCAGGCCGTTTTTGATCGATTGAGCGAGCTGGGAAAGAATTTCAAGGCCAATGTCGGTTTTGCCAGAATAGAAGGTGAGACCTGGCAGGGCAATCAGGGTGTCACGACCCCATGCGTCAAACCAATGATAGCCAGCGAGGATGCAGCGACGGTGGTCGGGAGCACGCACAATGAATTGGTTGCCTGTGCGCTGCAGATGAGTTGTGATATTGGTGGATTCTTCCCTGCGGCGTTTGGCATAGAAGGCTGTTTCCCTGTTCCAGAGTATTTCGCCGGATTCGATACAGGGATCGGTGCCCACAACCATATAGATGGGCTCGTCTTTGCGCACGGGGATGTCGATGGTGCCTGGGGTGAAGAGGTCTTCTTGGAAGGGGAAACCGCGTTCATGCTCGGTTAGGTATTCCACCGTATAGTACCAGGCGGGATTGGCAATGAACTTGGCCTCGTTGGTGTAGCTGAAATAGAGCGGGGGCTCACCTTCGTAGGGGGTCATGGTAAAGCCATGGGTGAGATGGCGAACCTGGCCGTTGATGGCGTCGTTTGCGTGGGTGAGCTCGTGGAAATTGCGGCAGGCGAGCAGGGGTTTTATGCGAAGACGGGTTGGTAAAATCCCATTGCCGGTGATTGTCCAACGTAAAACGAGCTTTGAGTCATCCCGAACTAATAGCATTTCCCGTGTAATATAGGTATTGCCCATGCGGTAGACAAAGACTGGCCAGTCTTCAAAGGAGAAGCGCTCTTGAAAATCGTATCCGTTGGGATACATTGTCATTGGATGTTGACGGGTTGAAAAGAGAAATTCGCGTTCTTCTCCGAACAAGGATTCTTCCAGCGTAGAGAGGAGAACAGTCCGACCTTTTGTGGTCGAGCGAACAAAAAGCCCGTGGTATTTACGGGTGTTGCAGTTGAGGATACTGCTGCTTGCGTAGTCGCCGCGACCGTTGGTCAACAACCATTCATGCTGAAGGGCACGTCGTGTATTTTGGCAAGCCGCCTTGTCGAAGAAAAGATGCATGTGACCTCCCCGGTAAACATCGGTTCAAGGCGTGGAGTGCAAAAACGTCCAATCATAGAAAAAAACAAAGATATGCCTAATTGCAAGAAATGTCGAGCAACTTGCAAGCGCTTTTGTGGCGCAGAGATGAGGCTTTTCGGGGAGATGCGGGAGGATGGAATGAAGGAATCGCTTCAGGTTGTGCTCGCGACAAGCAATGCGGGAAAAATCCGTGAACTGGCAACGCCGCTTCGGCGTTTTGGCATAACGCTTCGCTGCCTTGCCGATTTCCCGGATATTGGTCCCATTGTCGAGGATGGGGAAAGCTTTGCCGAAAACGCGCTGATTAAGGCCAAAACAGTGATGGCAAAAACCCACATGCTCTCGCTTGCCGATGATTCAGGGCTTATGGTTGCCTACCTCAACGGTGCCCCAGGGGTCTATTCTTCCCGCTACGGGAGTGATCTGCCCTTTTTGCCCAATGAGACCAAGGACCAGCGGAATATGCGCAAACTCTTAGCTGCCATGGAGGGGGTTCCCAAGGAAAAGAGGCAGTGTCGTTTTGTGACAGCCATGGCCATGGTCAAACCCGATGGCCAAAGCCTGCTCGTTGAAGGGCAATGGGAGGGGCGGCTTTTGGAGGCGCCTGTTGGGGAAAACGGCTTTGGCTATGACCCGATTTTTTTTGACGAAGAGCTTGGAACGAGCGCAGCCTCTTTGAGCCTGGAACAAAAAAACGCCAGAAGCCACAGGGGCAAGGCAGTGCAAGCCTTGCTACGCCGTTTGCCCGCCTTTTTGGGTATTGAGGGGGTGTGATTGGAGATACCGTTATAGATTTTCCGCGAGCTGCCGATAGGAAGGGTAGACAATGTGTTTGCGAATTTTGCTAGCACGATTTTTGCATGCAGAAGAATATATTGTGCAAGCACTTGTGACAAACAATTGTGAGGGCCTATGTCTATCAGTATCTCTGGCTCAACAGCCCTGTCCGGCCTGAGTGGCATGGATACCAATTTCGATACCACGCTGGAACAACTCTATAGCGTCGAAAAAACGCAGTTAAACCAGTTACAGGCTTGGCGCAGCGACTGGCAGCTTCGCTACGACGCGTTTAATACGGTTATCGATCAGATGAGCGCAGCCAAGGAGATGTTGGCAACCATCGGCAGTGTCAACAACTTCGTGACAAAAAACGCTGTTAGCACCGATGAAAAGGTTCTCACTGCCTTGGCTGCCGGTTCAGCCGATGATTCCTTCCATAAAATCAACGTCACCCAGATCGCGAGCAATGCCGTGTGGTGCAATACCGGGGCGGTTTTTGAATCCAAGAGCGATATCATCAACACCTCGGGGACGACGCAGCAATTCCGTTTTGAGTACGCGGGAAAGGAGTATTCCTTCAATGTTCCGCCCAATACGACCTTAGAGTCGTTTGCGAGCATGATCAATAATACGTCCAAAAATCCCGGCATCTCTATATCGATCGTCAATACCGGCAATGGCTATGTCTACCAGGTTGCGGGCAAATCCGCTGGGAGTTCCAATACGCTTTCGATCTACAGCTGCGATTTGCGCGGCATGGAATCGAACGCCTCGACCGAATCGGTCTGGAAATCCGACACTTCGGTTTCCCTGACAGAGGCGCTCACCAATCCCACCAAGTACACCTATACCGCGACCTTAAATACCGGACAAAGTGTCTCCTTCACCATCGATGGCACAGCAAGCATCGACGATCTCAAGGAGAAATTTCTCCATGCAGCTGGTGAAAACTATATCCAGGCGCAGGTCAACGGTGGTGAGCTGACCATCGACAATATCGTGAGTCTGACAAGGACAGCGAATTCCGCGGGCGAAGAGATTCGTCCGAGCTATACGCTCGCCTACACAAGCGGAGACGCCTTGCAAGGCCTTTCTGACAATCCGGTTGATGTTGTGGTGACGTACGCGAATTCGACCAAGACCGCGGTTTTTTCCCTGGATCCCAGTGAGATTCGAACGACCGATCAATTGGCGGAGTTTTTGCGAAGCAAGATCGGCGGCTCCACCTTGAACGACGATGGATCCATTGCCTTTTCGGGGATCAAAAACATCGAAATTGATGGCAATGCTTTGAGCAGCCTTGGGGTGAGCGGAAGCTACGACGAAGGGCTGCCGAGCTATATGTATGCGGACACCAATTTTAACCCCACATTGAGCAAGGCGACCACGACCCTGACCTTTGCCACGGCGACCATCAACGATCAGATCGATAGCGGAACAGCCGAAGATCTTGCCTACACTGTGGCGATGAAGGATGGCACGACCTTTGTCATCGATAAAGACGCCAATGGCGATGCGCTCAAAAGCGACATGACCAATCAGCAGATTCTCGATGCAATAACATCCGCTCTCACTGCCCAAGGCGTAAATGCGACAACCTCGACTGATACCAATGGCGATACCGCTCTTGAGATCAAAGACGTGCAGAATTTTGCACAAAGCAAGGGATCAAAGACAGCCAAGTACACCAAGGACACTGTTGGTCAGGTTGTGATCGACAGTGGTTCGTTTTATCGGCGGCAAAGTGACCGCTCCTACCACATCGAGCATTCGCCAAAGCTCCAGTTCACCGTTGTGAAAAACGACGGAACAAGCGAGGTGATTGAGCTCAAAAGCGGCAAAACAATGCAAGATGTTGTGGAGGAACTCAAGTCACGATTGGGATCGGATGCGGTTGAGCTGGTGGCGGATGAAGAGGATTCTTCAAAGTACTTTATCCAGGTGAACAATATCCAGTCCCTGACAAGCCCTGTTTTGTCCGGCCAGATCGAAGCCTCTTCCAACTGGAGCATCACCAAATCGAGCAATGCCATCTACCATGTCGACAACTGGCCTATGGCCTTGGAGTCTGAAAGCAATACGATCACCGATCTTTTGGACGGGGTGTCGTTGACCTTGCAGGGGGTTGGCGAAGCGAACTTAACCGTTTCAACAGACGTTGCCTCGGTTGAGACCTCTATCCAGAACTTCCTCGATGCCGTCAACTCCGTGCTCATGACCATCCGCGATTTAACGGCTGTGGATGAAGATAAGGAGCGCACCACCAACGATCCCAACAATGCCAACGCGGACAATTACAGCAAATCGACCTTGACCGCAGAAAAAGGCGGCCTGCTCACCGGGAACTACGGTGTGCAATTGGTGAAGAGCCGCTTTATGGCAGTTGTGGGTGGCACCCCTCCTGGATTCCAGTCTATGACCACGGCTGACGATTTGCTCTCTGGCGATATCCTTTCGTGTTTGGCCAATATGGGCATCAAAACCGATACCGATTCGACCAGCAGCACCTACGGGCTTTTGGTGAAAGCCCCCCGATCCGATTTCCTGCAGTCGATGGACGAAGAAAACTACTCGGATATGCTCAACAACCATATCACGGATTTGGTTAATTTCTTCGTCACCAGCGGCACAGGCACCTCGACCTCGCCCGATTTCCGCTACAACAACCATATTCAGGGCATCACCGAAGCGGGCATCTATGATGTGAGCTATGAGGTGGATGCGAACGGCAATATCAGCAATGTCTATATCGGTGGTGAGCAGTGCTCACGGGATGAGTCGAAGGGCGGCTACTACTATACCTGTCGAGCAGGCAGCGCCCGCGGTCTTGCGATCAGCATCGATGATTTAACCGAGGGCTCGCATTCAGGCCAGGTTCGCATCAAGCAGGGCTTGGTGCAGACCGTGCAGTATTTCCTTGAGAAGGAATTGAAATACAACGACGTCAACGTGACGCCGAGCGCCTCTCCCGATGTCATCAACGCGCAGCTTTCGCTCAAGTCTGAAAACGGCGCCATGATGACCTTGAAGGCGAACTATGCCGGTATTATGGAAAATATCGACACCGCCATTGAAAAGGAGCAGCGCCGCTTAAGTACCTGGTATACCAGGCAGAAACAAACCTTTGCCAATCTTGAGACACTGTTGCGCGAATTGAATGACCAGCAGTCGCAGCTTGAGTCCCAGCTCAAGCAGTTGGGCAGCGGTGATTAGGAGAGGGGAAGAGAGAGGAAAAAAATGCCGGGTTGGGGGCTTGTCGGCAGAATGTTCCCCCTGCTCAGCGCTGTTGATAACCTTCTGCACCGGATTGTGCGGAATTCGTGAAAAGGAACTCACATGAATACTGCTGCACACGCCTATTTTAAGACCAATATCAGTACAACCGACCAAGGTCATTTACTGATTATGCTGTACGATGGCGCGTTGAAATTTCTGCAAAGAGCACGAGAAAAAATCATCGCCAAGGATTATGCAGCCAAAGGCATTCTCATATCCAAGGTGATCGACATCATCACCGAGTTGTCCGGCTCCTTGAATATGGAGAAAGGCGGCAGTCTGGCGACAAATCTGAACAATCTCTATCTGCTTTGTACCGCAAGACTGTTGCAGGCCAATTTGAAGATGGATCTGAAGGCTTTGGACAGCGTGGTGAAGATTTTGGAAGGCTTGCGCAGCGCCTATGCCGAAATATTGAACCGTCCTGAGGCACGGAGTGCTGTTCAGCAGATTGCCGCGCGGATGCAGCCTGCCACCTCCATGACCAAAAAAGCCCAGCCCATTATGGCAGGCCCCACCACACCGGTCTCGGGCATGCACGCTCGCGCTGCCTATGGCAAGGTTATGCAGTCGATGCAGCCGCAAGCAACAGAAGCGCCTGAGCAGGATGGCCAGGCAAGCGCCAAGACCATGCACGGAGGGTATTCCGCAAGCCGCATGCGCTCCTACGGCCAGTTTTAGGAAGCCACAAAAAAAGAGCCTTCAAACGAAGGCTCTTTTTTTGTGGCTACTTGGCAAAGATCGTTTGCGCCTGCGCGATATCCTTGTGAATTTGGGCGATAAGCGCTTCGGGGCTTGGAAAACGCTGTTCAGGGCGAAGGTAGGCGAGCAGGGAGAGAGAAAGGGTCTCGTCGTAGCAGTCGCCTGTATAGTTGAGCAGATGGCATTCGATGGAGAGATCGTTTTCGCCAAAGGTTGGCGTATTGCCGATATTTACCATGGCGTGGACGGTTTTGCCCTGGATGGCGATGTTGGCCGCATACACCCCCTTGGCTGGCAAGAGAATGTTGTCGACCGCGATATTGGCTGTGGGAAAGCCCAGGCCTTTGCCTCGACCGAAGCCGTGAATGACCCTGCCTTTGAGCTGGTAGGGGCGACCGAGCAACATATTGGCGTTTTTGATGTCGCCTTGGGCTATGAGCGTTCTGAGATGGGTTGAGCTGATGATGACCCCATTGTCTGTGAGGGGCGGCATTTGTTCAACCGAAAAGCCGAGCTCGTTGCCAATACGGCGCAGCTCCTCGGTTTTTCCCGTGCGGCCTCGACCGAGGGAAAAATCGTAGCCCGTCACAAGATGGGTGAGGGAGAGCGGCATAAGGTATTGGGTCACAAAAGCCAAGGGCTCCAAATTGGCAAGATCCTTGGTGAAGGGGAGCTCGAGCACATAGGGAATGCCAAGTTCACCAAGAAGGGCGAGGCGGTCTTCTCGCGTTGTCAGGGGATGATGGCTTTTTGTCGGGGAGACAATGGAGCGCGGATGGGGCCAAAACGTCACAACAATGGCGGGCATGGCGTTTTGTTTGGCGAGGGAGAGCGTTCGGAGGATAAGCGATTGATGTCCTCGGTGTACGCCGTCGAAATTGCCGATGGTTATGGCAGAGGCTGAAAGGGTGAGATCGTTGGGATTGTGTACAACATGCATGATGGCTTGGATCCTGCGGCCAAGGTGACAAAAAAGTGGCAAAGACGGCTCTTCTTCTACCTGAGCAGGCCTGCTCTTGCAAGATGGCCAAAAAAAAACGGTGCCAAAAGCACCGTTTTCTCTTTTTGCAAAAACACTTATTGCGCCAAGAGGCTGTAGACCCGATCAGGGGTGAGGCCGTTATGCACAGCAAGGGCTCCCACAGGATCTTCCTGAATGGTCTGGATGGTATTTTGCAGCAATTCTTCCACTTCCTCGTCGGTCATGTCGGAAAGGCTGTTGATGTTGACAATATCTTGTGGCGCTATAGGCGCTGAACCTGAACTGCCGCCCTGATTGGAGGGAAAAAATTCGGCGTAGTAGGTATTGTTGACGCTTGTTATATTCATGGAGGATCCTCCCATCGATTGCGGTCAAAAAAATGAGATATATGCTTCTCTGCTTCAAAAATAAGCAAAAGATATGCCAACCTATCTCAAGCCGCCCGATCCTCCGTTTATTTGCGCGAAAGCGTTGGCGCCTGGCCAAAGATGAGCAGTTCCATCCAGTCAAAGGCAAAGTCAAGACAGGCTGCATCGCCTTCGAGGGAATCTTGGCAAATGAGGGCTTTTCTGTCTTCCTCCATGGCAAGATGGGTAAAGATGCGCATCTTTTGGATCATGGGGCGAAATTGATCGATATGGTAGAGCGCGAGCCTGGCCATGCCGGAAAGCCTGGTGTCCAAGGGTTTGCCGCTCGCTTTGACAAGGGTGATCAGGCGCATATAGCGGTCATTGGCCGCGTTGTAGGGGAGAAGACCCTGGTTGCTAAACCAATCGCTTGGTGTGCGATGGGTGCCTTCGTCAAAGCCATGGCAATGCTCTTCGTGGATCACAAAGAAGCGTTCGATAATGCCTTTTTCCCCCAACTTGGTGCCGCGTCCCAAGGGGTAGCTCCGACAGGCGCTTGGGCGGTTTTCATAGACCAGACAGCCAGCGGGACTGACAAAGGGACAGGGTTCTCCTGGCTCTTTGTTCATCTTGAGGGTGACCGTGAGAAAACCGGTTTCTGGGTCTGTATTTGCCTGGGTATAGGTTGTCATAAAGTCTGTGCTTGGCATGGCAAGATGCCGACACAGCCTGAAGACATCATAGGGGGTTAAGGGCAGTGTCAATTCCGCACAGCATTGGTTGAAGCAGGGCACAGAGGGATTGCAGTCAAAGCAAAAGGTCTCGGTCGCCGCGATTTCAGGAAGGCTGTTGATAAAGTCGAGGGTGTCTTCAGCGGAGAGAGGCTGGTTTTCCATACAGAGACCTTTAGATGGCTTTGTTGAGCGCGTATTCAATAATGCCCTCTGCCCCGGCCTGACAGAGCCTGGGGATGAGGTCGCGCACACGGTTTGCATCAACCACAGTTTCAATCGAATACCACCCGCTCGCACGCAGTTCAGAAACCGTGGGCGAGTTGAGCGCTGGAAGCATTTCAAGAATGGCTTCGAGTTTTGCCTTGGGCGCGTTCATCTTGATGGCCACAAGGGATTGCGCCTTCAAAGCGCCCTGAAGCAAAAGCTCGATCTGGTCGATTTTTCGACGTTTTGCAGGATCCTCGTAGGCCTTGGCATTGGCGATCAAGACAGGGGAGGATTGCATCACTTCGTCGATGATGCGAAGCCCCTGGGCTTTGATGGTTGAGCCGGTTTCGGTCACCTCAACAATGCCGTCCGCGAGCCCTTCCACGATCTTGGCCTCGGTTGCGCCAAAGGAGTAGAACACCTCGGCATTGATCGATTGCTTGGCAAAATAGGCGCGGGTCATGGCGATCAGTTCCGTGGCAACGCGCTTGCCGGCAAGATCCTGGGGGGTTTTGTAGGGGGAATTGGCGGCAACAGCCAAAACCCATCGGCAGGGCTTGAGCGAGACTTTGGAGTAGATGAGGCGGCTGATTGTGTGGACGTGGTCAAAAGGCCCACGTTCGACGAGCCAGTCTTCGGCAGCAATGCCGCAATCGAGAATGCCCTCGTTGATATAGCTGCCGATTTCCTGGATGCGGCAGATGGAGACAGCGATATCGGGATCGTTGATTTCGGGAAAATAGTTTCTGGAATGCCTGGCTATTTTCCAGCCTGCACGATCAAAGAGCTTGATGGTTGTCTCTTCGAGGGAGCCTTTGGGAATGCCGAGTTTGAGAAGGGGGGATGTTTGCATGGGGTCTTTATCGTGTTTTGTGGTAGATTTCATCGGGGTTAAAGATCATGGGACAGCAGAGAGAAACAAGGGATCCCGTGCGCTCGCGATAAAAACACGAGCGATGGCCTGTGTGGCAGCTCGCCCCCCCGATTTGTTCGACCAGAAGCAGGAGGGTATCGCTATCGCAGTCCAGACGCATGGAAAGAACTCGCTGCACATTGTGGCTCTCTTCGCCCTTGTGCCAGAGCTTTTTGCGGCTGCGGCTGAAATAATGCGCTTCGCCTGTTGCCACGGTTTTGGCATAGGCCTCTTCGTTCATGTAGGCGAGCATGAGTACTTCAAGGCTTTGAGCGTCCTGGACAACAACAGGGAGAAGGCCTTTTGAAAAGTCTGGCTCAAAGGGAATGGCGTCCATAGCAGTGTCCTTGGTTGGGTGTTCGCAAGGCTTGTGCCACACTACTTCGACTTCTACGCCTGGTGTTGCGAATATGCAAGCGGAAGGCTTTTTTCTGTGTGAATTGACACAAAATAGCTTGGCAGGTACCTAGAGGGGGCATTTTTCCCTTTTTCTTTGAGATTGAGGTTGCCATGGATATTGAAGAACAGCTTGCCCTCATTAAACGGGGGGTTGTCGAATTGATCGACGAAGAGGAATTGCGCAAAAAGCTTTTGCGCAACACCCCTCTTCGGGTGAAAGTGGGTTTTGATCCCACGGCTCCTGATCTGCATCTGGGGCATACGGTTGTGATGCAGAAAATGCGGCATTTTCAACAGCTCGGCCATACCATCATTTTTCTGATCGGCGATTTTACCGGTCGGATCGGGGATCCGACTGGCAAAAGCGAAACCCGCCCCCCGCTGACGGAAGAGCAGGTGCTTGCCAATGCGCAAACCTATAAAAAACAGGTCTTTAAAATCCTTGATCCTGAAAAAACGCGTATCGTCTTTAATGCGGAGTGGCTCTCCAAACTCGATGCGCAGGGTTTTATTAAGCTTGCATCCTGTTATACGGTGGCCAGAATGATGGAGCGCGATGACTTTGAAAAGCGCTATCGCGAACAGCGCCCGATCGCGATCCATGAATTTTTATACCCGCTGTGCCAAGGCTATGACTCTGTGCATCTGCACGCGGACGTGGAATTGGGGGGAACAGACCAGAAATTCAATCTTCTGATGGGACGCACCCTGCAAACCCACTACAATCAGGAGAGCCAGTGCATTCTGACCATGCCGCTCTTGGAGGGCTTGGATGGGGTGCGCAAGATGTCAAAATCCTATGGCAATTATATCGGTATTGATGAAAGCCCCGATCAGATGTTTGGGAAAATGATGCGCATCTCGGATGAGTTGATGTGGCGCTATTATGAGCTTTTGAGCGAAAAATCGCTGGCAGAGATCAAAACGATGCAAGAGCACGTTGCCGATGGCTCCTTGCATCCAAAGACCTGCAAGGAAGATTTAGCTGAGGAGATCATAACCCGCTACCACGGATCCACTGCAGCCCAAAACGCCCGCAAAGATTTTGCCGCGGTTTTTACCGAAGGGGCGCTTCCGGAAAATGCCCTCGAATACAGTGTTGCGGAAGGTGCTGGCAGTACACCGGTGGCCTTTTTGGAAGGGGCAGGGCTCGTCAAAAGCCGCAGCGAGGCTCGCAGGCTTTTGCAAAGCGGCTCTCTGACTATCAATGGGGAGAAAGTGTTTGATGCCACAGCAGCCCTTCCTGCAGGCGAATATACCGTGCGGCTTGGCAAAAAACGTTTTTTGAAACTCAGCGTGAAAGCCTAGCAAGGTGTTTTGGAAAAAGGAGGCAGCGTATCTTTGATCGGGATTCGCTGGTAGAACAATGAATGAAGCAGTGCTCGATTGGCATACACCACTTGACCAAGGCCGGTACACCCAAGCCCTCTACCGAGAGGCGCTCGGCCATTTTCTTCAGGAAGAACGCGACAGCAGTGCAGAGATCGTTGGCTGGATCACCCAGGGAAAGACGGATCAGGCCTTGGAGGCTGTTCGAAGGGTGAAAGAACGCGCAACAGATCTGGGGGCAAAGGCCTTATCCCATGCTGCCTTTAGCCTCGAGATAGCCATCAAAGGGGGTGCTGACACAGCCTCGAGTTTGCCGCATTTTGAATCGGTCTTTGTCGACACGATGCTGGCCATTGCTGTGTATGTCGGGGGATAGTCGCCCGCTTTGCGTGTATCGATTGACGCTTTTGTACCAAAAAGACCTCCCATAGGGAGGTCTTTTTGGTTGGGCGCCTTAGCCGCGAAGAATGGTTGACAAGGCATCGTTGGATTTGGAGATTTGGGAATTTGCGCCTTGCAGATACGAATTATATTGTCCCATAAATCTTTGTTTAAGCCGCAGGCAGCCCATTTTCTGGAATGGTAATCCTCGCAACTTTTAAGGGGGGAATCAATACGAGTGATCCGTGAGCGCATGGGGGAGCTTACAAAACACCGCTCGAGCCCCTGTCCCAAGGCTTGCGTAGCCCTTGGGGCAATGGAGAGCCTGGCTGGCATTGACGGTGAGCATGCGGATTAAGGCATCGTTTGGTATGTCGTAGCGTTCTTTCAGATACAGGGCTTCGTTGATGACATTGAGATCCGTATTGGAAGAAAGGCCGTCTGTTCCAAGGCATACCAAGACCTGTTCCTTAAGAAGAGCGCGGACATTGGCCGCTCCAACACCTATGTAGGCGTTTGAGCGGGGACAGAGGCAGACAGCGCAACGATGGGCTCCCAAAACTTGTATCTCCGCATCTGTCAGGTGGACGCAGTGGACAGCGAGGAGATTGGAGGTGAGAAGGCCAAGGGCTTTGGCAAGGGCAAGGGGCCTTTGAAAGGGGGGAACCCAATTTTTGGGGAGAATGGTTCGTTGAAAAATGTCGAGCAGAGGTCCTTGACCGTGTGCAAGCATCGCCTCTTCATCGAGGGATTCGGCCAGATGGAGGCTGAAGGGCGCCTTGTGTTGCTGGCAATAGAGGGCAGCTCGTTGAAGCAGTGTAAGATTTGTTGAATAGAGACTGTGACCGGCTAAGGATGCCTGGTGTTCAGGGGGTGGAAGCGGAGGCAGAGAATTGCCAAAGCCAAAGCATTCGGCAAAGACATGCAGGCCTAGGCCTTTGCATCGCGCAATATCTGGCACCAAGACGAGCAGGGAGGGATTGGGGGTGAGAATCGAGCCGACAAAGGCGGTTCCCTGGGCAACAAGATCCGCTATTTCCTGGCTGAGGTTTTTGACATAGTTGGCATCTTCTGGCATAGACCGGGGCTTTTGGTCGATGAGACTTTGAAGCCATGCGGAAAAGCCCTGGCCTGAGCGTGTTTTGTTGGCACAATGCACCAGCTCAAGATGGGTGTGGCAATTGATCACACCGGGAATAAGGGTGCCATCCACCTCCTGGCACTCCCAGCCTTGGGGGATTGCTACCTGGCTTGCTTTGCCAATGTCTGCCACGCGACCGTTCATGACAAGGACAACGCCGTTATCGATGCGGGGCAACTTGGTGTAGAGATCCTTTCCCCGCGCAGCTTGCTCCCGTATCAAAGGGATAATGGTTTTTGCCCGGATGGCAAAGGCGTTTGGCTGTGTCATGGCAGAAGACCGATCGCCATCTTCGCCGCAACGCAGAGTAAAAAGACGGCAAAGCAGACTTTGAGTTTGGCTGTTGGCAAGCGATGCGACAATTTTGCTCCAAGAGGGGCGGTCAGAAAACTTACCGAGGCAATGCCAATAAGGGCTGGTATATGGATATAGCCCAGGGTGCCTGCGGGCAAGGTGGGGTCGTTTAAGCCGCCTATAAGATAGCCAAGCATGCCAGCGAGTGCGATGGGAAATCCTATGGCCGCTGATGTGCCCACAGCCTCATGGAGGGGGACATTGCAGAAGCTCATAAAGGGCACTGAAAGGGTGCCACCGCCAATACCGACAAAGCTGGAGATAAGGCCTATAACGCTGCCAACGCAGCTTGTCCCAACAAAGCCCGGCATATCGCGGCTGGCTTTGGGCTGGTAGCGCGAGATCATCTTGATGGCGATCAGGGTTAAGAAGCAGATAAAGAAGACTTTTAAGAAGAGTATGGGCATGTGGCTGGCAAGAAGGCTGCCGCCAAAGGTGCCAATAAGAATACCAGGGGTGATGTGTTTCACGATATCCCAGTGTACGGCGCCGCGTTTGTTGTGGGCTCTCGCGCTGGAAATGGATGTGATGACAATCGTTGCAAGAGAGGTACCTAAGGCCAGATACTGGCATAAGGAAGACGGCACTCCCTGGCTTGGGAAGATGGCCAAGAGCATCGGGACAATGACAATGCCGCCACCAACGCCGAGAAGACCAGCGAGAATACCGGCAACAGCCCCACAGGCTGCATAGATGAGAAAGGAAAGAAGCATGGCAGATCCTCAGGCTTACGTGGTATGAGTGTTTGGCGGAGTATAGCCAAAAAGGAAGGGCAATTGAAGATGCCTATACGGTCGTTTTGACGAAACAGGAGCGATTTTGTTTGCCAGGGCTCCTTTGCTCTTGGGAGGCATTTCGGCTATACTGGGGCAATTTTGAAAGAGGCCGAGCTTTCTTTCGTTTGTGCCAGTACACCATCAAGGATACGCCCACAGCAAGCAGGAGCCGAAGCATGATGAATACGGATAATCGGTATCTCTGGCAGCATAAAGATCTGCTCGATTGTAATCAGCTCAGTTGCGACGATGTTTTTCATCTCCTTGATTTAGCGCGAAGTTTTCAGGATATCCACAAGCGACCAGTTCGAAAGATCCCAACACTCCAGGGTCGAACAGTCGTCCTTTTTTTTGTCGAAAACAGTACCAGAACCAAAACCTCGTTTGATGTCGCGGGAAAGCGGCTTTCAGCAGACACCCATGCCCTCTCCTTGGCAGGCTCAAGCCTGAACAAGGGGGAAAGCCTCTTGGATACAGGCCTCACCCTTGAGGCCATGCATCCTGATGTGATTGTGGTCAGACATTCTTCGAGCGGCACCGCCGAATTTCTGGCCAAACATTTATCCTGCGGTATTGTGAATGCCGGCGACGGTTGGCATGCGCATCCGACCCAGGCTTTGCTCGACTGCTACAGCCTCAGAACAGTGTGGGGCGACGCCTTTGCCGGAAAAACCCTCTTAATTTTGGGCGACATTGCCCACAGCCGCGTGGCCAGATCCAATGTGGTTCTTTGGACAAAGCTGGGTGTCTCTGTGCGGCTAGCAGGACCTCGCACCCTGCTTCCTCCGGGGCTCTCGACCTGGCCTGTGACTGTGTTCAATTCATTGGATGAGGCGATAGAGGATGTGGATGCGGTGATGTGCCTTCGGCTGCAGCTGGAACGGCAGCAGGCTGGCTTATTGCCCAGTTTGGCCGAATATTCCAAGCGCTTTTGTTTGACATCCAAGCATATGGCCAAAGCAAAGCCCGATGCCGTTGTTCTCCATCCAGGTCCTTTGAACAGAGGCCTTGAAATCGCCGATGGTGTGGCGGATAGCGCAAAAAGCCTGATCCTGAACCAGGTGCAGGCAGGGGTGTGCGTCCGTATGGCAATTCTCTATCTTTTGGCAACACGAAAATAGTGGAGAACCGTACTATGGATACCTGTATTCACAATGCCTTGCACCTGGAAGCTCCGGTTGATCTGCTGTTTTCTGGCGAACACATTGTGTCCATGACACCGGTTGGCTTGCAACCCATTCCCGAAGGGGTGCGGGTGATCGATGCCGAAGGCCTTGTGCTCATGCCCAGTTTCATCGACGCGCATGTGCATTTGCGCGAGCCGGGCTTTGAATACAAAGAAACCATTGCGAGCGGCTTGGCTGCGGCCTTGCACGGGGGCTTTAGCGATGTGTGCTGCATGGCCAACACCCGTCCGGTCAACGATTGTGCGGCTGTCACCCGTCTGATCTATGAAAAGGCCAAGGCACAGTATCCCGATGGTCCCTTTGTCCATCCCATTGGTGCGGCAACCAAGCAATTGCTTGGCCAGGAATTGGCACCTATGGCTGAATTGCACGAGGCTGGGGTGGTCGCGATATCAAACGACGGCCGCCCGATTGCCAGCACAGAGATGATGCGCCGCGTCATGGAATACGCTGCGGATTTTGGCCTCTTGGTCATCGACCACTGCGAAGACCCGACCTTGGCTGAGCACTGGGTCATGAACGAAGGCGTTGTCAGCGGCAAACTCGGGGTGAAGGGGCAGCCAGTGGTTGGCGAGGCCTTGCAGGCGGCTCGCGATATCATGCTTGCCCAGTATCTGCATTTGCCCGTCCACATAGCCCACGTCTCAAGCGCTATGACCGTGGCCTTGATCCGTTTTGCCAAGGAAGCGGGCATTGCTGTCACGGCAGAAACCTGTCCCCACTATTTGCTCTTGGACGATTCCGCCTTGGAGGGCTTCAATTCCGCTTGCCGAGTGAGTCCGCCGCTTCGAAGCAGTGAAGATCGGGATGCGCTCTTGGCTGCGTTGAACGATGGCACCATCGACATCCTGGCAACCGACCATGCGCCCCATGCCTTGCACGAGAAAATGACAGCTCTTGACCAGTCGCTGCCGGGATTTTCTGGCTTGGATCTCGCTGTCACTCTCACCTGGGGGCTTGTCAGGGAAAACGTCATCGCCGAAGACGCCTTGCACAGGCTATGGTGCCGTAGACCCGGGGAAATCTTCCGTATCCCGACCAATGGTTTTGCCAAGGGCGATTTTGCCAACTTCTTCCTCTTTGATCCCCACGAAACCTGGACGCCCAACGATGAGACGCTCTATTCCAAGGGGAAGAATACGCCCTTTTACGGGCAGGAATTGTCTGGCCGTGTCCGACACCATTTTATCCACGGCAAACAGCTTTTTTAAGGGTTTTTCCATGCCGACCAAAAACACCCTCATCCGACCACCCGTTGCCATTGGCCGTTTTTATCCGCAAAACAAGGATCAGTTGGAAAACGTGGTTCCGGTTTATTTGCGAGCCGGTCAAGCGGTGAAAAAGCCTCCGCAGCAAGAACCCTGGGCGTATATGCTGCCCCATGCCGGCTATATGTATTGCGGCACAGTGCTCGGTGCAACCTTGGCCTATGCCCATCTGCCAGAGACGCTGATCATCCTCTGCCCAAACCATACAGGACGGGGTAAGCCCCTTGGGGTTTGGCCTGAAGGCGCTTGGCAGATGCCTCTTGGCTTGTTCCCCATTGCCGAAGATATCGTCGATCTGCTCACCGAAGGGGGCTCCTTTGCCAAGGATACGCTTTCGCACGCAAACGAGCATTCCATCGAGGTTCTGCTTCCGTTTTGCTATTATGCCTGCGGTGAGAAATGCCCATCGATTGTGCCGATTTGCGTGGGGACGCATTCTTCCCCGCTTCTGCACAAAGCCGCTGAAGAGCTTTGTTTTGTGCTCACCACCCTTGCCAAACAAGGGCGAAGTGTTGGTGTGATCGTGAGCAGCGATATGAACCACTATGAGAGCCACGATGTGTGCATGGCCAAGGATGCGCGGGCTTTGGAACGCATCCAGGCAGCTGATGCCGATGGGCTTCTTGATGTGTGCGCCAAGGACAATATCACCATGTGCGGAGCGGCTCCTATGGCGCTGCTTCTCATGAGCGCCTTGGGAAGCACGCTGACAACAACCATTGTTGCCCATACGAGTTCTGCCGAAGCTTCTGGCAACTATCGCCAAACAGTGGGCTATGCAGGCCTCCATATCCATAAGGCTTCGTAAGCCTCTTTGTTGAAAAAAGCGTTTTATAAGCAAGAAAGGCTCAGCAGGGTGCTGAGCCTTTCTTGGTATGGGCACTGTTAGCGTCGTTTCACCGACCGTCTTTTGGTCATTTTTTGTCTGCCTGACCGTTTTTGTTGGACTTGTGCCTGCATATGGTTTCTGATGGCGCGTTTTTTCCGAAAACCGCTTGAGACATAGCCAAAACGTTCGACAGCCTCATGGGCGCTTTTATGGAGATCCACCTTGTAGCTGTCAAAGGGAAGGGTCGTGAGAGCAACCGCGACAGAGGGGGATTTTTGTAAGCAGACCAAAAAGCCAGCATCGAGCATGCGGCAGGCTTCAACCGCACGGCGCATAGCATCAGGAGCGCCTAAAATTACGGCGAGCAGGCGATGGTAGTTGCGCTCAGCGGTGAAGATCATATTGAAACCCGAGGCTCTGACCCAGCCTGTTTTCAGCCCGTCAGCGCCAGGATATTGGGCGAGCAGGGGATTCCTGTTCCAGGAGACGTATTCCTGGTGCTTTAAGAAGCGGGTATTGTGCATGCTGAGAGCCCAGGGATAGCGGCGCAGATAATTGCGAGCGAGAGTGAGCATATCTCTCGCTGTTGTGTACTGGCCTTTCACAGGTAAGCCGTTGGGGGTGCCAAAGTGGGTATTGGTCATGCCCAGTTTGCGGGCTTTTTCATTCATGGCATGGATGAAGGACTCGTTGGTTCCCCCGATGAATTCAGCCACAGCCAAGCTCGCATCGTTGCCCGAGGATACCGCCATACCGAGCAAGAGTTCGCCAAGGCGAATCTCTTCGCCGGCTCGGATACCCATGCGGGAGCCGCCTTCGTTGGCGGCTTTTTGGCTCACAATGACCGGAGAGTCAAAACGGGCATTGCCAGCGGCTATGGTATCGAGAGCCAGGTAGATGCTCATGATCTTGGTGAGCGAGGCCGGCTGGATCGGCGTGTCAGCGTTTTGTTCGTAGAGGATCGTATTGGTGTTGAGATCAAAAAGGATAGCAGAGGCGACATCGAGTAAAGGATGTTCTTGCGTTTCTTGGATGAGATCCGTATTTTCGGAATAACTCGGGGCGGGGATGAATAGGAGAATGCAGGCAAGGAAAAGAAAGACAGTGCGCATGGTTGTGTGTCGGTTGTTGAGCTGGGTTAGATGCGGTTGCAATAGACATTTTCCATAAATTCCTCCATAGCAGCGTCAGACTGCTTGATGAAGGGCTTGAGCGGGAAGCGCTTTTGACAGTTTGGGCAGAGCATGAAGACCTCAAAGCAGGATCTGGCAATTGTCAGAGGCTTTGCACAGTCTGGACAGGGAAGGGTCGTAACTTGTTCGCGTTTGGCAAAATAGGCCATGGCAACACCTTTGTTGAATGTGGACACAGTGATAGACTTTGCACAAAGTATCGGTGCCGTCAATGCGGTGTTTTTGGGGAGGGAGAAGATGGGGCTTCGCACGCTGTGCCTTGTTGGCTTGATGATCGTGCTTGTGGGTTGTCAGGAGCAGCATCCGGCAACCAAGACAGTGCCACGGGAGGTCTCAGTCAGAATCCTGGCTCCCTCTGCGGTGTCGCTTTCGGTTGAGCTTTCTGGCCGGGTGAGCGCCTACAAAAAAGCCGAGGTGCGTCCCCAGGTTGGGGGCATTCTCCACAAACAGCTTTTTTCTGAGGGCTCGCTCGTTGGCGAGGGGCAGTCGCTGTATAAAATCGATCCAGCCATGTACGAGGCTGAGGTGGAAAGCGCAAAAGCCGCCCTTGCCAGAGCCCAAGCCACCTTGCAGCAGGCGATCTTGCGCAGAGATCGGCGCAAATCGCTTCTGGGATCGAGAGCTGTCAGCAAGCAGGATATGGAAGACGCCGAGGCAAGCTATCTGCAGGCCAAGGCCGATGTGGATGTGGCAAAAGCGGCTCTGGCAACAGCGCAGATTCGGCTGCGCTATACGGATGTGCTGGCGCCGATCACAGGCCGCATCGGCAAATCCAACGTGACCCAGGGTGCCTTAGTGACAGCCAATCAGGCCGATCCCTTGGCTGTTATCCACCAGCTCGATCCTGTCTATGTCGATATGACGCGCTCAAGCCTGGAATTGCTGAAGTTGCGGGACAGGTATGTCTCAGGGCGTTTGCAGAAAATCCATGCCCATTCCACGCCGGTTCGCCTTATGGTGGATGAAACCCCCTATCCCCATGAGGGGCATTTGCAATTTGCCGACATCTCGGTCGATGAGAGTACGGGCATGGTGTTGCTTCGGGCGGTGTTTCCCAATCCCGATGGCACCTTGTTGCCTGGGCTCTATGTGAAGGCGCAGGTCTTTGAAGGGGTGCATGAGGAGGCACTGCTTGTGCCAGAGATCGCTGTGCAGCGCTCAGCCCGGGGTGAGGCCAGTGTCTTTTGCGTTGACGCAAACGAGCGCGTGGTCAGAAAGGCCATTGAGGTGGGTGAGCGCACAAACAGAGATGTCGTTGTTGTGGCTGGTCTTCGTGAGGGCGATAGAGTCATTGTTGCTGGGCTTCGGGGTCTTCGGGAAGGGGATAGGGTTGTTGTGCGGGAGCAGGCAAAGGGTTTATAGGCGCTCTTTTGAGGGGTGAGGATGCATGAGTCGATTTTTTATTACACGACCTGTTTTTGCAAGCGTTATCGCCATCTTTATTCTCCTGTTGGGGTCGCTTGCGATTGTGAAGATGCCTGTCTCGCAATTTCCGCCCATGACGCCGCCGACCATCTCGCTCATTGTGGAATACAGCGGCGCCTCTGCCAAGACGATGCAGGATTCGATCGCCCAGGTGATTGAGCAGCGCATGGTGGGGCTGGACGATTTGCTCTACATCACAACCAACAGTTCTTCCGAAGGCCGTATGCTCATGCGTATGACCTTTGCGCCAGGGGTTGATCCCGATATGGCGCAGATGCAGGTGCAAAACAGGCTGCAACTGGCCTTGCCGCTTTTGCCAGAGACCGTGAAAAACCAGGGCATACGCGTTCGAAAAATCTCCGACACCTTTTTAAATTTCTACGCCTTTTTGGATACCTCAGGCCGTCTTTCTTCGGAAGAGATCGGCGACTTTGTGGCCTCGGTTTTGCTCGATCCCTTGTGTCGGGTTGAAGGGGTTGGGGATGCCACCTTGTTCGGCTCCCCCTATGCCATGCGCATATGGCTTGACCCGAACAAGTTGCGCTCTTTTTCCCTGACCCCTGGGGATGTGGTCAAGGCGGTTGAATCGCAAAACGACCAAATTTCTGTGGGTCAGATCGGAGGCCTTCCTGCCAAAGCTGGGCAGCAGCTCAATGTCACGCTCGTCAGCCGAGCCAAGCTCGAGACCATCGATCAGTTTGCGGCCATTGTTGTCCACGTCAATGCCGATGGCTCTGTTGTGCGGGTGAAGGATATTGGCCGGGTCGAGATGGGGCTGCAAAGCTATATTCTCTCCTCGCGCTTCAACGGCAAAGCCGCGGTCTCTGTTGGCATCCAGCTGGCCGAAGGCGCCAATGCCGTTGGGACGGCAGAACGGGTGGAAGCCTTTATGGAGCGCATGAAGCCGTATTTTCCCAAAGGCCTCTCCTGTCAGGTTTCCTTTGATTCAGTGCCCTTTGTCCGGCAGTCCATCAAAAACGTGGTGCGCACCCTTGTTGAGGCCATTGTCCTTGTGGCCTGTGTGATGGCGCTCTTTATCCAAAACTGGCGCGCAACGGTGATCCCGATCGTGGCTGTGCCCATTGTCTTGGCGGGAACGGTTGCGATCATGGCTGCCCTTGGTTCCTCGATTAACACCTTGAGCATGTTTGGCCTGGTTTTGGCCATTGGCCTCTTGGTCGATGACGCCATTGTGGTTGTGGAAAATACCGAACGGATCCTTCGCAGTGAGGATGTCACGCCTTTTGAGGCCACGGTGAAATCCATGAACCAGATCACAGGCGCCTTGATTGGGGTTGCTGCGGTCTTGAGCGCGGTCTTTTTGCCGATGGCCTTTTTTACCGGCATAACCGGCGCCATCTACCGGGAATTTTCCATCACCATTATCACCTCCATGCTGCTTTCGGTCTTTGTGGCTCTGGTTATCACCCCGCCATTGTGCGCGAATCTCTTGCGCAAGCCAGCCCCCAATGCCAAGGAATTGCTTGTCTTTCAGTCTTTCAACCGTTTCTTTGACGCGGGCAAAAAAACCTTTTTGTATCTGCTCACGCGTCTGCTCGGCCGCAAGGTCTGGGTTCTGCTCGCCTACGCTGGTCTTGTTGCGCTCACGCTCTACGCGCTTGTGGCCATGCCCACCTCGTTTTTACCGGTTGAAGACCAGGGGCGCTTGCACTTTACCCTCTTTATGCCAGCAGGCACAACACGGGAAAGCGCGCTTGGTATTGTCAAGGATGTTGAGCGGTATTTTTTGGAGGAAGAGCGGGACAATATCGTCGCTGTTTCCACCACCTTGGGCTTAGGTCCCTATGGCAGCCGTGGGCAAAATGTGGTGAGCGGCTATGTGAAGCTCACATTGTGGGATGAGCGGCCAAACGAAGAGCAGAGTGCTGAAGCTATTGTTGCTCGAGCCCGAAGTCGTTTCAGCAACCACCCCCAGGCTCGCATCGTCTTTTTCCTGCCGCCCCAGATCTCAGGCCTTGGCCAGGCCTCAGGTATTTCGCTGCAGCTGGAAGACCAGGGAGGCCTTGGCTATGAGACGCTCATCGCTGCGCGCGAAGAGCTTTTGGCCAAGGGGCGCGAAAATCCCTTGATCGCCAATATCCGCACCTCGTCGCTCGATGATGTGCCCCAGCTGCGTCTGGATATCGATGATTTGCAGGCAGGAGTATTTAGCCTCAATCCCGCCACGGTGAACAGCGATCTCACCGCTGCCTGGGGTGGGCTCTATGTCAACGATTTTGTCGACCGGGGACGAGTCAAGCGGGTCTATATCCAGGGCGATGCGCCGTTTCGCATGGATACCGACGATTTGGCACAGTGGTATTTTCGCAACGATTTGGGGCGCATGGTGCCTTTAACCGCCTTTGCCAAGCTCCATTGGACCTTTGGGCCTGCCCAGCTGGAACGCTTCAACGGGGTGCAATCCACCATCATCGAAGCGCAGCCAGCAAAGGGGGTGAGCAGTGGGACAGCGATGAACGAACTTGTTCGCTTGGTCGGAGAATTGCCCGAGGGGATTGGGCTTGAGTGGACGGGCTTAAGCTATCAGGAACAATACGCAAGCGGCCAAACCGGTATTCTCTATACGCTTTCGATTATCACGGTTTTTTTGTGTTTGGCCGCGCTCTATGAATCGTGGATTATTCCCTTTGCCGTCATCTTGGTGGTGCCCCTGGGTGTTTTGGGAGCAGTGTGTTTGAGTTCGTTGCGGGGGCTCTACAACGATGTCTATTTCCAGGTGGGGATCTTGGCGGTGATTGGTCTTTCGGCCAAAAATGCCATTTTGATTGTGGAATTCGCGCGGAATCTGGTTGCGCAGGGCAAAACGAGCGTGACCGCAGCCATTGAGGCGACCCGCTTGCGCTTACGCCCCATTCTCATGACATCGCTCGCCTTCCTGCTTGGGGTTGCGCCCTTAGCTGTCAGCCATGGGGCGGGAGCCAACAGCCAGCATGCGATCGGAACCGGCATTATTGGCGGAACCCTGGTTGCCACAGGCATTGGCCTCTTTTGCACGCCCATCTTCTTTGTCTGTATTTGTACGCTGTTCAAAGTCAGGGCTGGCGCTGCCCGTGGGAGGCATAGTTCTTGAGCAGAGCAAAGGCTTCGTGCTTGGTGGGGATTTTGCCTTTGCATCGGGGGTTTTGGCGGTCGTTTTCAGGACAATACCCTAATTGGACACAGTTTGGTCCTGCTTCGGCAAAGAGATCCGGCGCAGCTTCTTTGCACAGGGCAAGCATCTTGTGCGCGAGATCCCTGATTTCGTGCTGGGCGTTTTGGCACAGACGAATCTGGAACCAGTCGAGCAGGGCGTGGGCGTTCATCCCGATGATGGCCTTGCATTCTGTGGCCTGGGGTTTGAGATAGCGCAGATCCTCTTCAGGCAGCCCGTGAGCCACGCCATCTTCATACCATTGCCTGGTCAGCTCGCAGAGATCTTTGCCTGAGAGCGCGACGCGCTGCCCGTCGGGAAGCGTGACCGTGCTTGTGAAATGCGCCACCTCCTTGGGATAGACAACAGAAAAGGCGCGTTTGCCGTGCAATTCGGCTCTGCCCGACTTGATCAGGTAGGAGGCAAGGCGTTTTCTGACAAGTTGCACTTCGGTGACGCGGGAATAGCCTGCAATGCCAAAGAGGAAGGTATCGAATTCGAGCGCAGCTCTGTGGCCGCTTGCCAGGATGTTTTGCACAATGGCCTTGGAATAGGGAGAGGCAACAATGGCATCCAGGGAGCGTTCGCTCGCAACAAAACGGGCTGCTATGTCGGTAAAGATGCGGCCGCCCCCCGCAATGAGGACGACCTGACCCTGGCCGGTATAGTGTTCCTGCAGCATGGTTCACCTTGGGGTTAGAGGCTATGAGCGGAGAAAGCGGGGGAGGGCAAAATAGAGGCGTGCGGCGAGGGTAAAGCACGAAGGTGGAAGATAGGTACACAGCGTAAAGAGGCGGGTCTTTGGCGTTTTTGGCAGGCTGTGCACAAGGGTGCGCGCCTCCTTCGCCTTGCCATTTTTCCAGAGCGCGATCGCTTTTTGGAAGGAGGCGCGGTTGATGAGCTTTGGGAAAATGGAGGCATAGGTTGTTTGGCAATCGGGAAAACGCTTTTGCAGTTTGTCCACGATCAAAAGTGTCTCGTTGGCAAAGGCGTCGAAGCGTTCGAAGGTGGTGTTTTTCCCATGGATGCGCCACAGGGTGAGATCGCTCTCGACATAGTCGAGCGCCCAGTCGTGGGCAATGCGGTAAAACACATCAGCCTCTTCACACACTTCAAGGCGTTCGTCAAACCAGTGGCCAGGGGATTCCTGGATGCTGTCCAAGGCTTTTTTGCGCACCATGGCCGAGGACATGGAAATCCATTGGCGCGTTAAGAGTTCGCCAAAGACAGCGCCACGGGCTGGCCTGGTCTTGGCAAAAAGCCGTCCCCCTTCCCGTGTGCCGTGGAGCAGGCGGGTGTCTGTTGTCACAAGTCCCACGGACTCGTTGGCAAAGCAGGCAATCTGGCGTTCCAATTTGGTCGGCCGCCACAGATCATCGCAATCGAGAAAGGCGATGAGATCCCCTTGGGTGTGGCAAAGCGCTTGGTTTCTGGCCATCCCGAGGGAGAGCGGACTCGCTGCTTGCACAATGCGGACTTTTTCGCCAAAGCTCTCAGCGATGGCAATGCTCGCATCGGTTGAGCAATTGTCGAAGAAGATGATCTCAAAATCCTGCACTGTCTGCGCCATCACGCTTTCCATTGCCGAAGGAAGATCCTTGGCTGCGTTGCGGCAATTCATGATAACAGAGACAAGGGGCGTTTTTGGGGACGTGTTCATAAGGTATCGAGGGTTTTTTTGATGATGCCGCAGATTTCTTCTATATCCTGACAGGAGAGTGCCGGATGGAGAGGAAGCGTCAGAATTTCGGTATAGAGCTGTTCAACGTTTGGTAGATGCACAGCGCCCCCGCCAAAGAAAGAGTGGAGATGATTGGGCTTGTAGTGGAGGCCGGTTGGGATACCGTGCTCCTCCAAGACGTGCCGCACATGCTCTTTGTGGCCGTCGAGCACGCGGATGACCTGGATATGGGGGCAAATAAAATCCTCGGGATCGGTTTGAAAGAGCGCAACATGCTTTTGTGTGCACAGCCGCTGATTGTAGACCGAGGATCTGAGCATGCGTTTGGGGAGAAATTCCTTGGGGAATCGGCGCAACTGGACGCGACCAATGGCTGCCATGATATTGCTCATATGGTAGCGCCAGCCTTGCCTGGCAACATCGGCATCCCAGCTTCTGGCGCCAGCAAAGCGCTTGGCGGTGTCGCCGCTCACAGAGAGCAGGCGAGCATCACTTGCCAGCTGGGTTGCAACCGGGTCAAAGGAGACAAGGCAGCCGCCTTCGCCGGCTGTGATATTTTTGATGCCGTCAAAGCTGAAGCAGACAAGATCGCCAAAACTGCCGATGCGCTGGCCATGGTGGCGGCAGCCAAAGGCGTGGGCTGCGTCTTCGATCACGCGCAGATGGTGTTCCTTGGCAAAGGCATAGACATCGCTGAGCTTCCAGGGATTGCTCGCGTAATCGACAAAGAGGATGGCAACGGTGTTTTCTGTTATCCGACTCTTGGCATCCTGAAGATCCAAGGTGCCTGTTTCAAGCAAAACATCACAGCTAACGGGTTTGCACCCTGCTGCGGTGATGGCCTGGTAGGAGGCAACAAAGGTGAGGGAGGGCACAAGGATTTCAGGAATCCCTGAGGTGTTTGCCTGGGCACAGACAGCGTCGCAGGCAAGATGGAGGGCGGCTGTGCCTGAATTGGTCGAGATCACTTGCTCTGGCTCAACCTCGAAAAAGGCTGCCAGATCCTCTTCAAAGCGTTTGGTCTCTGTGCCCATGCCCAGATAGCCGTCTTCGAGCAGGACACGGCTGACAGCTTTGGCCTCTTCAGAGCCAATAATTGAACGGGAAAGACGCATCTTCATGGTGCAGGCGGACTCCTTCGAAGGGCTGAAAAAAAAAGACCTCAAGACCAAGGCTTGAGGGTGCAGGGAAGAGAAAGGGGGAAATCTTAATTGTCGAGCGGATTTTCTTCGCGCAGAAGATTGTCGAGGTCGAGCAGGATGAGCAACCTGTCGTTTAATTTTCCAACACCTTTGATATATTCCGATCCAATCCCTGCAACCACCGGGGGGGCGGGTTCGATAGTGCTGGAGGGAAGGCGCAAAACCTCTGAGACTGCATCCACAAGAATGCCTATGACTTTTTGACCGAGATCCACGACGACAATGCGGGTGTCGGCATCAGGTTCTACCTGGGGTTTGTTGAAGCGAGTCCGCATATTCACAACGGGAATCACTTTGCCACGCAAATTGATTACACCTTCAATAAAAAAAGGGGCTCGTGGCACCATCGTTATTTGCAGCATGCGGTTGATTTCCTGAACCGCCAAAATATCCACCCCAAATTCTTCATCGCCGATACGAAATGTGACAAGCTGTATTTCATCGTCGTGTTTTGAAGCCTGACTGGCCTCATCATAATCACTCATAAAACCTCCCACAATCAACACAGCCACACCGGGCGTTTGCACAAGAATAGCGAAGAGAGGGGAAAAGTGCAATGGGTTACGAACTTTGAAGGCCAAGAAGGGCAAGAAGACTTTTGACAGGCATTGCTTGATCAACAATGGCTGCCAAGCGGTCGATGGAGGGGCTGATATCGTAGTGGCGTGTTTTGTGGTTGGGAAGACCACGGGCATCGCGAAGTCTTTTGAGCAGCTGGGCTCTGAAGGCATCCGCATCAAAGAGGCCGTGGAGGCTTGTGCCAAGAATGGGAATGGTATCGTGGTCCATGCGGCCAAAACCAAGAACCTCGCCGTTTTCATTGCGAATGAGGGGAAGGATATCCTCCTTGCTTGGGCTCGTTTGGCCGTAGCGCATTTCCTGGCCAAATAGGGGGAGAGGGCTTGGGGTGAGGGGTGGATAGCTTATAGCTTGTGTTTTTCGCTGAATCTTTTGCTTGGCAAGATGGGTTTTTAGCGGAAGAAGGTTGAGTCCGCGTATACTGCATCCTTCTTCCATGCCAAAGGGATCGTGGATAGATTCGCCGAGCAATTGCATGCCACAACAAATACCGAGGATCATGCCATGCTGCGGATTCTCTCTGGCATAGGCATGGATGGCTTGATCTAAGCCTGAAAGGGTGAGAAAGCGCATGGCGGCCATGGTATTGCGTGAGCCGGGGAGGATCACAAGATCGGGGCAGCCGAAGGTCTCTGGGCTTTCGATGGGACGAAGCGAAACATCGGCTTCTTTGCGCAAACTGTCGAGATCCTGGGCATTGCTCAGATGGGGCAGTTTGATAAAGGCGATATCGAGGGTGTTGGGGGGAGCGGCTCGCTTTGTTTTCAAGGCGCTCAAGGAGACCGAGTCTTCATCGGGGATATCGACCGCGTCGATCCAGGGGATGATGCCGAAAAAGGGGCGGTTTGTGCGCCGGCGTATTTCTTCCATGGCAGGAGTGAGCAGGGTGGAATCGCCCCGGAATTTATTGATGATAAAGCCTGAAACCAAGGCTTGCTCGTCAGGTTGGAGGAGGAGCATGGTGCCAAGGAGGGCAGCAAAGGCGCCGCCGCGGTCGATGTCGCAGGTGAGCAAGACCTTGGCTTTGGCAAAGTGTGCCATGCGCATATTGACGAGATCGTGTTCCCGAAGGTTGATTTCCGCAGGGCTTCCTGCTCCTTCAAGCACCATGATATCGGCCTCTTCGGCGAGAGAACAATAGGCTTTTTGCACAATAGACCAGAGATCCGGGCGAAAGCTCGCAAAGTCTTTGGCTGTGAGCGTTCCATGGGGTTTCCCAAGGCAAATCAGTTCAGAGGTGGCGTTGCCAAGGGGTTTGAGCAAGAGGGGATTCATGCGGCAATCGGGGGATATACCACACGCACGCGCTTGGATGGCTTGAGCCAGTCCCATTTCGCCATCGTCGGCCACAAAGGCATTGAGGGACATATTTTGCGCCTTAAAGGGTCGTACGCGAAAGCCCATGAGGGTGAGGTTGCGGCAGATGGCTGTTGCGAGCAGGCTTTTGCCGGCATTGGAACAGGTGCCTTGAATCATGAGAGCGGGTGGACGGTGCATGCAAAATCCTTGGTGGTAGAAAAAAGAAAGAGTTTTTCTTGACAAAGCGTGGTTTTTTGTGATTTTTTGTTTGAGAGGGGCAGAGATGCTGCTCTTGCCTTGTTTCAGTCTATTGACATTGCTGTGTCAAGCATTCCTTGCTTGAGTTTTTAGCCTTGCTGGGATACACTGGTTCCCCGTGGTGCATGACGCCATCTTCTGAGAATTGGATCTTCGACTGTAGTAGACACGGACGGCACGATGTACTTACTTATAGGACTCATCATAGTTATTCTTTCGGTTGCAGGCGGGTATACCATGTCCCATGGGGACTGGGGGGTACTCCTTCAACCAGCAGAAATAATAATTATTTTGGGAAGCGGATTGGGAGCCTTCTTCGCTGGACAGACGAAGTATACCTTTGGTCTCATTGTTAAAAGTTTAAAACATCTATTTGCTGATCCGGGGTCGAGCAAAAATAAATATTTGGAAACCCTTGCTCTTTTGTATGCGCTCTTTAGTAAGATGCACAGAGATGGTGTGATTAGTATTGAAAGTGATGTTGAAAAACCTGATTCAAGCCCCATTTTTACAAAATATCCAAATATTGCTAAAAATACTCTTGTTATTAATTTTATCAGCGACACCCTTCGCGTCTATCTCACAACCGGTGATCCTGCCGACATCGACAGCTTGATGAAAGTCGACATGCATACGATCGACGAAGAAGGCATGCTGCCTGCGCATGGCATCTCCCATATGGCGGAATCCCTTCCCGGTATGGGTATCGTTGCCTGCGTTATCGGCGTTGTTATCACCATGGGGAAGATCAACGAACCGCCTGAGGTTTTGGGACACCACATCGCGGCGGCCATGGTCGGAACCTTCCTTGGTATTTTGTGCTGCTATGGTCTCTTTGGTCCCATGGGTTCCAAGCTTGAAAACTACGTGAGCGAAGAACATTTTTATCTGAACTCCATCAAAGAAGCCGTTGCCGCGGCCATTCGTGGGGCTACGCCTCTTATTGCTGTTGAGTACGGAAGACGAGCTATTCCCTATCCTTTCCGGCCGCTCTTTTCAGAAATGGAAGAAAAGCTGAAGAGCGGTTAGTATCGTGTTTTTTCTGTGAATTGATGAGGATGGTGATATATGGGTGGTGCATGGAAAGTAGCCTACGCTGACTTTGTCACAGCCATGATGGCTTTCTTCCTGTTGATGTGGATTCTCAATATGGTGCCGCCTGAAACCAAGGCAGGGCTTGCCGCCTACTTCAGCGGTGAACGCAATTTTGACTCAAGCTCCACCTCTCCGATTTCCAACAACCCTTTTATCCAGAATACGGATAAAATCGATGCTCGGGATATCAAGATCAATGAGACCGAGCGTTCACACTATGCGATAGCGCAAAAGTTGAAAATGCTTATGGCTGACGCTGTGCCGCAAAATTCATCCGGTCTCAGCGCCGATGATCTTGGAGTGCAGTTGCGGGTCAATTCCGATGCCCTCTTTCAAGCCGGCTCGATTCGCATAACCCCGCAAGCGGAAAAAGTTTTTCAATCCGTGCTTGATGTTTTACGCGAGTACAACCTCTATCTTGTTGTTCGCGGTCATGCGGATAGCAGTGAAGCGCAGCCCCCCTTCCCGTCTGCTTGGGAATTGTCCGGCGCACGGGCTGCGACGGTCTTGCATTATTTGGCCGATCGGAATATAAAACCGAGTCGACTGCGCGGTGTTGCCTACGGTGACACACGGCCGTTAAAACCCGGCTTTGATGAGTCGAGCAGAGCAGCGAACAGACGTGTGGAATTTTTCTTCCACAGGCCAGAGGTTATGTCCTACAGTGTCGTCTATTAAAAAAGTGCGCCCTTAGCTCAGTTGGATAGAGCGTTGGCCTCCGGAGCCAAAGGCCGTGAGTTCGAATCTCGCAGGGCGCGCCAGTAAAAGTAAGGGTTTGAGAGCAAAATGCCTCAAGCCCGTTTTTTTTCTCCTCACACATCGAGAAAATCAGTGCAAATCAATGCGACTCTGACAAATGGCGGCCATACCCGTCTGAGCTACGAGCTTGTAATATTACGGTTCTCCAAAAATATCCCACCACTAAGGTGGTTGGATATTTTTGCTCGTAATCAGCCTCAGTTCAGAGGGCATTTTTGCCATCGGAACTACGTTGGCAGGATTTGTACGCTCTTTGT
>JAFSVD010000062.1 GCA_017450275.1 Desulfovibrio sp. | reverse complement strand
GTAGCCTGCAACACGAAGATGGCTCCTCCCTTCCCTGGGATTATACATGAGCGGATACCTCCATTAGTGCGGAGATCTTGCTAACGAGGTGTACGGGGGCTGATCAACGGCGAGGCGAATAGGTTATTGTTTCCCAGTTCCCAAGATAGCGAAGGCAATAAAAAGAGAGCAAACAGCCTCCTCGTCGGGTTTACACCCAGTTATGTGGGTGTAAACCCCACAACGGTTCTCTTTTGCCAGTATTCCTCGTGGCAGAAAGCCGGTTTTTTTGGCTAGATGTTTACGCCATAATTTTTGGCGACAGCAGCCAAGCCACCGTCATAGCCTTGACCGACAGCTTTGAATTTCCACTCATTATTGTGGCGGTAGACCTCGCCAAAAATCATAGCCGTATTTGTGCTGGCGTCCTCTGAAAGATCGAATCGGGCAATTTCTTGATTGTCTTTTTTGTTGACAACCCTGATAAAGGCATTTGAAACCATCCCAAAATTTTGTCGGCGGCTCTCAGCCTCATGAATTGTCACAACAAAGGCTAATTTTGCAACATCGGCGGGAACCTTTGTCAGGTCGACGATCACGCATTCGTCGTCACCCTCACCAGCGCCTGTGAGATTGTCACCGGTATGCTGAACACTGCCGCAGGTCGATGTTAAATTGTTATAGAAAATAAAGTCGCTATCGCTCCTCACCTTCCCAGCATTGTTCAGCATAAAGCAGGATGCATCCAGGTCAAAGGCCGCTCCGTCCGTAGCCCGAGCGTCCCATCCAAGGCCAACCTGAATTTGTTCAATGCCAGGAGCTTCTTTGCTCAGGGAAACATTGCCGCCTTTAGAAAGAGAAACAGCCATACAATCCTCCTTTTTTGATTGAGTAAAAAACTGTTTTTTTTAATAAAGAGTATGTTTTGTTTTTTTTCAGTATCTTTATTTACATTTTTATCATCTTTCGAGAACGTGGTTCCCACTTCATGGGAGTATCTGGCAGCGGACACCTCGCACAAGGAGTCGGAGTGTGCACATCCACGAAAACGTTATAGCAGCATGCTCGTTATTTTGTGAAGCACTCAACGAGGGTTTCAGGAGAAAAAAGGCGAGTAAGCAGTCTCTGGCCTTGTAGCTGCGTTTTCGAGTGCTTGTTGAACCGAGCAGAAAAAGAGAAGTCTCTCCCCACGATAGATGGGAGATCCTGCAGTTTGGAATAAGCACACAAAAAAAGGAGGCTCATGGCCTCCTTTTTTTGGTCAAACACAGTTCTGTGGGACAAACTCTTGATAGAAGGGGTTTTTTGCATGCTTTTCATGTCGGAGCGTGTGATTGGTGGATTTTGAATGCGAAAAAAACGAAGGAGCTCTCAGCAATGGCTATTGGACAATGGCTTGGGTGGGTTTCAGTAAGGCCATCGAAAGGCGCATTGCCGGCATCGAGGTACGTTCTGTGCGTCCTTGATAGCGGTCACAGACAAAGCACGCCAAATCCAACGCCATGGCCGCGTCGTCAGGAATAAAACAAGCGGCCTTTTTGTTGTCTTCCAAAACGGTCAGATAACAATCGAGTGTTTGAATCGTTGATTCTGCCTCAGATGCCTGGGCAAAGGCGGGCGTGTTCGGAGCCCGGATCTTTGCTGCCTTGAAATTTGTTGTGATCGACATGTCCATTCCTCCTTGAACGGATCTCTGCGTCCTGCAACAAAGCATGCAACAGCACAAGGCTACCACCTTCTCAACATTTTTATCGGCATTTTTCAGAAAAACTTAAGATAAAAAATTGGCGGCAAACCTATTTTTTAGAAATTTGGCTATATAACCTCTCTTGGTAGGCTTTTGGTTCTTTAGGAGCGAAAGCCATGGGAAAAGGCGGGATCGTAGAGTTTTGAGCGTGCGTTTCCGTGATTGCTATGGGGAAGGATAAGGATGACGCTTTGGCGTTCCATATGGTGTTTACCAACACAGGCTGCAAGGTTTTGCAAACGTGTCCAGTGCAAGGCTTCCTCGGGATGTCCGACTTTGTGGGCAATCAAGATGGGGGTATCCTCGGGGAGGACTTCTTCCAGCTGTTGTTGGAGGAGGCTGGCTTGTTTGCCAGCAAGGTAGACCGCGAGGGCGCTTTTGTGACTCGCTAAGAGCCTGATGTCTTCCTCCTTGGGCATAGGGGTTCTGCCGGCAAGGCGAGTGAGAATGAGGGTTTGGGTGGCACCGGGGATGGTGAAGGATATGGCCGCTTTGGCTGCGGCTGCGCAGGCTGCGGTGACACCGGGGATGACCTCAAAGGGGATATTGGCTTGGCGCAGGGAGGCACATTCTTCCTGGAGCGCTCCGTAGAGGGAGGGATCTCCTGTGTGGAGGCGAGCAACCATCCCCCCTTGTCGTGTTGTTTCCTCCATCAGCGCGATAATGGCTTCGAGGGTGAGGGGCGCAGAATCGATGGCAGGGATGTGTGCCGGGAGCAGCGCCTGTGGAACAAGGGAGCCGGCATAGATAATGCGATCAGCCTGCTGGAGGCGTTTTGCCCCTTTGACGGTGATAAGCTCAGGATCCCCTGGTCCTGCGCCGATGAAGGATACAAAGCCCTGTGTCTGCATGCTGTACTCTTACTGCGCTTGTTCGGTGTTTGGTTTTTCTGCCCATACCAGATAGACCGGGGCGCTTTCCCCGAAACGCAGGTCGTTGGCAAGGCTTGTCGAAGAGGATGTCTGCACAAGGGTTACGCCGTAGGTCCAGGCCTTTTTCTGGAAATAGCTGTGGCAAAGCGCAATGGTTTGGAGCAAGACGCAGGCAAGAACGATGCGTCCCGAGGGCGCCATGCGCGAGGTTGTGGCATCGAGCAGGCGTCTGGCGTCGTTTTGCGAGAGACCGCCGCCCACAAAGACGCGAGTGGGATTGGGAAGGTCTTTCAGGCATAGGGGAGCATGGCCTGCCACCGGGTTTACGGTATAGGCACCGAAGCGTTGGAGATGCTGCTCGATGATGGCCATGCGTTCGGCTTTTTCCTCCACAGCAAAGATGGCGCCTTCGGGGAGCAAGCGGCAGGCCTCGAGGGAAAGCGCGCCGCTGCCGGCTCCGATATCCCAGAAAATTTCATTGGGCCGCATGGCAAGCAGTGAAAGCGCTGTTGCGCGGACAGCTGCTTTGGTGCAATAGCATTCCGGAGAAAGAAGGGCTTCTGGAATGCCAAGCATGGGCATGGTGGGCTTTTTGCTGGGTTCCAGAAGAATGGTCATGGGAATGTTGGGGGCAATATCGGGAATATCGGGCACATGGATGGCCGCGGTTTTGGGGTCAGGAAGAAGGGAAAACAGGGAGTAGGACTCTTTGGGCGTTCCGATATTGGCAAAAACGTGGATTGTACAGGGATAGCCTTTTTTTGCTAAATAGGCTGCAAGGCTTTTGGGGGTGTTGCTCGGGTCTGTGAGCAGGCAGATGGTTTTTCCTGAAAGCAGTGCCTGGTTTAAGGCCATGGTGTTTTTTCGACCGTGGAGGGAGACGCAGACCACATCGTGCCAGGGCATGGCGATCTTGGCGCAGGTTTCCTGGAGCGAGGAGACCGAGGGGAGAATGGTAAAGGAATCCTTGGGAAAATAGCGGGGAAGCGTTGCACCGATCCCGTAGAAGAGGGGGTCGCCTGAGGCCAGAATCACCACCTTTTGCCCGTTTTCAAGGAATTCTGTGAGCGATTGCAGGGAGACATCCAGGGGAAGAGTGAGTGGAACACAGGGTTTTTGCAGGGAGGCAAAGGCCTTAAGGGTCTTTGGAAAGCCACAGAGGACATCCGCCTGCCGGATACAATCCGGGATAAAGGGCGGGGTAGTTTGCGTTCCGAGGGGGAGTCCAAGGACACAGAGAGACGTTTTTTGCCAGGACACAGGAGTTCCTCATAGTGTTGAGTGTGTAAACACAATGGATGCTCAAGGTTCCTTGAGTAGGAGAACAGAGACAGGGCATTGCGCCAATGCCTGGGCGTATTTGGTCGCAGCACAAAGCAGGCGATCAAAAACACGCTGTCCCTTGGGATCGTGGGTGAGTATCGCTGAAACGGCGCGGGCGGTTGGAGCGCAGGCTATGGAAGACCACGTGGTCACCCCACACGCCTTCGCCTCATGGGCAAGGGATTGGAAATCGATGGCGCAGGCCTTGGCATGGGTGTAGGCATGGCCTTGTGCCAGTTTGACCAGTTTTCCAAAGAAGAGTCCCAAGACAAGGCATGGAAAGCCAAGGCTTTTGGCTGTTTGCAGGGCAAATCCGATCCAGTCTGCCACTTGGATAGAGCTCAGAGGGTGAGCATCGGGGAAGAGGCCTTGCAGGATGCGCTCTGATCGTCTGCCGGTTGAGAGCAGCAGTTGATTGATGCCCAAGGCCTTTGCCTGCTGCATCTGTTCGGCAATCGTTGTTTGGAAGGCCTCATGGCTAAAGGCTTTGACAATGCCTTGTGTGCCAAGAATGGAGATGCCGCCAACAATACCAAGTCGTGGATTGAGCGTATGCTTGGCAAGTTCCTCGCCGTGGGGAACCTGGATGGTAAGAGCCATTGGAAAAACGGCGTTTCCCAGAGCGTGCCAGATGGCGTAGCGGATTTGCTGGCGTGGCACGGGATTAATCGCTGGTTCCCCCACAGGAACCGGAAGCCCAGGCAGGGTGACAACACCAACCCCTGCTCCTCCCTGAAGAACAATGGCCTCGCACGCTTTGGCAAAGGAACAGGGTATAGGTGCACAAGCGCCCTTGCTGCGTATCTCAACACGAATGACAGCGCCGTGGGTGCAATCGGGATCATCGCCCCCATCCTTGATGACGCACGCCCAGGCGCTCTTTCCCTGACTGCCACACGCTTCAATGGGCACAGTGAGCCAGGCTCTTGGGTTGGGATCAAAGGGTGGCAGAGGGGTTGTAACGGTTTTTGGTTGCGTTTTTGTTATGAGGCACGTTATGGCTGCAAGGCTTGCAGCGGTTGCCGCCGTGCCTGTGGTGAAGCCTTCGCGAAGAAGGGGGGGAGACACGTGTGCACGCATAGGGCTGCCGCAATTGTTGATGTTTTTCTCTGTACCCGATACCACGAATTACTGGGTTTGAACAGTTGTCAAGCGCGGGTTTTTTTGGCTGGTTTTCGTCTGCCAGACATCTCCTCTTGACGGCCATAGGTTATTCGTGTATTTTTTTACGAAATCTATGCTTTTTATGCTAAGAAAATGTTTTACACTTGATAATACATTGCAGAAACTGGGCAACTCTATTAAATAAACGTGATGGCAATGAGGACAGATAATCGCATAGAATGTGATAGATTCTGATTTTCCATGAAGCCTATAGCTCTCTTTGAGAAGGTTGATAGTTTTCTCTGGCTTGCACATCCAAGGAGTGGCGAAAGACTATGAAGCGCGAAGATTTCAACCAAATAGGTAAAGACGGCAGGCCACACCCCTATTCCGACTACGATGCCCAATATTTCCCCGAAGAATTTGGCGAAATGCTTGATTATGCTGTCAATTATCTGCACTATGATCCTGAAGTGTTTCTTGACGCCTTTTTGCAATCAAAGATTCCGGAATACATAGAGTTTGGGTTTACGACATACATTGCTGGTAAGGACGGGACGGATATCTGTGCGGAAATTGAAAGGGATATTCTGCATGTTGATATACGAAAGAGACCTCTGCCACAAAATTCAGGCTTTGCAACAAGCGCCACAAGAGATTTTTGGGTCGGGTATATGATTGCCCTGTACGAGTGGCATTCAAACAGGACATTTAAAGAAATACTTGAAAAAGTACCTGTTAAAAATTTTTATGACTATTTTTGGAGATACCATCAGGAAGATGAAAGCCGTTTTTTGAAGGAGTTAGATCGTGTTTTCAATGACGGAGAGAAGTAATGCGACTGTATCACGGTTCTTCAAATATTATCACAGCACCTCAATGGAAGGGTGGAGACGAAAATAACGATTATGGGAATGGTTTTTATACAACGAATAGAGCTGATTTGGCTTGTGAATGGGCAGTAAAACCAGGTCAGGACGGCTATCTCAATATATATGAGTTAGATACAAAAGGTCTGAAATTTGTTGATTTAAATCAGGAATGCTATACAGCTTTAAACTGGATGGCGCTCTTGTATAGAAATCGGCGCATCAATGGTATGATAAGACATCAAGAAAGAGTACAACTCTTTTTGGAAAAGTTCCTACCGGACATAAGCAAGGCTGACGTTGTTATTGGACATAGAGCCGATGACAGATATTTTCGTATTGGAAAGTTTTTTATTCGAAATGACTTACCATTAAGCGATCTGGAAGAAGCCTTACTATTAGGGAATCTTGGACAGCAAATATTTTTACAATCAGAAGAAGTTTTTTCTTCTCACCGTTTAAAATTTCTTGGCTATGAATGTGTTCAATATAAAGAATGGTACCAAAAAAGAGAAAAACGAGAAAATAAAGCAATGAAATTTTTTGAAAAAATCGAAAATAAAGCAAGAAAAAAAGGAGAAATAACTATAGAAGATATTTTGGAAAATGAAGGATGGATATATGCACGTCCTGCAAGTGAGCTATCACATATAAAAATTCATATTCCAGATGATTGCATAGTTATAAAAGCCCCTTTTCAGGCTGACACCATGGTAAGAGTCTGCAAAAAATAATCTATAAATCTTTCGACCAGCCCAAGAGCCGAATTGCCAACCTTGGCTTCAGTTGAGGTGGCCACAGAGAGTTGGTGAAGAGATCCGACGAGAAAGAGCCCATATTATACTCCGGCCAGATAAAAAATTGCACTTTTTAGAATGCTGCCCAGACCCGTTATCGCCACGCATCTCCCCCTCTCATCAAGCGGCTTTACCAGTCTGCTCAGATGACTTGGGACTCTTAAGAATCATCTCGTCAAACAGCGTGTCCATTTCAGCCTTGAGATCTGTATGAGTGCTACTGCAAAGCAGATCTATGTTTTTGCAAAAGGCAGTGAAATCACTGAAGTATGCGGAGCCCAATTCATTTTTCACAAGTTTCCAAAAGCGCTCAATAATTTTGGATGCGTTTTACTGTAACCTTAAGAATTTTGCCTGACTCTTGATTTATAAGCACTCCTCAAAAAAATTTAGTGGCTATTGTAGCAAATTTTTAGCAAAATAAGCGCTAAAAATTTTAGAGGAAAACACAAGAGAAAATAAGGGGCAGACTACAGCAAAATCATGAATTTTACATGAAAACGGCATTTTTTAGTGCCCATTGTTAAACTTTCAGGATGCATGGAGAGAACGAGGAAAAAGAATGTACGATGAAGTTATAGTAACAGATGGTACGAATAAAAAAATAGGAACATTATTTTTTCGAAGAGGACGAGGTCAGGAATATCAAGAATTCATGTATGAGAAATCCTGGCTACGTACGGGATTTCAGATAGACCCTGAACTTCCTTTATCGGAAAGAGTGCAACGCGCTGCTTCCTTTTCCTTTGGTTGTTTTTCCGATGCTACTCCTGACAGTTGGGGACGCGCTTTACTGAGACGCTTTTTAAAAAAAAAGAAAAAAGAAATCTTTTTTTTGATTCAGAATATCTTCTTTCGGTTGCAGATCAATGGAGGATGGGCGCTTTTCGATTTTTTGACAAGAATACTAAACTCATCTCACTCGATGCAAAAGATCCATTGACGGTAAAAGATGTACGGGCATTTCAACATTGTATTGAGCAATTGCAAAGTGGTGAGAAAATTCACGATTCAGATTTCTTCAATATTGTTTTATTTGGGTCTTCTTTAGGGGGAGCACGACCAAAATTGTCTGTCATCGATGCCGATAATACGTTATGGTTGGCAAAGTTTTCAAGTATTCACGATACATATGATAATCCAGCACGGGAAGCAATTTCTTTGTATTTGGCAAAAAAATGTTTGTTAAACGTACCGAGTTTTAAAATTATTCCAATAGACAAAGGTAGGAGCGTTCTGCTTGTAAAACGTTTTGATAGGAATGATAACGAAAGAATATATTTTTTATCAGCAAAAACTTTTTTACATGCTAAGGATGGCGAATCAAGTAAATTTTCCTATCTTGATATAGCATCTATAATTGAGTCGAACTCATTGCAGACAACAAGTTGTGACTTACAAGAAATATATAAAAGATTAATTTTTAATGTCCTTATAGGGAATAAGGATGATCATTTACGAAATCATGGTTTTTTATATAGAGAAAACGGTTGGCAATTATCTCCAGTATATGATGTAGAAATTGATCCTGACAAGGCTTCGCATGCTCTAGCCTTAGACGATGAGGGCTCACTGTCTTGTTCTTTAGAAGATATTTTACGTGTATCTGAATATTATGGTTTGTCGTATGACATAGCTAAGGATATAGTACTTTCTATTGCAAAAATTGTCTTTAATTGGAAGCAAGCAGCATTAGAATTGAATATCCCTGGGAGCTCTGTTAAAAAAATGCCTGATTACGATGAATATGTTGATGAGGTCAATCGTCTTGTTCGATATAAAAAAATCGTCGATCAGACGCATGCGTAGAAAGCGTAAACCATTGGGGCTGAACAAGCAGGGAGGGCTCCTGATGGCGATGCCTTGCTTGGACGACGGCAGGCCAGGCACGTGCCCGAAGACCGTCGCGTTTTTTTCTTGGCGTCCATGAAAAAAAAGGATAGAGTTGCGGTTTGGAGTTCTCGGGCAAGGGTACTCAATGCCACTGAAAGTCAGGGTTTGGACGTGTTCTCACAGTGAGAGAACGCTGCGATCAATTGGAAGGAATATGGCCGTGCGTTCCACAGTGACTATGTGGAGAGGAAACTTGCTTAGGCTTTGATATCTTTAATTAGGTTTGCATAGATTAGTAGAACGGTTGCGCATGAAGGAATACCAAGATCATTATTTTCGGAAGGCGAAGCAGGAAAACTATCCTGCCCGTTCTGTTTATAAGTTGCAGGAAATCGACGCCAAGTTCCATCTTTTGCGGCCTGGGATGCGCCTTTTGGATCTTGGGGCAAGTCCTGGATCGTGGACGTTGTGGGCATCGAGGCGCGTTGGGACGCATGGCAGTGTTTTTGCCTGCGATCTCAATCCCTTAACCATCGCGCTTCCCGACAATGTTCGGTTTTTTCAGGAAGATGTCTTTACCCGCACGCAAGCCTTTGAAGAGCAATTGTGCGCCCAAGCTCCCTTTGATGGGATATTGAGCGACATGGCGCCCAAAACAACGGGTTCTGTGTTCACGGATCAGGCTCGTTCCCACAATTTGGCTCTGGAGGCCTATGCTGTTGCCAAACGGTATTTGCGCAGGCAGGGAGCCTTTGTTGTGAAGATATTCATGGGGCCTGATGTGGAGTCGTATCTGAAGACGCTGAAACAGGACTTTGCGAGCGTCAAGACCTTCAAACCAAAGAGTTCTCGCTCCGAGAGCAAGGAAACTTTTATCATAGGGATGGACTTTTGCGGAAATGGATCCGCACAAGACCATGCCTGAGCTGTCTGTTGTTTGATGGAGGAAGTATGTCCGGTCACAGCAAATGGGCCAATATTCAACACCGCAAGGGACGTCAAGATGCCAAGCGCGGCAAGGTCTTTACCAAGGCCGCGAAGGAAATCATCATCGCAGCCAAGAACGGCGGCGACCCTTCGGGCAACCCCCGGTTGCGTTCGGCCATTGCTGCGGCAAAGGCCGTCAATCTTCCCAAGGACAAGATCGAGGCCGCGATCCGGAAAGGAACCGGTGAAGATGCGGGCGGGGATTTCACCGAATGCTTCTACGAAGGCTATGGTCCTGGTGGTATTGCCATCATGGTGGAAGTGGCGACAGACAATAAGAACCGTACGGTTGCCGATGTCCGTCATCTTTTCACCAAGCATGGGGGCACCATGGGGGAAAATGGCAGTGTGGGCTGGATGTTTGACCGGAAAGGGGTCATCACCGTGGACAAAGCTGCCTATGACGAAGAAGCCATGATGGAAAAGGCGCTCGAAGCCGGGGCGGACGATGTCATCGATGATGAGGATGTGTGGACGATCCAGACCGCGATGGCTGATTTCAACACGGTTCGCGAGGCCTTGGAAAACGCCGGTGTTGTCATGCAGTCGGCCTCTCTTGCCATGGTGCCGCAGAATCTTGTTGCCGTAAACGCCGAGGTCGGGGCAAAGGTCTTGCGCTTGATGGATGCGCTCGACGACAACGACGATGTGCAAAACGTCTATGTGAACGCCGACTTCCCCGATGATATGCCCGAAGACTGAGCATGGCTGTCACGGTTATTGGCATTGACCCGGGATCCCAGCGCACAGGCTGGGGGATTGTCCGGGAGCATTCCGGGGTTTTAGAGCATATTGCGAGCGGCATCATCCGCACCACAAGCACGGAGCGCATTTTTTCCCGGCGTTTGGCGGTGATCTATACGGAGCTCGCATTGGTACTCAGGCAGTATGAGCCGGAAGAAGGCGCTATCGAGGATGTCTTTGTCTCGCAAAATGCCAAAACAGCCTTGAAGCTCGGTCAGGCCAGGGGCGTGTGTGTGGCGTGTTTGGCAGCCCACAATATTGCGGTGTATGACTATGCGCCAACGCTCATGAAACAAACCCTGGTTGGCACAGGACGTGCGGAGAAGGAGCAGGTGGCCTTTATGGTGCAAACCTTTCTCGGCGTCCAGAAAGCTGTGTGGCCTTTGGACACAACGGATGCCCTGGGGATTGCGATTTGCCATGTGTCGTTGCGCAAATCACAGCTTCTCTGACTTTTTCGCCAACGACAAAAAAAACCCGCAGACCATATGGTTTGCGGGTTTTTGTCTTTGTGGCGATGTCAATTTTTGACGATCACGGCTTTTTTGATGATGATGGGCGAGATGGGGACATCTTGATGGATGCCCTTGGAGGAGGTGGCAACGCGTTCGATTTTATCGACAACCTGTTTGCCGGCGATCACTTTGCCAAAGACCGCATAGCCCCAACCGGTATCGGATTCTTCCTTGAAATCGAGAAAGGCGTTGTTCTTGGTGTTGATGAAGAACTGGGCTGTTGCTGAATGGGGATCCTGGGTGCGAGCCATGGCAATGGTGTATTTTTTATTGAGCAGGCCGTTTTTGGCTTCGTTGCGGATCGGATTCCTCGTGGGCTTTTCCTTCATGTCCGCTTCCAGGCCGCCTCCCTGGATCATAAAATCGCGGATCACCCGGTGGAAGATGCAGCCGTCGTAGTGACCGGCTTTCACATAGCGGAGAAAGTTGGCTGTGGTCACCGGAGCCTTGTGCTCGTCGAGCTGGAGAACAATATCGCCCAAGCTGGTTTCGAGTTTCACAATAGGCGGTTGCTTGGGCGCTGCATAGGTGTCTGGTGGGAGAACAAAGGCGAAGAGAAGAAGGAAGAGGAGAAGGGGAATCCGCATAAACACCTCGTTTACCAGGGTTGGCTGTTGCGGGAATGGCCGTGACAGCGTAGACTTTTTGTTGTGTAAAGGGTTTTTTGTTGCATCGTCCAAAGGAAGGAAAGACAGTATGTCTTGGTCGTCGGTATCCTACTCCAAGTGGAGTGCAGGGGGCAATACAACGCTTTTTTTTCGAACATCATTGGAAAAGGGCGCGTGGGTTCGGGAAGCGCTTGGTACGCATGGGCTTTGTGCCGAACAAGCCGGCTTTATCGATCCGACAATCTATACTCTCGCCATGGCTGGTGGGGAATTTTGTCTGAACGCCGCACGATCCTTTGGGGCGTATTTGGCATGGGATATGGGAGAGGAGAACACCACAATCATCGTGTCTGGTTGGCCAGAGCCTGTGAACATAACCTGCCTGGGGAAGGCTCCTCTTTGGCATGTGCGTGCCAGGTTGCCTCTTCCTCCGATTTCGCTGACAGAGCTTGAACCAGGTATTATTAAGGTGGCGCTGCCTGGTATCACGCATCTTTTGCTCGATGACACCCATATTCTTCCGCACAGCGACATTGTGACTGTTCATGCGCAGATGCGCAAGCACTTTGGGCTGGAGGAAGAGGCCTGCGTTGGACTTGTGTGGTGGGAGCAGACCAGAGCGGGGTGTGCGATTACCCCCTTAGTCTATGTGCGTGACACCCAAACAACCGTGTGGGAGCAGGCCTGTGGTTCAGGATCGCTTGCGTGTGCCCTGGGTCTTGGTCTTGATGCCTGCACAATCAGGCAGCCAAGCGGAGCCAATCTTGACGTTCAGTTGGCGCAGGATCGGTCGTGGGCAGCGGTTTCGGGAGAGGTTTTGCTCATTGCCGAAGGCAAGTACTGGATGTCGTTTTAGTGTTCCTGCTCAGAAGCCTTGTCTATGGCTGCCATGTGCTTGTTGGTAGCCCAGGTGAGGGCAATGACAAAGAGCGCGGCAATAAGGCCGATGGCAGGGCTTAACAGGGGTGGCGCAGAGAGGGAGAGGCGCATGAGCAAGGTGCCAACAACATAGCCGGAATTGCGAAAGACGGCGAGATAGCCTGTCATGTAGCGTTGGGAGATGAGCACGATCGCAATATCGGCAAAGATCAAGATGGTGTAGATCGTCTCAAAGAAATCGTGGGCATCGGCGATGGTTTTGGCGTGGATGATATCGTAGATACCAACCCCGAGAAAGAGCAGAAGCAGGCCAAAGGCAAGGGTTTTTTTGGCAACAATAAAGCGTTTGCGCTCTTCGTGGTCAGCAATAAAATGCCTGTGGGTGGCTATATGGCTATAGAAGCCCAGGCAGATAAAGACCGCGAGCGCGCCCAAGGCCGAGGCAATGATGGTTGCGAGGGATTCCGGATTCTCGACCACGATATGGACAGGGCCTGCGAGTGTCGAGAGTTCTTTGAAAGTGTTGCGGAGCAGAATCAGGGTCAGGATCTCAAATTGTTTGGCGATGGATGTGGAAAACGAGGCCGGGATGACGAAGATGAGACTGACCAGCTCCATGATGAGGATAAGGGAAAACGCCAGGTTGATAGCAGCAAAATAGCTGACAGGCGGTGTCCCAAACTGGAGTAAGACCTGGGGAAAGAGATTGTTGCGATGGAGCTCAATAGAGAAGAGGGCGAGGATGTAGATAAAGAATAAGACAAGCCCTAGGAAGCGTTGGGTTTGTTTGGCTTCCCAGCCACGAGCGAGGGCGTCAAAACAAAGGACAAGGCGTTCAACAGCCTGATAGATGCGCGATGGATGTGCCATGGAGTCACCGTGGATACAGAGTCAAGCGGTGTTTAGCCGCGGAGCACGAGATGGACGCAGGAGGATGGTTCTTCGCAAACCGTTCCGATGACAGTCGCCTCTTCCCCCTGATCCAGAAGAGAGGCGAGCACGTCGTGGGTTTTTTCCTGGGGCACGCCGAGCAAAAGGCCGCCTGAGGTCTCAGGATCAAAGGCTGCTAGAACGCGGATGGGGTCAGGATCGCCGGAAAGGCGTGTGCGTGGCTGAAAATACGCCCGATTGGTATAGCAGGCCTTTGGCACCAAGCCGTTTTCAGCGTAGTCAAGGACATTCGGCAAAAAGGGCAGCGCAGCAACGTCGAGTTCTATGCCAACATGGGAGGCCTCGGCCATTTCAAGGGCGTGGCCGATGAGGCCAAAGCCTGTGATATCGGTTGCTGCTGTGAGACCAAAGCGGGGGATGGCTGCGCCCGCATGGGCGTTTATGTGGCCACACACGCGTCCGATCATCGCTTCGCTTTCTTCCCATCCTTCCCAATGCCCTTTCACCCCTGTTGCTAAAATGCCAATGCCCAAGGGCTTTGTCACAATGAGATCCATGCCGATTCGTAAGCCTGTGTTGGTGGCGATAGTGTGTGGGTCAATCACCCCTGTCACGGATAAACCGTATTTGAGTTCGCTATCCTGCACCGAATGGCCGCCGCACAAGACACAGTCGGCTTCGTTGAGGGCATCGAGTCCTCCTGCCAGCATGGCCTGCACATCGGAGAGATGCTCGTGCATCATGGATTCAGGGAGGCAGCAAATATTCATCGCACACCAGGGTTTGCCTCCCATGGCGTAGACGTCGGAGAGGGCGTTGGCTGCAGCGATGCGACCAAAGGTGAAGGGGTCGTTGACCACAGGGGTCAAGATATCAACCGTCTGCACAAGCGCCTTGTTGGGAGCCATGGTGACCACGCAGGCGTCTTCATGGTTGCCTGCGCCAACAAGGAGGCGGCTTGTTTGTTGGGGCGATTGGATAAGATTTGTGAGAAGAGGCTCCAGAGACCCTGGAGCGATTTTTGCCGCTCAGCCAGCGGAGAGGGTGATATCGAGCAGTTGCATAGCCGGCCTTTTTGGTGGTTGCGGTTGGAATACCGTGTGTTTAAGATGGCTGGATGATGGTTGCGAGAAGGGCACCGATTGTGGTTCCAAGTATTGTGTGCGCCTGCGCAGACAGATGCAAGCCATCGCCCGCGTCGGCCTCGGGAACAAGGGTTTGGGTGTCGAAAAAGGCAACGCCTTCTTCCTTGGCCACCTCTTCGAGCGCTGTGTTGAGAGGTTGGAGGCGCACAGCCCGCAAGGCGCCCATTTCTTCTTCGAATTCCTGCATCCATTGCTGGCTGATGGGGACTGGGGAGAGCAGAAGGATGGTTGGCACAAAGGCTTTGGCCTGGCGGATGATGCGCTGTTGATCGTGGGCAATGTCGCTCGGGCTTCGGTAGAGCGGCGGCATGCAATCGTTTGTGCCGAGCATAAGACACAAGGCGTTCAGGGGGAGGGCACGCTGGCAGATCTCAGCGAAGGTGGCTCCGCCGAGGAGTTCGGGATCAGCGAGCGGATGGCTGAAACAGCAGTTGCGACCGTTTAAGCCCTCCTCAATGGCAACACCGTTTGCAAGAGCCTTGGCGGCAATGACGGGAAAACGGCTATGGGCAGGGTAGCGTTCGCCGCCAGGCATATAGCCCCATGTGTTTGAATCGCCGTAAAAGAGTATGCGGCATGCCATGTGAGCCTCCTTCAGGAGCTTCTTTCGCCTTTTTTGCATCTTCACAGAATGGCCATGCGTTGGTACAAACGGCAACGACCTTTTTTCCTTCCGACCAAGAGAGCCCTTGCATGCTTGTTGTCTTTTTCTGTCTCTTGCTTGTGCCGCCGATCTGGCTTTCTGTCCGTGTGATGCAAAAGACCGCGTTTCCGCTGTCTGTGCGTTTGGCACTGGTTGCGGCCTTTTTTTGTATTTCCCAGATGTTTACCATAAACCATTTTGTCTTTGGAAGTCTTTCAGGCCCCTTGATGCCAAGAGCCTTGCTCCTTGTCCAGGCCTTTTGTCTGTGTGCCGAGATTTTTGTCTTTGTGTGGGATGTGATTGGTGTTGCTGTGAAGCGGCTTGGGAAATCGTCGTTTTCTCCCGAAAGACGCCGTTTTTTAGACACAGGGATGCTTGGCTGCGGGTGCGCCTTGCTCGGCGCAGGCTGCGGGGTGCATAACGGCTGCGCCTTGCCCACTATCACAGCGCATACCCTCTCTCTCGCTATCCCGCAAGCGCTCGATGGTTTGCGTCTGTGTTTTTTGGCGGATCTCCATGTAGGCCCTGTGACCACGAAGGACTGGATGCTTTCCACCAAGGCGCGCATACGTGCTGCGCGGCCTGATATCATCTGTTTTGGGGGCGATCTTTCTGATGGTCAATTGTGGTATCCAACCGATGGGCGGACGCGAGAGGCCTTGTTTTTGCTGTTCTCTGACCTTTCTGCGCCCCTGGGACTCTGGGCGTGTACGGGCAATCACGAATACTATAGCGATTATGCGGGATGGATGCGCTGTTACGAATCGGTCGGCATCCGTTTTCTCCACAATCAAGCGGTCACACTGCCCTATAAGGGGCACCGTATAAGCATTGTTGGTCGGGATGATGTGCAGGCAGAACGGATGGGCTTTGCTACGCCGTGTATGCCGACTGTTCCGGCTGCGGATTTGCGCATTCTTTTGGATCACAGACCGGTTCGGGCGAAGGAACATGTGGGTTTGTGTGACCTGCAGCTTTCAGGCCACACCCATGGCGGCCAATGTCTTGGCATGGACAGGCTGGTTGCATCCGCCAACCAGGGCTATGTGCGCGGCTGGTACGATGTCTCGGGTATGCCGCTCTATGTGACAACAGGCGCTGGGCTGTGGTCGGGTTTTCCTGTCCGCCTCGGTGTGCCTGCGGAAGTGGCGCTGATCACCATCCAAAAAGCCTAAAGATTTTTTTCTTGAGGGGGCTTCATGCAGAAATTTACGGTATCGTTTCTGGGACGCGACTGTCCTGGGGTTGTTTCAACCGTCAGCACGCTTTTGAGCAATTGTTCCGCCAATATCACCGCTGCAACGCAGAGTCTGCTTCTGGGTGAATTTGCCGGGATTTTTTTGGTGGAAGTGGCGGACGATACGGTTGCGGCAGAAACATTGCAGCAACAGCTTCAAGAAGGCCTTGCCAAGGCTGAGTTCGATTTATCGCTAATTGTCAGACCCACGTGTGAAGGAGCTTGGGGCAAGAACAGCCATTCAGAGCCCTTTGTGGTGAGTGCCGATGGCCAAGACGGCAATGGGCAGATTGCGGCCATGAGTCGGGTCTTTTCTCGGCATGGGGTGAATATTGAGAGTCTTCGGGCGTATTTGGGCGATGATGCTGCGAAAAACCATGCGCTCTTTGTGTTTGAAGTGATGGTGCCGGAATCCGTGGATATCGGGCGTCTTCGTCGGGAATTGCTCTGTGAAGGCCAGAGTCTTGGGCTCCGCGTGAGTGTGCAGCACCGCGACATCTTTGAGGCCGTCAACCGCATTGAATCTATTTAGTTCGTTTTTTGCCAACCCTGCTACCGCGAGGATTATATGCTTTCAGATCGCGAAGTCACCAATACGCTGAACATGTTGCGCAATGAACATCTCGATGTGCGCACCGTTACCCTGGGGGTGAGTCTCTTTGACTGCGTGAGCCATGATTTGGAGCTCTTTATCGCCAATATCCAGGCCAAGATCGCCCGATACGCCCAGCAGTTGGTGCCGGTATGCAATGAAATCGGCGCAAAGTACGGCATTCCTGTTGTGAACAAGCGCATCAGCGTCAGTCCCATCGCGGTCGTGGCTGCTCCCTTCGGCGCTGAGGGGATGGTGCGGGTGTGCAAGGCCTTGGACTATGCGGCGCAGGAAGCGCGGGTCGATTTTTTGGGCGGTTTTTCGGCCTTGGTTGAAAAAGGCTTTGCCAACGGTGATCGTGCCTTGTTGGAATCCTTGCCCGATGCCCTGTCCCAGACCGAGCGCATCTGTTCTTCGATCAATGTTGCTTCCTCCAAGGCGGGCATCAATATGGATGCAGTGCGTTTGATGGGGGAGCAGATCAAGCGCTGCGCTCTGGCCTCGCCTGAGGGTATTGCCTGTGCTAAGTTGGTGGTCTTTGCCAATATCCCCCAGGATGTGCCCTTTATGGCTGGAGCGTATCTGGGGATCGGGGAACCCGACTGCGTGATCAATGTCGGGGTATCTGGTCCTGGGGTGGTGCGCAAAGCCATCGACAGGCTTCTGGCAAGAGGTGTGAACGACAAGGGCAATGCCTTAACCCTTCTGGATATGGCTGAAGCGATTAAACGCACGGCCTACAAGGTGACACGAGTTGGTGAGATCATCGGCACAGAGGTCGCCCAACGTCTTGGTATTCCCTTTGGCGTGGCGGATCTTTCCTTGGCTCCAACGCCAGCAGTTGGGGATTCCGTGGGTGAAATCTTCCAAAGCCTTGGTCTCTCAAGCATTGGAGCACCTGGCAGCACGGCTGTGCTTGCCATGATCAACGACGCGGTCAAGAAAGGGGGCTCCTTTGCCTCGTCTTCGGTTGGTGGGCTCTCTGGCGCCTTTATCCCGGTCTCAGAGGACTCAAGCATTGAAGAAGCCGCACGCTCGGGTTTTCTTGGCATGGAAAAGCTTGAGGCCATGACCAGTGTCTGCTCGGTGGGTCTCGATATGATCGCTATCCCCGGGGACACTGAAGCCTCAAGCATTGCTGGCATTATTGCCGATGAAATGGCCATTGGGATGATCAACAACAAAACCACGGCTGTGCGTGTCATACCGGTGCCGGGGAAAGGGGTTGGGGATACGGTTTCCTTTGGCGGTCTTTTGGGACAGGCCACGATTATGGCTGTACCAAAAGGCGATGCCAGTCGCTTTATCGCCCTGGGTGGACGCATTCCTGCTCCGATCAACAGTTTGAAAAATTAGTGCGGATTGTTCTTTGTGCGTGGATACTGTTTGGCGTACAGATGGGGAGCTGCTCAAAGAAGCGCACGTTCGTGTACAAGCGCTACAAACCGTTTTGTTGTTCACTTTTCTCGCAGGCAATAAAAAAGCCCCTCCCACGAGGGGCTTGGGCAGTCAAAGGAAAGGGTTTCCTCTATTGGCAGCCATAAACGCAAGACCAAAAATGGTACTGTATCAGAGTGTAATATGAATATTGCTAAAACATAATCTGTGCCAAAGTACCTCAGCAAAAACTTGGAAACTGGTGTATATTTAAGAGCAAAATGAATGAGGCTTTCTCATGGCAAACGAATTACTTGAGATTAGTATAGATGAGAATCTTCGAAAGGCAGCGACAGATTTATATTCTCAGCTTGGTTTTGATTTGTCTACGGCCATCTGTATGTTCCTAACACGTTCTGTGCAGGTGCGAGGCTTCCCTTTCAGCATGATCTTGCCAGTGGAAAATTATAAAGCAATGGCTGCTGTAGAAGCAATGAAGCGTATGAGCCGAGATGCTGAGAGCCTCGGTATTGCCGACATGACACTAGAGGAAATCAATGCAGAGATCGCAGCCGTAAGAAACGAGAAATAAGGCATGAAGCTATATGCAGTGATTGACACAAATGTATTGGTCTCTGCTTTACTTCGATGGGATTCCGTTCCTGGTAGATTGCTGGAGCAGGCTCTTACTGGAAGTATTATTCCCTTGCTCTGTGATGAAATCATGGCTGAGTATGAAAATGTACTTCGTCGTAAAAAATTCTCCTTTAAGGAACAGGATATTCAGGTGGTGACAGAAGGGCTCCGAACAAGAGGCATATTTCTCGATCCTGAGAAGGTTGAAGAAATTTTTTCAGATCCTAAAGATATTATCTTTTATGCTGTTACGATGGAAGCCAAAAAAAAACACGATGCATATCTTGTGACGGGAAACATTAAGCATTTCCCAGTAAAGCCGTTTGTGGTAACCCCCAGAGAAATGCTGACAATTTTGGAAACAGGTTTGTGGCTCATTCAAGAAGAAGATAGCGGAGATAAATGACTCGATAATATCGTGGAATTTGATGGAGGCTATAAGGCTGCGACTGCCTTTGACCTAAAATATAGAAATGTTTCGAGGATGTTTTGTTGGTTTAAATTGTGGTGACGATTTTTATTACCCTTCTAGAGGTATATTGAACCAGTCGCCAGTCCAAGATATTCTCAAAAATCTCTTCTTGAGTTCGGATAAAAACGCCCAAAAAACGTTGTTTCGCTTGAATGCCAGCCCTCTTTGGTACTTGGCAATCACATTG
>JAFSVD010000061.1 GCA_017450275.1 Desulfovibrio sp. | reverse complement strand
TTTAGGGCTGATATTGAGCTGAAACTGAGGTGATAGCCATCGCAAGGAAGTTGAAATACAGCTTCCTCTAGCTGACTATGTGTTTTTTGTCAGGACACTAAATCTGGAATTTTGCCGTCATTCGTGGTCAGCGAGCAGTGGGTCGGAATCCGCGAAGAAACAGGTAAAATGCACAGGCGGAAATATATTCAAAAATCGTATGATGATTTAAATGATATTGGTGGTGATTGTGCTGGGATAGATAACCATCTTTTTGAAGTTAATGCACATTTTTTAGAAATAATTTTGTCTAGAGATAAAGAAGATTGTGATTTTGAAGTTTGCGGGAATGGTCTTGCAGCTATTTTTAGTGGAAAATCTGAAATGTTTCAAGAGTATAAAGATAATAAAAAGTATGCCATATACAATAAATACTGTAAAAAACGATAATGTATAAAAATCAGCTTGTTTGTGAGCAAAAAGCCGAATCCAGAATCTGCCAGGCGGGTTTGGCGGCCATTTTCGATACCATCTTTTGTGCCCATTGACACCAATCGAGGCCGTTTTGAACACCCAAAACGGCCTCTTTTTTTTGTCCAAATAGCAAAAAGTACCAGGGCTATAGTCCCAATTTTGTTTTTGCGATTGCGTTGTCCAGCTTGGCTGCCTTGGTATACCATTCCATGGCAGTGTGCATATTTTGTTCAACGCCTTGTCCCTGCTCAAAACAGCGGGCAAGAGCCACCTGGGCATCGTCGTCCTCATTTTCTGCGGCTCGTCTGTACCAATAGGCCGCTTTAACAGGGTCTTTTGGAATGCCACTCCCTTTTTCGTACATGCGTCCGAGCCAAAACTGTGCCATGGAGAGATTGCTCTCAGCGGCTTTTTGATAATAGCCTGCGGCTTTTTCTAAATCTTGTTCAATGGCATCCCCCTGTTCGTAGAGAACACCAAGACCAAGCATTGCCATGGCATGCCCTTGTTTGGCTGCGAGGGAATACCAGTGCAAGGCCTGTTTGGGGTTTTCCGGAACCAATTCCCCATCATAATAGAGCCAGCCAAGAGCGTATTGGGCTTCGACATGACCTTGGCTGGCTGCTTTTTCATACCAGAAGACGGCTTCCTTGCCATCTTCCGGAACGCCGTCGATGCCTTTTTCAAACATTTCGCCCAGGGAAAACTGGGCATCTGCCAGACCCTGTTCGGCCAAGGGGCGGATAAAGTCCTCTCGTTCGCTGGTATATCGTTTGTTCATAAAAATCAATCCGATTGAAACCGCGCCCCTTTACAGGGCGGTTTTACTGTATCCATGGAGTTGAATGGTAAAAGGATGTCGTCAAGCGATTTTAGCTTTACCATTTTTTAACAAATGGCGTTGCTAAAACGTGTTGTTGACATCAATTTCTTGCCATTTTGTGCTAAAAAAACAGATACCATTCTTTTATTCTAAAAAAGCAATTCATAACTAAGCTATGGTATCCACATCGTTGTTGTTTTTCCGAGTTTACCATTATCATGACATACACACTTCCGAAGCAAAGCTCCTCTCAGAGATGTTTGTGGTCGCAGAGCAAAGAACGTGCGACGCAAAGCTAGCCCTGTGGGCGGGTGGATGGGTGGGTGGCGGAGCATGCTTGGGTAGTCTCTTTCGGAAAAACGGCTGCGTCTTTTTTCAATAGCCCAACGCATCAACCTGCCTTGTCATTTCTTCCAAGCCACACCCCTTTATGGGGTGTGGGAATTGATTGGTGCACAGCAAGCTGGCTGTATCGGTTTTGCTGAGTCTGTGGGCTGCAAGACTTTTTTCTTCGATGCCTTCCAGGTGCAGGAGGGCACGTTTTTTCGGCAGTCCAAGACCATAGCCGCCCAAGCCTGTTTGTGCCACAACCCGATGGCATGGAATGATGATCGGAAGGGGGTTGTTGTGGATGGCTCCGCCAACAGCTCTGGCAAAGTGCCCTTTTGTGCCGGTTCGAGCACAATAGCCCTGTGCAATATCCCCATAGCTTGCAAGGCGGCCGTAGGGGATACGAAGGACAATATCCCAGACAGCGCGCTGAAAGGCGGTTCCCATAGGTGCCAGCCAAGAGGGATCGATGGGGGGATTGTGGCCGGCAAAATACGCCAAAAGCCATTCTCGTCCTTTGTAGAGAACGGGCATGCTTTCCTCTGTTCCTTGCTTTCCATGCAGATCGCCTTCTCCAACGCTGAGACGGACAAGCTGGTTGTTGGAAGCCAGAAGAAGAAGGCAGCCCAAGGGCGAAGGAAGGGTGATGCTCGATTGCGACATGGCGATTTTCTCTGTTTGGAAGCGGCAATGCGGATTTTTCGCCTCAGAGTCATGTATTGCAGACTGGCACAACGAATTTGTTTTGATCAATCGTACACAAGGCAGAGTGAGAGCGTCTTTGTCTTTTTTGGTGCGAATCGATTGTTGGGGGAAGAGGCAGGGTTCAACGACAAAGGGTCGATCTTTATTAAACTGTTCATATTTAGATAGATTACTCTTTTTTTGCGTAGATTGCAAGAAGAGTGCGTACGGCTCTTTCGCCTTTGATCCAAGAGAGTGGGTCTCGAAGGAAAGAGCACAAAAGGCGGGCTGGGTTTGCCTGATTTTTGGGGAAAACCTTGCTTGTTGACGCTTTTGGTGTGTTTTTTTGCAGAAAAAGACAGTAGATACTATCTCGGATAGATCGGTATTTTTACTATACGAAGTAGATTATCGTATCTGTTGATGTGCTTTTCATGCTTTCGGCCACAGGCGGTCATCTTGTTTGGGGAGGCCTTGAGAGCGCAAACAAGACCTTGATGCTCGATATCATGCGTTTGGTGCAGCCAAAGGCTTGATTGGTGATCTGCTCTTGACAAGATGCGCGTTGGTGATTGAAATACGGCGATCCAACTGTCTTGGACAGGCAGTACCCACGTTTTTTACAAAAAACCACACCGATTGCGCCTTCGTGGATCAAGGCGTTGAGCGTTTGGAGAGAACATGAATAAAGTTTTGGCTCAGGATGAAGTTGATGCACTGCTTCGAGGCCTTTCAGGCGGGGAGATTGAAAATGAACCCGACTTGGGCGAAGACGAAAACAGCGATGTTGTTGCTTTTGACCTGGCCAATCAAGACCGAATCATCCGCGGTCGAATGCCTGTTTTGGAGATCGTCAACGACCGCTTTGCCAGACTGTGTACCAACGCACTCTCAAACGCTGTGCGCAAACGTGTTGAGTTGAATCCCATATCCATCGACATGGCCAAGTTTGGGGAGTTTATGCGTTCACTCCCTGTGCCGACATCCATTAATATTTTTAAGATGGATCCTTTGCGCGGCAATGCGCTCATCATCGTTGATTCACGCCTTGTCTTTGCTCTGGTGGAAAATGTCTTTGGTGGAGCAGGCTCGCAACCCAAGGTTGAAGGACGGGACTTCACCCATATCGAGCAGGCAGTGGTCAACCGCATTGTGAAAATCGCCCTTGAAAATATGGAAGAGTCGTGGCGACCAGTGCATGATGTGAAACTGGAACTTGTCCGCAGCGAGATCAACCCCCAATTTGCCTCTATTGTGCCTCCGAGCGATGTTGTTGTCATCATCACCTTTGAAGTTGAACTGGAAACATCCTTGGGATCCATGATCGTCTGCTTGCCCTATGCGACCATTGAACCAATCCGTGGTAAGCTCCACGCCAGCTTCCAGACCGAACGTTTGGAAATCGACCATGCCTGGCTCAACCGTTTGAAGGAGCGGCTTCTTGAGACAGAGGTTGAACTTGTGATCCATTTTGGCACAACAACCATAACCGGCAATCAGCTTTTACGCATGAAAGTCGGGGATATCATCGTGTTAAATACCGATGTCGAAGATATGTTGACCTGTACTGTTGAAGGGGTTGAAAAATACCAGGGTATCGCTGGAACGGTGAAAGCCATGAAAGCATTCCAAATCGTGAATGAACGCGAGCCCAACTTCACATAAGGCCATTTTGTTCGCAGACAAAAAAAAGAAGGCTCCTTGCCCGTGTGGGTGAAGGAGCCTTCTTTGGCATGAGGATCCAAAGTATCAGCCCGTAAAGGGGCGGATCGTTATGCCTCCGATGACGTGATGGTTATGGTTTTTTTGTTTTCTTTTGGAGCCACTCTGGGGATGGTCACGATCAAAACCCCGTTTTTATGGGTGGCTGTGATGTGCTCGATATCGGCATCCTCAGGCAAGGAGAGTTGCCGTTCAAACGAACCAAAGCGGCGCTCAAGCACATGGGATGTCTTGTCAGTGACGTCTTCTTTCTTTTCTCCTGCGATCAACAGCATGCCGTCGTGGACTTCCAATTTCACATTGTCTTTGGAGACACCGGGGATTTCCACATGGATGGAATATTCTTTGTCGTCGCTTTTTACATCAAGGCGTGGCAGAAAGGCGACGTCTTTGCCCGTATTCTCCGGCTCTGCAAAGGTTTTCAGAATTTTCCAGGGCAAGCTTGTGTCAAACATACGGTCAATTAAGCCACCTTGGCGGAAAGGATTGTCGTCAACAGTTTTTGGAAGAAAATAGCGCGTTCTCATAATATGCCTCTCTATATGTATATTTTTTTTGTATTGCGGTTTAGGCTTCAGTCGATGTGATCGTGATAGCCTTGGCATTGGCTTTCGGAGCAAGGCGTGGGATCGTTATGGTCAAAACGCCGTTGGTGTGCGTGGCTGTGATGTGCTCGATATCGGCATCGTCAGGCACAGAGAGTTGGCGTTCAAAGGAACCAAAGCGGCGCTCAAGCACATGGTTTGTTTTGTCGGTGACTTCTTCTTTCTTTTCGCCGGAAAGCATGAGTACGCCGTCGTGGATTTCCAGTTTCACATCGTCTTTTGAAACACCGGGAATTTCGACATGGATGGTATATTCTTTTTCATCGCTTTTCACATCAAGGCTTGGCAGAAAGGCGATGTCTTGACCCTGATTTTCTGTGGTAGACAAGGTTTTCAGAATTTTCCAGGGAAGGCTTGTATCAAACATGCGGTCAATTAAACCACCCTGTCCGAAGAAGTTGTCATTGGTAAAAGGACTTGTCGGAACTAAGAAATCAGTACGCATAATACATTCTCCTTTTTGATCTATTGTCTATGCATATTCGATATTTTATTTGTCAAGATGATGTGCTTGGCATTGCCCAAGCGGAACGATCGTGAACAACGTGAGCCTTGATCGTTCTCTTCTTGAAGATAAATCCTTGGGAGTATCTGTCAAGAACCTGTGGAAAAATTTTTTAAGGCCTTGCGCTTGGCATTGGAGCCCAAGCAGAAGGATTGTCCATGGCGTGAGCCTTGTTCCTTCTCTTCTTGAAGATAAATCCTTGGGAGTATCTGTCAAGAACCTGTGGAAAAATTTTTTAAGGCCTTGCGCTCTTGTTGTGCAAGCACATAAGGAAACGAGTGGGAACAAATGGTGTGCACCTTGTTCTTCTTCGTTCTCCTATGAAGATAGGTTCTTGTGGAAAACTGTCAAGAACCTGTTGAAAAAAAAGCTGGCCGCAAGGGCAACTTGTTTTTTTAGCGGATGTTTGTACAAGGAGTGCATACTTCTTGCTTTGAAGGATCGTCATGGAGAGGGGAAAAGCGTCCCAAAAGAGCGCGTATCTACGCATGCATGCGGCAACGCTTCTTTTTGGGGTATCAGGGCTTTTGGGGAGGCTGTGTACAAGTTCGGCTATGACGCTTGTATTGGGGCGGGCTCTGTTTGCCATTGCTGCCTTGGGGCTTTTTGGTCTGTTGGGATCAACGTGGAAGAGAGAGGGTGGGGCTCTCTCCAGGCGCGATTGGCTTTGGCTGATTCCAAGCGGTGTCTTATTGGCCTTGCATTTTGTGACCTTTTTCCAGGGCATTCAATTGGGAGGGATCGCGGTTGGCACCTTGGGCTTTGCCTGTTTTCCGGCGCTGACGGCTCTTGCGGAGGCGCTTGTCTTTCGGGAGCGGCCTGGATCTCGGGAAATACAGGCCATCGTTATGGTGGCTTTTGGTTTGACGCTTCTTGTTCCCATGGATGCCATTTTTTCCACACAAGGGGCAGGGCTCTTTTTTGGCGTTCTTTCCGCTGCTATCTATGCTGGTGTTGCTGTGCTCAATCGATGTCTTGCATCGGATGTTTCAGGAACCAAGGCAAGCTTTTGGCAAAATGGCATTATTGTGTTGGTGCTTGCGCCGTTTGCCTCTCAGGGGCTTTGGCAGGCTCCGCCCATGGATTGGCTGTATTTTGCCGGCCTTGGTATTTTTTGCACAGCCGTTGCCTACAGTCTCTATGTGGAAAGCCTCCGCTCGCTCGCCGCACGCCAGGCAGCCTTGATCATCGCTTTGGAACCCGTCTATACCATTCTCTTAGGCTGGCTTGTCCTTGGAGAGGTGCCGAATGTCCTCACCTGTCTTGGGGGCGTCTGTATTTTGGGCGCGGTTTATCGTTTACAGAACCGATAGTGTCGCATTGCCTTCAAAGAAAACGACCTGCAATGCACAACGATTTGGCAATTGGCACGAGTCTGCTTTTGTGCGATGCGGAGAGCGTGTTTTTTCCATAGTGCTTGTGCGAGCCCTGATTTCAAAGGGCATCTGGTTTTTATCGTAATTGCGTAAGGAGATAAGGAGATGAGGTATGGACAGACGGACATTTATCGTGGCAGCGACAGCAACGCTGGCATCCACCTTTTTTCATGGCTCACAGGCTTTTGCCAAAGGGCAGATTGTTCAATTGCCTGACCCTGTCACAACGGGCGGAAAACCCCTTATGGATTGCCTGGCAAAACGCCATACGGATCGGAGTTTGAAAGGCGGAGCCATCACCATGGGGCATTTGAGCACACTGCTTTGGTCTGCCTGGGGCATCAATCGCAGTGATGGACGGCATGTGGTGCCAACCGCCCACAACAAGCAGCAATTGCAGCTCTATGCCGTGCTGGGAGATGGGGTGTGGCTCTATGAGCCCAAGACAAACAGTATTGTCAAAGTCCTCGATGACGATCAGCGATCCCGCTTTGACGGTGCCTCTGTGATTCTTCTCTATGCTGCTCCGATCGACGATATGTTTGCCGGTATGCATGTGGGCTCCATGTACCAGAATGTGGGGCTCTATTGTGCTGCCAACGGTGTTCCCAATTGTGTCAAGCATACCAATCATGGTGTGCTTGATACCTCCTTGCCGCTGCCCAAGGGGTGGAGAGTCTATATTTCCCATTCATTGGGCGAGTATCCTCATTAGCAATCGGCCAAGGCTGTTGAAGAGCAAGCCTTCTTTCAGACCCTGTAAAAAAATGCGTCGTGTCTTGGTACAAATCCTTCTTTTCTCCCTTTTTGTGGTCTTGTGTCTTTGTGAGACACCTTCTGTTGCGGATACCGGCCAAAAGATCGCCCGCAATGCCGTTGCCCGCGATCTTTTTCTTACGGCCTATAGGAGTGCCGAATGCAAGGAATACCAAAAAGCCTTTGATGCCTATGCCAAGGCTGCAGCCATGGACTATGCGCCAGCGCAGTATAATTTGGGGCGTATGTATCTTTTGGGGAACGGCATAGCCTCTGATCCCAAACAGGCCTTTTCCTATTTTTCGATGGCTGCCGAGCGTGGCCTTGTCCTTGCCCAATATACCCTGGGCAGTCTCTATGAGAGCGGGGTGGGGGTTGCCAAGGATGAAGCGAAGGCGCTTTTTTGGTATGCTCGCGCTGCGGCCAAAGGCGATAGTGAATCGCAGTTTCGGATGGGCATTTTTTTGGAAGACGGTCTTGGAGGAGAGAAGGATTACCCCAAGGCAGCGCAGTGGTATGAGAAAGCCGCGCTCCAGGGACATGCCGGGGCACAAAACAATCTGGGCACGCTTTTGGATAAGGGGGGAGAGGGGATTGAAGCCAATCCCGCCCGTGCTGTTTTTTGGTACCACAAGGCTGCCATGCAAGGCCATGCCCTCGCGCAAAAGAATCTGGCAACCTGCTATGAGCGTGGGCACGGGGTGCGCAAGGATGCCAAGAAAGCAAGGCTTTGGATGGGAAAGGCCCAACGGAAACGGGTCGAAGATCCCCTGGATCCCCTGGATACCATCCCGGATATGCGGCCTCTCGCAAAACAGCCGAGCCAAAGCACTGTGCAGGAGCGCCCCATCCCCTTCATGGGACTGCCCAAGGATGCGTATCTGCGTCTGCAGGCACGTCTTGATGCGTACAATGCCCAGGAACCATCAACGGCAGACAGAGCAAAAAATCCTTCCAAGGACGAGCCTCCCTCTACGAGTCACGTTTTGAACAAAACAGAAGAGGGCGTCTCCAAGCCCAAGAACCCAGAAGCTGGCGATGCTGACAAGGCTTCCTCATCGCAAGGCGTGGAAAAAACAGAAGAGGGAGCCTCCAAATCCAAGGACACAGAAGCTGGCGATGCTGACAAGGCTTCCTCGTCGCAAGGCGTGGAAAAAACAGAAGAGGGAGCCTCCAAGCCCAAGGACACAGAAGCTGGCGATGCTGACAAGGCTTCCTCGTCGCAAGGCGTGGAAAAAACAAAAGAGGGAGCCTTCAAATCCAAGGACGCAGAAGCTGGTGAACCTGTTCTTTCTGGGGATCGTTTGGTCAAGGCCAAAGCCTTGTACCGGGAAGGCATGGCGTATGAGTTTGGTCGCTTCGGTGGAAGAAAGCAGGTTGGGAGAGCCATACGTCGCTACAGAGAGGCTGCTCGTCTTGGCTATGCGCCGGCCTCCTATCGGCTTGGGCTTATGTATGAAGGTTTTCCTGCTGAGGAAAAAGACAAAGAGCGAGCGTTTTACTATTATTTTGAGGCAGCCAAGCGAGGGCATGCCAAGGCCTGTCAACGGCTTGGTGGGCTCTATGAAAGAGGGTTTGGCGTCGCGAAGGATGAGAGCAAAGCTGCTCAGTGGTATGAAAAGGCCAAGGCCTTGGGGATTGAGGCTGAAGAGGCTTCGCGCCCCATGCCGGAGAAGCCATAGTTTGTGTGGAAGCCGAAGGCGTTGATTGTTGTATTCTTTCGGCCTGTCAGGATGTCTCAACATCCATGCCGTGAACGAATTTTCTGGACGAGTACGCTGAGGCTGCAAGGAGGAGATGGTGCGGTTCTATTGTTCAATGATGCTTGCTGGTGTGCTTGTTGCGGGGGCACTGACAACAGGATGCAGTGATGAGACCGTCGTTGTACGGGAACCGAATGCGGCAACGCTGATGCGCAAGGGAAAACAGCTCCTTGATGCGGAACAACCCGAGGATCAGGCCAAGGCAACCCATCTTTTGACGCGATCCGCGCTGCTTGGCAATGCCGACGCCCAGTATATGCTCGGTGAAATCTACGAGCATGGCATCAATGTTGGGCAGGATCTGATTCGTGCTGCGGAATGGTACCAGGAAGCTGCCAACCAAGGCCATAGCCAGGCGCAATACATGCTTGGTACCATCTATTTGAGTGGCCGGGGTATGGCCAAGGATACCACAAAAGCCCTGGAATGGCTGCGCAAATCCGCTGGCAACAACAATGCCATGGCAAATTTTCTCTTAGGCCTTTTGTTTGATGAAGGCACCTTGGTTCCGGCCAATCGGGAATATGCCATGGCGTGTTATGAAAAGGCAGCAGACAAAGGCAACAGCAAGTCAGCCTACCGATTGGGTCTTCTCTACGACAAAGGTCAAGGCGTACCCAGGGATTTGCCGCGGGCGCTTTCGTGGTACACCAAGGCAGCAGATGCTGGGGATGCCGATGCCCAGGTGCAGCTGGGGCGTTGCTACGCAACAGGTACAGGCATTGCCAAGGATCCTGTCAAAGCCCATGAACTCTATACAAAGGCGTATGATCAGGGCAATGGGGTGGCCATGGTCTTGTTAGGGGTGCAATACCTCGAGGGGCATGGCTGCGCTAAAGACTATGCCAAGGCAGCGACGCTGTTGAGAGAAGCGGCGGATCTGGGTTCCCCCAATGGCCAGTACATGCTCGGGCGCATGATTCTGGAAGGCAAAGGCCTTGAAAAAAATGTTCAGGAAGCCGTGACATGGTTTGAGAAAGCGGCTCTGCAAGGATCTTCTGTTGCCCAATGCGCGCTCGGATTGCTGTATGACAAAGGTGAATCCGTGACGAGAAATACCAAGAAGGCCAAAAGGTATTATGAAATGGCTGCAGCCAAAGGCTCTTTGTCCGCTCAATACAATATTGGTCTCTTGATGGAACGCGAAGGCACGGCCGAAGCCGCAATCCAGGCTTTGCATTGGTATCAAAGAGCTGCGAAAAAGGGTATGGCCTTGGCACAGGTTCGTGCAGGTCTGCTTGTTGAAGCAAAAAATCCTGCTGAGGCTCTTTCCTGGTACACCAAGGCAGCCAAACAGGGCGATGCCAATGCGGCCTTTGCCCTAGGGCGTCTCTTTGTTGAAGGCCATGGGGTTGAGAAAAATTTCAAGGAAGCGGCTCGTTGGTATACGCAGGCGGCGGAGCTGGGGCATACTGAAGCCCAGTACAATTGTGGCATGATGGCGGAACTGGGGCTTGGGGTACCCAAGGATCCCGATACGGCTCTTGCTTGGTTTGTCTTGTGTGCCAATCAGGGCTTTACATTAGCGCAGGAAAAACTCACTGCTCAGGGCAAGGATTGGAAGGTCTATCTCGCTGCCGATGCTCATGGGAAAATGGTTGTCAGCGACGCCAAGCTTCTTGCACTCCTTCCTTCCAAAAAGCCTGCACTCCTCTCTTTCTCCTCGTATGAAGGCGATATCCAGTTTGACGACGCCCTTGAGCACACTCCGATGCATCAAAACAGAGGTTTGTCCTCTCCTTTAAACGATGCCATTTTCCACAAAGATACGAGCCCAGTACAGAAAAACGTATCCAACAAGGTGCCGGCTCAAGAGCCTGTTGTCGCATCAACTCTGTCAGGCGGGCAGCAAAATGCTCCCAAATCCCAAGTGAGCGATGCGGATGGTGTTTCTTTAGCCTCGCAAGAAAAAAAGCAAGTTGAAGCACTGAAAGGGCAGGAAAAGGGTAAGGAGAATGCTCCCAAAGCCCAAGTGAACGATGCGGATGGTGCTTCTTTAGCCCCGCAAGGGGAAAAGCAGGTTGAAGCGCAGGAGCAGGTTAAGAAGAAAGTTTCTTTAGCCTCGCAAGGGGAAAAGCAAGCTGAAGCACTGAAAGGGCAGGAAAAGGGTAAGGAGAATGCTCCCAAAGCCCAAGTGAGCGATGCGGATGGTGCTTCTTTAGCCTCGCAAGGGGAAAAGCAGGCTGAAGCACTGAAAGGGCAGGAAAAGGGTAAGGAGAATGCTCCCAAAGCCCAAGTGAGCGATGCGGATGGTGCTTCTTTAGCCTCGCAAGGGGAAAAGCAGGCTGAAGCGCAGGAACAGAGTACTCCCCAAGCGACGCAGCAAGACGGCTTGGACGTTGTCGATGAAGGGGAAAAAGCCTATGCCATTGCCTGCCAGTATGCTGAGGGGACAGGTGGTTATGCCAAGGATCTTCGAGAGGCTGCCAAATGGATGAAACGGGCTGCCAAGGAAGGGCATAGGGAAGCCACATGGCGTTTAGCTGAAATGTATTTTCAGGGAAAAGGACTTGCCAAGGACTACGATGAGGCAAAGCGGTATTACGACCGTTTGGCCAAGGAAAAGCACTGTCCATCGATTATGCGCATAGCGGAAATCTATGACAGGGGGCTTGGTGTTCCGAGAAATCGGGGCAGAGCGGGCTTGTACTACATAGAGGCTGCTGAACTTGGCGACAGAGAAGCCCAGTTTCAGGCTGGCAACCGCTATCGGAAGGGCATAGGGCTTCGCCACGATGAGAAATTGGCAGCCAAGTGGTTTACCCTGGCTGCTGAACAAGGGCATGGCGTGGCGCAGTACAAATTGGGCTTTTTGTATGAGAAAGGGCTGGGTGTTCCCCAAAGTTATGAAAAAGCCTTTGAGCTGTATGACAAGGCTATTGAACAAAATGTTCCAGATGCGGCCAATCGCCAAAAGCGCATCAAAAAATATGTCAAAAAGTAGCGCTCGGAGAACGGCGTTTCCCGTTTTTCGGGCACACCAAGAACGTAAGCCAAGGAGGCACTGTGTTTTTGTTTGAAACCACAAAGGTTGCTCGTTGTCTTGGTCTGAGTTTGCTGTTTATTGTCCTTTGCCTTGTTGCATCTCCGTCCTTTGCCAATCCCTTGCTCGGACGATGGGATGTTATTGCGATTAAGGCGTCGGATTTGATCACACAGGTATCCATCGATCGCTACAAGATGTTGCAGCCCAAGATCATCATCTTCAATGAAAAGGAAACCGGGGTGGTCAAGGACGATGGGAAGGAAAATATGGCACCGGTGGAATATAAGGAATTGGGAAAAGATACCTGGGCTTTTTCAATAGACAACGGCAAACGATGGCATGAAATCCGTTTTTTGGATGCCAATACCTTGAGCTACATTGAAAAGAAAGATCTGGATGTGGTGATCACCTACACCCTGAAACGCATCCAGAAGTGAACAGGCTGTCAACACGCCTCTGCGACAAAAAAGACCCTGATCATCGATCAGGGTCGCATATCAATAAAAACACTCTTTATCGCTATTTTGCAGGACGATGCGGAGGCATCGGCTTACCGCGTTTGGCAAAATTGGGATGCATGCTGTAGCGATAGACCTCATGGATTTCCCGCGTGTAGCCGGGATAAAAGCCCTTGGTCATCCCCAGCACAATATGGGCTCCACGGTTCATGAGAACAAGCATGTCACCTGTGGAAGGATCCACACACAAGCCCTCGATTTCGCCTTGCTTGATGGCTTCGGTGAGCTTTTTCTCAAGTACAACCGGAGCACTCGTGGCTGAGGTGACATCAACGCGGTAAATGGCATCGGGTTCGTTATCGTCTGCAGTGCCGTCGTCAGCGGTTACAAAGAGCGAGCCCTGCCAGTAGAAGACACCCTGAACCCATTGCGGAACAGGCTGCAGATGGACTTTGCGCAGATACTGCCCGTTGGCCAGGCTGTACTCATAGAGATAGCGACCGCTTTCTTCGCCAACCCAGGAACACATCCAGACGGTCTTCTTGACAGGATCAACCGTAATGCCGGACACCTCTTCCTGGCCGCTTTTGGGTTCAAATTTAAAGGTGCGTTTGAACTTCAAGGTCTCTGCATCGTGGATGGCAATCTGAATGTCTTTGCCAACGCCGTCCTTAAAGTTCTCAGCTCCAAGAAAAAGTTCCCCATTATAGACGTCGATATCGCCAATATGGTTTGAAGGGATAGTATAGCCTTCAAAGGGGTTCTCGTTTTTGGCAACCAATTTGCCGTTCATGTCGTATTTAAACAACTTTTTGCTGTCCGAAACATAAAGATACATCCCGTCGCAGGCAACCCCTTGGCGGCCAGCAACTTCCTGGACATCCTTTAAGGTATACTGAAAGGCGGGCAGCAGGGAGTGGGGACCGGCAAAAGACGGAGTAGCAAACTGCGGAATGAGGAGTGACACTCCAAGGACAAGGGAAGAAAGAACCAATGCTTTCACAAAGACCTCCTTATAGAGTTAGCGCTGTGGGCAAAAAAACAGCTGTAATCACCTCGGCTCCCTTGTGAGTCGGAGCGCCACGAAGACGTCGCATACACACGGTACAGTCGCCGGGATATTGACAAAGCCCGTTTTTTCGTTTCGCCAGGATACTTCGGCAGAAAGAGACGCTTCTCGAAAAAGGGATTTGCGTCACACACGGTTTTCCAACACAAAAAGCGTTCCAGAGCCGTATGTTTCCATCAGCCATCTCAAGTGCTTTCCATTTACAGCTCGATCCTGGTACATCAGGGTTGAGTAACAGTGCGCGGCTTCAACCGAATTGCTCTTTGTGAGAGATGCCTGGAATCACGAAGACCACAGCGTTGTCATCACGAACTCGTTTTCTGCAATGTCTAAAAAATAGTACGATCAAATCAAGAAAGAGTAAAGACTGATCAAGCGTGCTGTGATTGCACCAAGCAAAGGAGCAAGACAATGCGTTGGCAAGATATGGAACGAAGTCAGAATGTTGAAGACAGACGGGGGCAAAGCTTTGGGAGAATCGCCGGTGGCGGCGGGCGACCTGGCATTCTTCTTCTGTTGGTTGTCCTTGTCGGCGGGTATTTTGGCGTTGATCTGACCGGTCTTCTCGATAGCGGCGGTACTCCTCAAGTCGTAGCACCGCCTGCTGTGCAGCAAAGGCAGCAGACAGCAGATCCTTCGGACACGCTGGCAGAATTTACCAAGGTTGTGCTGAAGCAGACGGAAAACTACTGGAGCAGTTTTTTTTCGGCCAACGGGGAACACTACCAGGCACCGCGCCTGGTTCTCTACACCGGGCAAACCAACACAGCCTGTGGCTATGGACAGTCGGCCATGGGGCCTTTCTACTGTCCAGCGGATCGTAAGCTCTATGTCGATCTCTCCTTCTATCACGATATGCAGACGCAATTGGGGGGTGGAGGCGATTTTGCTCTGGGCTATGTTGTGGCGCATGAAGTTGGCCATCATGTGCAAAATCTTCTTGGCATCGCCCAGGAAGTGCATCAAATGCAGGCAAAAGTCTCAAAGCGGGATGCCAACCGTCTTTCTGTCATGATGGAGTTGCAGGCGGACTGTTTTGCCGGCGTGTGGGGCAGTAGCGTGCGTCGGCAAGGGCGTCTTGAGCAGGGGGATTTGCAGGAAGCGTTGCAAACCGCAACAGCCATTGGCGACGACCGTCTGCAACGCCGGGCACAGGGGCGTGTTGTGCCGGATAGCTTTACCCACGGAACAAGCGAAGAACGCTATTTTTGGTTTAAGCGGGGTTTTGACACAGGAAATCCCGGTATGTGCAATACGTTTTCAGAAAAGCGGTAAACGCTTTACAAAGAGCTCAGCCTTTTGGCAAAGAAGCCAAAGCTCTTGGAAGAACACCATCTGATACAAACAAAAGCCTGCCATATTGGCAGGCTTTTGTTTGTACAGCGTGTGCGCATCCCAAAGCTTTGTTGGGGGATGCTGACATAAAAAACGGGTGGATCAGCGTTTGCCAATCCACCCGCAGGGGGAGCCTATCTGTGTGTCATACACACAGATAAGAAGATTATGCCCAGAGAGTTTTGCCGATAGTGAAGCCGATCCAGGCAACACCGTAGGCCAAAGCCGTGTTGAAGATCATACTGAAGAAAAGCCACTTCCAGCCGCCTGCCTCTTGCTTGATGACGATCAAAGCAACAAAGCAGGGGGAGTAGAGCAAGACAAAGAGCATCAGGGACAGTGCTGTTGCCTTTGACCAGTTTGGTGCTTCCTTCAGACGATCACTCAAGCTCTTTGTTTCTTCTTCGTCTTCGGGATCGTCGATTTCACCAAGACTCCATGCTGTGCCAAGGGTGCCGACCACAGCTTCTTTCGCGGCAACACCGGCAATCAGGGCAATATTGGTGCGCCAGTCATAGCCTAAGGGCTCCATCACAGGCTGCACAGCCTTGCCAAGACGACCAGCAATGGAATAGGCAAGTTCTTCTTCACTCAGAGTATTTTGGGCATCCTTGAGGGCATCTTCCGCGGCAGTACGCTCATCTTCGGACGCTGTTTCAGGAAGTTTGTCAACCACTGCCTGTGCTTCTTCAATCTTTTGTTCAAGCGGGGCAGAAAGGTTTTCCGGCAATTCGGGGAATTTCATCATGGCCCACAGAATGACGGAGATGGCCAGAAGGACGGTGCCGGCCTTCTTCATGTACATCCATGCCCGTTCCCAGCAGTGCAAAAGAACGCTGAACAGGGTGGGGAAACGGTAGGGCGGCAGTTCCATGACAAAGGGGGTTGGTTCACCTTTCACAAAGGTTGAACGGAGAAGGCGAGCCACAATCAGCGCCATGACCCAGCCTGTAATCGTCAACGCGAACATGACTTTTGGCGCATCTTCGGAGCCAAAAAAGGCGGTTGAAAGCAAAAGGAAGACAGGCCACTTCGCACCGCATGTCATGTAGGGCAGGGTCAAAAGCGTTGCCAGTTTTTCTTTACGGCTGCGGAGCGTTCTGGTTGCCATGGCTCCGGGAATGGCGCAACCACCGGCAATGCCACCAGAGACACAGTAGGGCATAACAGAGGCGCCGTGCAGGCCGAATATGCGGAATATCCGATCCATCATGTAGGCCATACGAGCCATATACCCGCAGTCCTCCAGGAAGGAGAGCAGGGAGAACATGATGACAATGAGCGGCACAAAGCTCAAAACACCACCCACGCCATTGATGATACCGTCGACAATCAGAGATTCCAGCGCCCCATTCTCTTGCATCGTCTCGCCAACCCACTCACCGAGAGCCGCAAGGCCATCTTCAACCCATCCTTGCGGATAGGCACCGATTTCAATGGTGAATTGGTACATGAAGTACAAAACCGCAAGCATGATCACAGGGCCAAAAAAGGCATGCGTCAAAACAGCATCGAGCTTGTCAGAGAAGGCAAGGCGATCCTTGGCTGGATCCTGGGTGAGAACGCCATCGCTCAAGACACCTCTGATGAAGCCGTAGCGATGGTCGGTGATGATGCTCTCCATGTTCGCGCCTGTTGTCTTTTGAACATGGGAGTATGTCTGATCGCAAATTTTCTGCAGTTCTTTGGCGACATCGGGATTGCCCTGCTTGACTTCATCCAGCATATCGTTGTCGCGCTCGATGAGTTTAAGGGCAACATAGTAGGGGTGGTATTTGTCGGAAAGCAGAGAAGCCTTTTTGATCATGGTTTCCATTTTCTGCAAGGCTTGATCAATATCCGACCCATAGCTTAAGCGCAGGGGTTCTTTCTTCCCTTTTTGCGCCGAGGAAACCGCAGCTCCCAAGACTTCCTGCAGGCCTTCGCCCTTTCTGGCTGTCATCGGAAAGACAGGAATGTCGAGCGCCTTGGACAACTTGTCCAGATTGAGGGTGATGCCCCCTTTTTCGGCTTCGTCCATCATATTGCAGCCAAGGACGACCGGCATCCCCATTTCAAGCATTTGCACTGTCAGCAGCAGGTTTCGCTCAAGGGCACTTGCTTCGGCAATGTCGATAACGGCCTGCACATTCTGGGAAGAAAGTTCGCGGCGGGCGACAATCTCTTCCATGGAATAGGCTGTCAGGGAATAGGTACCAGGAAGATCGACCAGGGTGATACGCTGGTTTTTGTAAAAGACGTCGCCTTCTTTTCTGTCAACCGTGACACCAGGGTAGTTTCCCACATGCTGACGGGCACCGGTATACCCATTGAAGACCGTTGTTTTGCCACAGTTGGGATTGCCGGCCAAGGCAATCCGCAACATTGTTTGACCTCCACCTTGCGAGGTGTTCTCTGCCATTTCCGCAGAATTCATTATAGACTCCTTTTGCATCCGATATGAAAAAGAAAATAAAATTTCTTTTCATATATACTATCTGCTTTTAAAAATACAATTTTTGAGATAGGTTACTTATTTTTTGAAAAAGAAAACGACATCTTCTTTCAAATATATGAAAAAGAAAACAAAATTATATTTCAAATATATCGAAGATATAGAATTTTCGTCCATGTCGGAACAAGAACACGAAACTTCTCGCAGTCTTAACGGAAGCTTGGTGCAGGCAGCATGTGCCTGCACCAAGGAGAAGAAGCATTTTATAAGGCCTCGACGCGAATGTAGTCGGCTTCGCTGTTTCGAAGGGAAATTGTGACTCCAGAAAGACGCACGGCAATGGGATCACGCAGTGGGGCTTTTCCGACCACAGACACTGAGGAGCCGGGAATCAAGCCCATGTCACGAATACGGCGATTCATTTCGCCCTTGGCATTCACGGTGATAATCTTTGCTTTTCTTCCAACGGGCAGGTCACGCAGATTCATACTCATAGAAGCCTCCGAATGTGGTTCGCAGCAAGAAAAAGCCAAAACGCGGTTGTGCTGCACGCAAACATGCTTGGAATTGGAAAGCAATATCATTTCATAGTTTGCGGAAAAAAGCAAGACAAAGTTGAATTTCAATATCGCTTGGGTCTTGGCTGCATGTACGCGGGGGGAAGGAGTATCGGCCTGGGGAAAAATTTTCTCTTCCATACTTTAAAGAATTATGGTACAAGATGTTGTGTCTAGGATAGATTTTTGGCCATCTCTCCCCAATGGTCGTTTTTGGTACGGAAGAAGGGATTTCGGCAGGATGGTACAAGCGACGTTCGATTCTACGCTCACTTTTGTGAGATAGGCTGAAACCAAGGCTAAAACGACCTGGATGTTGCGAAAACGCGCTCCAATTGGGATGACCTGGCATCCCCATGCGTGTCTATCTTGCTTTACGTACGCAGCCAAAGAGGTTCTTCTTTCCTCCTGGGCAGAGGCATTATTGAGTATCGCCAAAAGATGATATGGAAGATTTCATCGTTTGCGAGTATATGTCTGTCATAATTATAGAAAGCTCTATTTCAAAAAGGATGCTTTATCACAATGTGTCAAAAGAATGTCTGCAGCGTGTTTCTGCACTATTCAGCGTGGAGTGCTATACCCCCAATGCAAACCCAACAGGACTAGCATGGAACGAAAAAAAATTGTAAAACAGGTCAAAAAGAAAAGAACCGGGAAGAAACCGCACGATGCAACGTATAAGCTGCTGTTCAGTCAACCAGCATTGTTTTCGGATTTTCTCCGGTGCTTTGTGCCGATCGCTTCGGGCATGGGTATAGGCTATGGAACGCTTGAGAAAATATCGGGCTCCTACATAACCAGCCATTTGAGCGAACGGACAGACGATATCGTCTGACGATGCAAGACAAAAGACGAGTCGTTGTGTTATTACGGTTCTCCAAAAATATCCCACCACTAAGGTGGTTGGATATTTTTGCTCGTAATCAGCCTCAGTTCAGATGGCATTTTT
>JAFSVD010000060.1 GCA_017450275.1 Desulfovibrio sp. | reverse complement strand
CGCAAGGAAGTTGAAATACAGCTTCCTCTAGCTGACTATGTGTTTTTTGTCAGGACACTAAATCTGGAATTTTGCCGTCATTCGTGGTCAGCGAGCAGTGAGTCGGAATCCGCGAAGAAACAGGTAAAATGCACAGGCGGAGATATCTTGTCTAAATTTTTCCTTTTCCAACATTAATTTTTTTTTTTTTAATCTTTCTATTAACATCGAAGATCACCCAGAGGTTAAATCTGTTGTTTCAATAATTGTGTTATCTATGCCTGTTAAAATGGCATAAAAATAATCATCAAAAATTAAACGAATTTCGTCATATAATTCGCCTTTAAGAATTAAATTAGCTTTTAAGATTTCATCCAGCAGTTCATTTACAGTATTACAACGTTCTACCCTAAAGATCGGAGCACTCAAATTATCCTCATCTTCTACAGATTCTTTTAAAAGAGGAAATAAACAACGCTGTGTATTCTAAAATACGAAATGGCATCAAGAAAAGGCTTTGGCTTTGAAACTCAAGCAATAAATACAAATATATAACATCTCCATTTATTGTCTTGACTTTCCATATTAAATCTTCGCGTCTTTCAGAAAGTTTACTGTTATGGAATGTATCTGGTTGTCTTTCAAGTGAATTTGGATCAAACTCACCTATCAACGCCTTTGGAATAAATTTAGTAATAAGGCTTGAAACAACTTTTGGATAGCGATAGAACATTTTAAGAAACGCATCGTGAACCTTGGGTCTACTTCTCCTATTTGGTTTTCTAGGAATCTTTTTAATTATTTTCTTTTTGTTCTCATTGTCAGGCATTATTTTTCCTCATTATTATAACAACAAAGTTTATGGCACTTATGGTGGTCACGTTGCGCAAATGTTTCTGACAATATAAAGAATTTGGTGTCCTTTCACTTCATTTTGAAGAAAATCCACCGACCAAAACTCCTTCTTGGACAAGCAGCATAGTCGTATCTGAGCGAGAGGCAAGGGGGGATGCTCAAAGAACAGAATGCCCACGTTTGCCGCTCGCTCGTATAGGCCGGAAGCTGGTTGCTATCGCACTCAGGGCTCTGGTTTTTTGTAAAGGTATTTGTCGGTTATGCTTGAAAGCGATAGGGGATACCTGGATCATTGAGGTCTTTCCGGTCACTTTCTTCAGGGTTGTGCGGGATGTCGACCGCATTGCAAAGGATGGAGGGAGTGTCTGTTGCTGCGGCAAAGGCGTACCAGACCATGGGGGGGATGGTGAGCAGGCGATAGTTTGGGCGGCCAAGCACAACCTCCACAACCTTCCCAGAGCTCTTTGTCTCCCTGCGACCGTCGTAGAGGACAACGAGAATACGTCCAAAGGGTACGGCAAACAGTTGCTGCTGCACATGATGACGCTTCCAGCCCTTGACGGCTTTGGGAAGAACTTCGGAAAAATAGATTTCCTGGATGCTTTTGCCCATGGATACAAGATGACTGTGCATGGCCATGGAAGGCCTCAGCATATGAAGAACAGGACCTCCCTTGGTATCGAGGATGTCGAGCTGTTGGGTGAATGCTCCCTCAATGCCTGTCGGTTCAAGAATGGTTTCTATTTGGTCCATGGTTGATTCCGAAGTTCTGCGGTGTTCACATAGGACTTAATTTGGCCGAGCGTGCAGTCGAGCATGGATTTTTGATTGCCCCGATAATAGGTATGGTACCAAAACGCTGTTTCACGCACTGTTTCTTCAAAGGTGAGTGTTGCTTTCCAGTTGAGATGGGCAAGAGCCTTGTCGCAGCACAGTTTGAGCAGGGTGCATTCCTTGGCCTGTGTCTGTTCTGTGGGGAGCATGGTGCTTTGAAAGCCAGGCCAGTGGTAGGCTAAGCCTTGAACGACATCGCCAACCGTGGCATGCACCGACGCATCAGGTCCAAAATTGTAGGCCTCGCCGTGCAGTTGGGGGGTGTTTGGATCAGGCACAAGCAGCTTTTGGGCAACAAGGAGATAGCCTGAGAGGGGTTCAAGCACAAGCTGCCAGGGTCTTGTGGCGTGGGGATTGCGGATTGTGACCGGCTCTCCTTTTGCCCACGCTCTGGCGCAGTCGGGCACAATGCGATCCTTTGCCCAGTCGCCGCCGCCAATGACATTGCCGGCTCTGACCGTGACACAGCGAGGGCCATTGTGGAAAAAGCTCGAAAAATAGGAATGGGCTATGATTTCGGCACAGCCTTTAGAGGCGGAATAGGGATCATGCCCACCCAAGGCGTCGTTTTCCCGATAGCCCCAGACCTGTTCGTCGTTGCGGTAGCACTTGTCGGACGTGATGATGACAGCTGCTTGGATGCTTGGGCAATGGCGCATGCTTTCAAGCACGTTCAAGGTGCCAAGCATGTTGGATTCAAAGGTTGTGATGGGATCCTCATAGGAGGTGCGCACAAGCGCCTGGGCAGCCAGATGAAAGAGGATGTCTGGTTTCCACTCCTGCATTGCTTGCTTGAGGCGATCCCGATCCCTGATATCGGCGCGGATATCCTTGATATGGGCACAAAGACCCATGGCTTCAAAATGCGAGGGATTGGTTGGAATGTCACAGGCATATCCTGCAACCTGGGCTCCCAGATGCAGCAGCCAGGCAGCAAGCCATGAGCCTTTGAAACCAGTGTGGCCTGTGATAAAGACGCGTTTTCCGTTGAAGACATTGGCAAACATGGATATCCTCTTGTTGCGCTCACTACAGCCAGAAGGCTTTCCCTTGATTCCAAAGATCGTTCAAAAAAATGCTGTCCCTCAGCGTGTCCATACATTGCCACTGGCCGGGATGCTGGTACATGGAGAGTTGGCCTTCTTTGGCCAGGCGGGTCAGGGGTTCTTTTTCGAGGTCGCAGGAAGCATCCGCTGAGAGATAGGAAAGAAAGGCGCGTTCAAAGACAAAAAAGCCGCAGTTGATGTATTCATTGAGCATCGGTTTTTCTTCCCAAGAGAGAATTTTCCCGTTCGCGTCGGTCGAAACCGCTCCGAAGCGTGAGGGCATCCGAACGCCTGTGAAGGTGCCGATGGTTTTTTGGGCATTGTGAAAGGCCAGAAGTTTGGCAATATCGATATCCGCCACGCCGTCGCCGTAGGTGACCATGAACTGGGGATCATCGCCCAGATACCGTTCCACCCGTTTGATGCGAGCCCCTTTGAGGGTTTCCTGGCCGGTGTCAGCCAGGGTGACTTTCCAATCGATATGATCCCCGGGATAGCTGGTGATAGCACCGGTAGCCAGATCCACGGTAAAGTCGGCGTTGCGCATGGCATAGTCGTGAAAATATTGTTTAATGACTTCGCCTTTATAGCCTAAGGGGAGAATAAATTCCGTAAACCCATACTTTGCATAGATGGACATAATGTGCCAGAGCACAGGACGATCCCCAATTTCCACCATGGGTTTGGGTTTGACAGCGGTTTCTTCGCGCAGCCGTGTTCCTTTTCCACCGCACATGATGAGTACTTTCATGGAAAGTCCTTTTTGCAAAAAGGGGCGTATTGGGTTTATTTGGATAAAAACAGCAGGAGGAAGTATGACAAACGGTGTCAGGTGTCTGTGTGTTCTTTGTGTGCTTGTTTGGGTGGGGATTGCGGGATGTACGCAGGGACAATCAGCCAAAGATTGCCTCATGGTATGTGCCAAAGCGCTTGAGGACAATGATGCTCAAGGCTTTTTGAACCAGTTTGATCTGAAGGCCTGTGCCCTCTCCCAGATCAAGAACATGACCGATTCCAATGACGCCCTCCACACCCTGGATCGTCTGGGGCGCACTCTTGGCATAGGGGGGATGGAGGATTTGTTGGGCAATGTCTTGGATGTGGAACACTCGATCAAGCAGCAATTTGTCAAAAAAGTCTCAACCGGTGCGCTCGTGCAGGAATGTTCAAGGAGCGAGAAAACCGGCTGTCCTTGGGTGCCGACGGCCTTGCGCAATGCCGATATCAGGACGCTTTCAAAGCAGGCTGTCGTAGCCCGCATTGTGTCACCAACCAAGATGACGACCTGGCTTGCGATACAAAAGCAGGGGGAGAAATGGAGAATAACCGGTTGGGCTGCCTTGGAAGATGTTGCTGGGCAGTACGCCACGCAGACACGTTTCGACGAAAGCCCAGAGGGGAATGTACCCAAGAGAAAGAACCAAAACGCTACGACAATTTAACGGTTTCCGCAAGACAAAACGCCCCAGTGTTCACAGGAGAGCACAGCACCCATCTCCTGCAAGTCAATCACCCCGACCCCCTTGTGGGTCGGGGTTTGCAGTTTATCCACGAAGTTGTGGGCGTATGGGATTGACAAAGCCCGTTTTTTCGTTGCGCCAGGATAGTTTGGCATACCCGTATGCTTTCCGAAACAGGGGTTTGCGTGCCATCTCTGATGGTTCTCTCTGCCAGAACGTGTTTTCCGTTTACGCTGAGCGCAGCTGGTACATCAGGGGGAAGGCAAACCATCTCGTTTCGGGGCTTGGCTTCAACTGCCTTGCTCTTTGTGAAAGATGGCAGCAAGAATGCGGTCTTCCAAGGTATTGAGCCCCATATGGGTTTTTGCCGCAATGGCTATGCCGTCGGGATAGCTGATGCGGATGATTTCTTGCACGTCAGGCGGGGTTTCATCCCATTTATTGAAGACCAAGAGCGTTGGGATATGGGCAACCTCGAGGTTCTCAAGGATCTGGTTGACGGATTGGATTTGCCTGGCAAAGGAGGGATTGGCTGCATCAACCACATGCACCAAGAGATCGCAGTCGTGCAAATCGTCTAAGGTTGCCTGAAAGGCTTCGAGCAATTCATCGGGCAGGTTGCGGATAAAGCCAATGGTGTCAGCAAGGATGAGTTCTTGCGCCTGCGGAAATCGGAGGCGTCTGGAAACAGCGTCCAAGGTGGCAAAGAGCTTGTTTTCCGTAAGGACATGGGATTTGGAGAGGGCGTTCAAGAGGGTGGATTTGCCCGCATTGGTGTAGCCGACAAGGGCTGCCAGCGGAAGCCCTCGTTCCTTTCTGCGGGAGCGTAGGTAGGCGCGTTTTTGACCGATGGTGTCCAATTCTCTGCGCAGGATGCGGATGCGTTCGCGGTTTTTGCGGCGGTCGGTCTCAAGCTTTGTCTCTCCAGGTCCTCGTCCCCCGATGCCCCCCATCAAACGGTCGAGCGCCTTGTTTTTGCCAACCAGACGGGGTTGGAGGTAGCGCAATTGGGCGAGTTCCACCTGGAGTTTGCCGGCCTTGCTTTTGGCATGCTGGGCAAAGATGTCGAGAATAAGTTGGGTGCGGTCGAGCACACGGCGTTCGGTGACCTCTGCCAAATTGTTCAGCTGGGCAGGGGTGAGTTCACCGTCAAAGAGCAGGGTGTCGGCATTGTGTTCAAGCGCCAGAACCTCAAGTTCTGCAATCTTGCCCTTGCCCAGGATAAAGCGGGGGTTGATGGTGGCGCTACGCTGGATGATAGAGGCCTTTGCCGCAATGCCTGCGGTTTTGGCCAGCTGGGCGAGTTCGTGCAGATTGTGTTCCTGTTCTTTATGAGGCAGGGGAGAGACAGAGACCAGGATTGCCCGTTGGCTTGTGGCGATATCCTGCCCGGTTTTGCGCAAAAACGCGGCTTCTATATTCGCTGTGGTTGTGGCAAGAGGGGCAGGAGAGGTATCCCAGGGCGTGAGGGGAGAGAGAGAATAGGGGGGATCGAGTTGGTTTGCGTCAAGGTGGGCGTATTGAACAAATCCTGGCTGTCCTTGGGCATTGACGGTGAGAGCTGCCAGGCTGTCTAAGCGCAGGAAGAGAAGATCCATGAGATCTTCCTGGCTTACGCCCTCGTCGTTGAGATGGGTGTGGAGAAGACGCAAACCCCGAAGACGCCCTGACGTCAGCTTGCCACCGGCGAGTTCAGGGATAACGATGCGTTCGGCATTGCCTGCCAAAACCATCACGACTTTTCCCCGACGGTCGATCAAAAGGGCAAGCTGACGGCCAAGAGCGCGTGAAAGAAGACTGAGTTCCTGGGCTTGTGCGCTGGTATAGAGTTGTTCTGTCGGAAAACGGCGTTTGTAGAGGCGAGAGAGCGCATCGAGCTGACTGGGTTTCAGTCCTTTAAGATTACCTTCGACTTTTGGAATGAGTGTCTCCTTTAGGGGCGCAGATAGGATGTGATCAGAGCATCGTAGCGGCTTGTGGCGTCAAAAGCCCGGGATGCGAGTTTCTGACGGAATTCCAGGCTGATCGTATTCTTGGTGCGCAGTTCTTCTTCAACCGCTGGATACCATGTGGCGCCAGGAACAACCAAAACGCTGTGGAAATTTTTGGCTGCGGCACGGAGCATGCAGGGACCGCCGATGTCGATTTCTTCGACAGCCTGCTCCAGAGAGAGGTTGCGTTCAACAGCACCGGCAAAATCATAGAGATTGACGCAGACCATATCAAATGGACGGATGCCAAGGTCTGCCAGCGTCTTCATATGGTCGGGATTGTCCTTGTTGGCCAGAATGCCCGCATGGATGTGGGGATGGAGGGTCTTGACTCTGCCGCCGAGGATTTCCGGAAAGCCCGTCACCTGGCTCACAGCAGTGACAGGAATGCCGGCTTTTTCAAGCGCCTTTTGGGTGCCGCCTGTTGAAACAATCTCAATATGTCGATCCACGAGAAATTGGGCAAAATCGGTCAAGCCCGTTTTGTCGGTAACACTTATGATCGCACGATGGAGGGTAAGCTGATCCATGGTCGACCTCCAATAAGAGTTTGAAAACCTGTGTCGTCTCCTTGGTGGTAAACGCCAAGAAGCACGGATTGTTGTTTTTTGGTCATGCAAGCACAATGGTTTTCTTCAATTTCTCTAGAGGTGTCAAGACAGCTCGTGGACTATTTGGCAGCAACAAAGCACTTGCCAAACGTGCAATTGCTGGTTAGCATATACAGAAACTGTACATTTTTTCTACACTCGCTCTTGATGGCAGCCGGCTCCACTCCTGGGCTTGGGAAAAGGGCAAGGCCAGTGGATGCGAGAGAGTCGGGTGAGCGGTCTCTGGAGCAAGAAGTCTGCTTGAGACGAAAGGTCGTTTATCATGGAGGAATCATGCCACAAGTTGCTGCACGCATAAACCTGGATCAAGAGCGTTGGCTCAAAGAGTATTTCCGCACCAAAAGTGCTGGTGCGGAATTTATATTACCATGGGCGGTTGATACGTTTTTCCGCGCTATTTCGATGATCAAGCAGACCTTTGCAGAGAGCGAATTAAAGGCTATTATTGAGGCGCATAAAGATGTGCGTTTGCAGCCAGAAAACGCCCGTACCTCCTACCTGCTTTTGCGTATAAGCGATGCCTGTGAAGTGGCGCGTGTGCATGAAAAATACGGTGCGGTTCGGACAAGCCTCGATTCGAAGATCAAGAGCCTCAACGACACCCAGGCCACTGCTCTCATGATTTGGGCTGCAGCGTACTGGGTCAGTCGGAAAAGTTCGCAAGTCACGGATATGGATGAATACATTGGAGCCTATTAAGGCATGATACAGATACTTCGAGCAAAATTGCACGGCATTCATGTGACAGGATGTGATCTCAATTATCATGGATCAATCACATTGGATCCCACTGTCTGTGCAGAGGCGGGCATCTACCCGCTTGAATTTGTCTATATTTGGAATAAGAACAACGGACAACGGATTTCCACCTATGTCATGACAGGAGAAGCAGGTTCCCGTTGCTGTATCTTGAACGGCGCTGCCGCACGAACCTGTCAGATCGGCGATCCCTTGATCATTAGTTGTGTTGAATATATTGCCGATCCCAAGGAACTCTGTTCGGTTCGGCCTCGTGTTGTCACGTTCGACGACTCCAACAGCCCTCTGGAGACCTTTGCGTTGCAGGTCACAGAAAAAGATGGGCTCTATGAGCTTATGGCAAGCTCTCTTTAAGTCGTGTTTTTGATCACGGTGTTCTTCCCCACTGCGATGACGCAGATGGGGATTTTTTTTTGCCTTAGACCCCTTGGAGAAAAAGATAGAGATCCCCCTTGAGCGGTCCTATATGTTTGCCAAGACCTTTTAAGCGAATGGGTTTTCCTCGCACAAAGTCTTTCGGAATGGTCACTTCAATGGTTTTCAATTCATTGGAAATGCCATGACGGATTTGAAGGCGTATTCTGCGGCCGGGTGCCAAGGATGCTTGCGGGATGGTCAGCGTGAGTTCATCGTCGATTTGGTGTTTGAGCCACCCTTTAAAGAAATTGCCCACGCCTTTTTCTGTTTGCTCTTTGGGAGGGATGATGGATTGGCCTTTGGATGAAGTGGGCGTCACAGGCTTATGCTGTGCCTTGGGTTGGGCGGCAGGCTGGGGATTGGGCTTCGGACGAACGGGTTCATGTTCCTTAGCAGGCTCTTTCGCTGTCTGTTTTTTGGAAAGTTCACTGTAAATGTCTTCAAAGACGCGTCTGGCAAAGGGATCATTGAGCAGATCCCTCAGAACATCCTGTTCCTGATAGGCCTGGTCAGCCTGCTCGCGGCGTTTATCCTCTGTTGTCTTGGTTTTTTGTTCCTTGGCCTGCTCCGAATCCGTCTCTGGAGCGCCTTGCGCCTTGAGAACGCTTGAGAGCGCGACATAGGCTTCATTGAGCAGCTGGAAATTCTTGCTTGCTTCAGGATCGTTGGGATTGAGATCCGGGTGGAGTTCAAAGGCTCGTACGCGATAGGCATGCTTCACATCCTCAAGACTTGCGTCCTTGGGGATATTGAGAATGACATAACAGTCTTTGAGAGAGAGATTGCCAGGTTTGCGTCGCATGAGTGGAGTCTCGGTTTATCCCAGAGTTCGAGTTTTTGATTGGATGAAAAAGTATGCAAGAAGAGCGTTCAGAGGATGAGGGCATTGGCCTCACGAGTCGAATCGTCGGCAAGAAGATGGTTGGCTTTCAGATAGGCCATCCCTTCTTCGACAAAATCTTCATGGGAGATATCGGGATTGATACCAGGGCAAAACGTTTTCGCCATATGGAGGCTTTCCTTGTCCACGAGATTGCCTTTAAAAAACGGCCATGCTGCGCAGATATCGGGTTTTGCCGTATGCACGGCACAGCCTTTCTCCTTGGCAAAAAAAATACAGAATCCGTCATCGCCATTTTTAAGCCGTATCTTCGTGCCTGATGATTGACCAAATTTGTCAATAACCTCGGTTTGGGAGAGACGGAGATGGGTGGCGAGGCGGGCGAGGTCTCGCGGACCTAAGACAATACCCCCCTTGCCTTCACAGCATGAGCCACACATTTTGCAATCAAAGGATTTCATAGAAACTCCCGGGATCAATGCATTCAAAGACAGGCGAGTTTCGTTGAGAGATTTACACAAACAGCATAGACCTCTTGGGGTTTTTCCGCAAGTGAGTGAAGACTTTATCGAGTGTCCTTTAAGGAGTGAGTAGCAGCATGACCTGATGGTCTAAGGAGGTCACAGGAAGTCGCAGGAGAGGGGGGTGTGGCAGGATGTGTGATGCTTGGAGGAGAGAGGCTTTGGTGAAATTGAGGCCTTCATTCCAAAATTGTATATCAAAAATGCCCTATTTTGTGTTGTCAGGAATTGAGAAGTATACTATACTTTGTCGCATCAATGATTGATATTGTGGCATTGGCGTAGCAGGATGATCGGGGAGCAGACCCTTTGTATCTCGCAAGAGCTGCAAACCAGTGGCATACTCGAGCCGGTATTGGTACCTTTTGAGCGGTTCGTTGACCCTCGGAAGACCAGCTTGTTGGCCATATCTCGGAAATTAACCTTTTGTGCCTCCTATGGAGCTTGGCTGTTTCGGGTTCGTATCTCACGCTTTTTGACTTTTGCCTGGCAGATAATCAAGCCTGTTGGACGAGATGAGTACTCCATAGGAAAAAGCCCCAATATGTATTTCAGTGTGATTGCCGAGTACGGAAGGGGGCTGGCATACAAGCGAAACAACGTTTTTTGGGGGATTTTAGCCGAACTTGACAATAGTGACATTTAAGAGCTATGTTGAGGGCGCCACTTCAATAAACAGCTCGAAGAGGAATAAGACGGTTAAGATTGGTTTTTATATGTATTTAGATTTTTTGTACAATTTTTTGGGAATTAAGCGTTATGAGTAATAGATGTATATATTATGTTGTTGAAATATTTTATGATTATGATAGCAAAAGCTATTCAGCAGTTTTTTGTGATTTTCCAGATGTTAAATCTAACGGAAAGACAATTAATGAGGCAATGGATAATGCAGAGAATGATCTGCATAACTTTATTAAATCTATGGTTAAGGAAGAAAAGCAGGTTCCTTTTCCAAAATCAATTCAGAGTATTAAGAAAAAGAATAAAAGGAGAAAGAAAAGAAAAAGAGAGTCTTTGTTTATTCCTATTCCAGTTCCTATGAATCTTATTGATGGTTTAGGTCAAATTCACAACTCTACATATAAACGTATTTTTGGATTCAAGGAAGCATTTAAGGATCTTATTGATGGATTTTTTCCTAAAGAGTTTGTTGAAATAGTTGACTATGATTCTTTAGAAAGACAACCTGACTCTTTTATATCATCTCAATTTAGTGAACTTCGAGATGATTTGATTTGGCGTTTACGTACAAAAGATAATAAATGCTATTATATTTATATTTTGACTGAATTTCAGAGAGCTAATGTTTACTATATGGCTGCCCGTATTGATGAATATGTCGGGGAGCTTAGAATGGATTTAATTCGAAGTGGCGTTGTTAAGTCTAATGAACTTCTTCCTGTGATATTTCCGATTGTAATCTATAATGGCGTGACAAAATG
>JAFSVD010000059.1 GCA_017450275.1 Desulfovibrio sp. | reverse complement strand
TTTTAATTAAAAAAAAGTCAAGCCAGTTACCGTTTTAATTAAAAAAACCCCCTCGAAGGGGGGCTATTTACCGTTTTAATTAAAATTTTTGCCCAGTGTACGTTTTAATTACAACGTGTACGTTTTAATTAAACGACCTCACATAAAGCCCAGAAAAGTTGTAAGACTGATCATCTGCTCACGTCCAAAATTTTCGCCAAGATGACTACAGACGAATTTTACCAGGCACAAAACCGAGATTTACCACCAAAGCAGGTTCTGCCAAAGTAGTCTGTTCGACAACACGCCGAACAGACTACTTTGACTACGAAAAGAACTATGCCAAATTTCTTCCCGTTCACCTATACACTATGAAATCCCTGTCAGGGCATCTGCTTCTTGACTTTATTGCGTCCTTTCTGATTACCGTCGTGAAGCATAGACTATACTCGCAACGGATGAAATCGTCTTTAGCAATTCTTTTAGCGATACCCAATAATGCCACTGCCCAAGAAGGAAAGAAGAAGATCTTTGGCGTCGTAAGTATAAATATCGTTAAAGCACAATCTATACCAAAATGTCTCTCTAAAAAATTGAAAACTGGTGTTTTCCTCTTACTTCTTGCTCAAAAAAATCCCAATAATCTCACTTCAAAATATCCTTCACCAAACTCTCTGTTGCCAGCCTCGGCGCCTCCATCAAAAAGCGCATATCAATCCGCCGATTGGCACTCAAATCCTCTTGGCTATCCCCCTGCTTCACGGGTCTTGATTCTCCATAGCCACATACCCCAAGCAGCTTCTCCCCCCTGCCGTTCACAAAACTGTTCAAACGTTCATGCTTGGCAAAGGATTGATAGGTAACAATAGCACGCGCCGAGGAGAGCTCAAGATTCGACCGAATACCACCTCGCAGATTGCCCTGCACAGGCTTTTTGTCCGTATGCCCTTCGACATAGATGGCTTCAAGACAGGCTTCCCTGGGACATTGCAATGCGCCACCCTTCCGCTGCCACACGTATGCTGGCAAGACATCTTCTAATACATTGGTCAAAACATCAAGTACTTTTTGTCCCGACTCTGTAACCACATACTCACCACTTTGGAATAGCACATTATCCGGCAAACGTAAAATACCATTTTCAGTGTCGATCGTCGTCGGATAGCCCAATTGCTTCATCCGTGCCTGCACTTTTTGAAGCAGCTCTTTCTTGATGTTGTTCGATATAGCGAGAAATTTGTTAATCTTGTTCTGGAGATTCAGGATATTCTGGAGATACTTCTCTTTCTCTTCCAAACCCACTTTGCGCAAGGTCTCATTTTCTTCGGTCAAGACAATCAGCCTTGCCTCTTTGGTGGTCAGTATCGCGTAGAGCTCATGGATCTTCTGCTTGAGTTCGTCGTTGATCACGCTCATCCGCTCAAGCCGCCGCGTCAGCCCGGCATTTTTCTCCATTTCATCCTTGTTCGAATTCTCAAGCTCATCGATATTCAGCATGATCGCCATAATGATGATAATAAAGATGAACAACACCCCTATCAGAAGATCCGTCATGGGGATAAAATAGTTGTCATCCCTCGATTCCCTGGCAAGTCGGCTTTCACTCATACCCGATCCGTTGCGTCTCTAACCTCACGCCTTTGCCTATCACTTCAAACAATTCAAATTTTGTGCCAAATATCCAATTGCGTACGCTGGAAAACGCTATTTGCGCAGAAGACTTCCGCTCACCCGCTGCTTGCCCCTCCGCACAATACGCTCATATGTCCTATGCCGCTTGTCCTTCTTTCCCTCCCATCGCTTCGCTCCTATTGGCATTCCCTTCAGCCCATCCGTGGTCGATTTGAGCAAGGCTTCGTATTCCCGGGTTAACGCGAACAAGGCACTTGGCACCTTTTCCGCAACCAAGGAATACGCTGCATCCATCCGATCCTGTTGCTTGGAGATAGCTTCTTCGGAAAGCGTATTCACCGATTCCAAGGACTGCGCTAGCCTGACACAGACCTGGGAGAGTTCTTGCAACCGTTCTTCAACATGGGAGAAGAGGGTCTTGGTGTTGGAAAGAGAACTCAGCATCTTTTCCTGCATGCTTTCACTGCTTTGAATAAAGCTTGCGTGTACCGAGGAAGCTCCCTCTTGCGCCCGCGTTATAACCTGCTCTGCCGTTTCTTTGAAAGCATCACAACTAAAGCCAATGCTTTGACAAAGCTGCTCTTCAACATGCGCCATGGTATCCCTGGCATTGACGGTCTGCTGGGTTAACAAGGCCGCTTCATCTTGTAAAAGCTGGAGATTTTCGCGCAATCCTTCCCGAATGCCTGCCACGATTTCCTGCAGCTGCGCCTGCGTCTGCTTTTGCTGGTTTTCCACATTGGTTCGAACAAGGGAATCCACATGCTCCATGTGCGCCAGGGATTGCTGCACCGATTCTTCGATGGTGCCCGCAATCTCACTGCTTGCTGCAAACAGCCGATCAGCACTCTCCTGCGATTTTGCCGCACAATCCGCATAGATGGCGGTTAATGAGGTGGCAAAGGTCTTGATCGTGGTCTCAAGCTGACTTTGCAGACTCTCCTGCAGCCCCTTCATCGTGGTGAGACTGTCCTCCATCCCCTTGGCAAACGTTGTCCCCAAGGATGCAAAGGATTGCTCGACAAAGGCTGTCTTGTCCGCAATCTGCTTTTCCCCCTGGACTGAGAGCGCTGCAAACTGCTCCATGGCTTTGTCCATGGTCTTTCGTATCTGCTCATCGATATCCGCCCGCTTGCGAACGAGTGTTTCACTCGTCGCAACAAGCCCATCTTGGCTTGCCATAAGCTGCATTGTACACGATCTTGCTGCGTTTGAAAAATCCTGACAAGCACTGGCAACCCCAGCGGCAAACGACGCTCCCGCCTGATCTAAGCTACCGGAAAAGGCTTGCAGATGCTCCTGGGCATTTTCAATGGTTTTCTGCAAAGGCGCAAGCGATTCTGTCATGGTCTTTTCAAAGGCCTTGGCATTGTTTTGACTCGATGCTGTCCAGCAATCGGCACTCTTTACCAAGGTTGCAGACACATCGTCCCCTGACCGAGCAAGTTTTTCCGCCGCCTCTTCAAGACGACTCTCAAGCGTCTCAACGCATGTTTTCACCTGCTCAGCCATTGCCCCCATGCTGGCTTCGGCCTGCTGGTGGATTTCTTCTCGGCTTTGCCGCTCAAAAGCACCCAGTTCTGCCAGCATCAAGGCAAGACTTTCTCCGCTTTCCTTGACGTTCTTGGAGACAGCCTCAAGCGCCTGCTGGGACTCCAACAAAGCCTGCACGAGATTTTCCATGGCGTTGCTGGCTTCAAAACGCAGGGCTGCGCTGAAATCCCTGACCAGCTGGGTCATGGCCTGATCCGCTGCTTTGCCAATGGATTCCCCCATAAAGGCTATGGCAGGATCTATCCGCGCATAGAGCTTATCCGCATGGAGTTTGACCACGCTGTTGATGGCCAAGGCTGTTTTTTGCGCTGTCTCATGGGCAAAGGTGGTGGTAAAGGATTGAAACTGCTCAGATTGCTTGCGCAGATAATCCAATTGCCGAAGCGCGATGGTCTGCTGGGTTAAAATAAGGTGTTCCTGGCTCTCGTACTGGAGATTGCGCTCCAAGATCGCGTTCAATCGGCTGTACTCGTTTCTGAGCCTCCCATTGCAGATGCGTATCTCAATGCTCAGAATAATGGAGGTGATAAGACCGGCAATGGATGTCAGAAATTTGAAGGCCGCAATGCGCAAAAGGCTATCCAGAGCATTCTTCAAACTGCCCGTGTGGGTGGCAAACTCGTCAGCATGCACCGAGGAAATGCTCTCCCCGGTCAAATAAATAGCGGAAACCAGGCCACAAAAGGTCAAAAGGAGTCCTACGCCCACCACGATATTGGGAAAGGCCTGGTAGAAACTGATATTATACTGCTGCGAAAGGTTTTCGAAATTAAAGTAGGTGGAGGGGCGAATGGTGTGCCGAATGACCTTTTCTTCGTCGAATTTGCCTGGGAAGATAAAGGTCTCCTTAAAACCATCCCAGTTCTGCTTCAACAAGGAACGGTTAAAGACATCGTCGATGGTGTCAAACTTCGCATACAATTCCTGCTTGCCAAGAATCGCATCCAAGGCATGCACAGCGCTGTGCAAACTCTTGTACACAGGCGTATAGACATGAAAGGCGTACCACAGGAAAAAGAGAAATCCTATTCCAATAAGCGCTATTGACAACCATAAGGGGAGATCTTCATTGCGAAAAACGACAAAAAAAGGAACAAGAACATCAATATGCATAACTTCCCCGACACCCTACCTTCAAGCAACAACGAGCAGCACACAAAAAGCCTGTCGACATATCGTCCTTGTAGCATAGGATTGCCGCCCCTGCAATTTTTGCGACCCGCTCTCCATCATCCCAAACAATGGGCAAACACGGCGTCCTTTACAACGACTGGCATGTGAGGTAGTACATCGCTATTCCATAAAAAGGATCCTTTGCCCCTCCTGTGCAAGCAAAGGAGCTTCTGGCAAACCGCAACGGAGAAAGCATAATGGCAACAGTTGTGTCCCAAAGTGAACTTGTCCGCAAAGCAGCAGAATATATCAACGAACAGCGCAACGCCCATCCCACCAAAGATCTCCACGCCATTCTCGATGAAGCTGGCATGCGCTTTAACCTCACGCCGCTCGATCAGGCATCTCTGGAACGCATTTTCAGCGAAAACAAATAGCCTCATTCCTTGTTGGAAAAAAACGTCATGTACTTCTTGGGTTCAGGGAGTACATTTTTTTTACCCTAACGCTATCGGATTCTCCATGACATCTCTCGAAGCAGTCACAAACGACACCGCTTTTGATCAGCGCATCCAGGCCATCCAAGAAAACGATACAAGTCTTGACCAAAACGCAGCCAGGGCTGATCTCCTTCTTCTTGCCCTCCAAGAGGGCTCATCGCCCAATCTGCTCCATTATCTCAAAATCGCCGATACCCTCAGCCATATGGGCTTTATTTCTGATGCGCACTATCTGTGTCAGGAAATTTGTGCGAATACACCAGACGCATCGCCCACTCTTCCCCACTATCTCAAAATCGCCGATACCCTCAAAATCTTGGGCTTTGCATCAGATGCACAGTATCTCTACCAGCAGATCCTTCAAAAAAACACAGCCCAGGATATTGTCAACAGCCTCACCAAGAGACAGGCACTCTTTCTGCTTGGCGTCATTGCCAATGATATGGGCGATCATAAAAACGCCGACACCATTGATCAGGAATTGTTGCGTCTTTTTCCTGACAACCAGGAGGTGTGGATCTATTTGCTCAGACACGCAAGCGACAATCCCGCAAAAACCCCTGCGGATTGCAAGGCTCTGGCCGAACGTTGGGCAAAAACCATCCCCATCCCTCGGAGCCATCGCCCAAAAGCGCGCCTGCACCCCGATACCCCGCTGCGCATAGGCTATGTCTCGGGGAATTTCGCCCTGCATCCGGTTGGCTTATTCCTCTCGGGTGTTCTTCTTGCCCATGATACACAACGTGTGCAAATCTTCGCCTACAATACAGCCGAAAGCACCGAGAATCCGATCGAAGCCATTGCCAAACAATGCTGCACTCTTCGTTCTGTCAGCTCTCTCAATGACGACCAATTGGAAGCCCAAATCCGAGCCGACAATATCGATGTTCTGGTCGATCTCTCTGGCTTTACCACAAACACCAGACTGCCCGTCTTTGCCAGGGAACCAGCCCCTGTTCTGCTCAGCTGGCTTGGCTATTGGGGAACAACAGGCCTCTCGTGCTTCGATGGCGTGCTTATGGATGCCTGGCATGCGCCAGAGGGCACAGAGGCTGACTTTGTCGAGCCGATCGTTCGACTGCCCAATATCCGCTTTTGCTACCAACCTTTAACCGAAGAACCAGCCTGCGCCCCCAATCCCCCCTGCGTGGAAAACGGCTTTATCACCTTTGGCTGCTTCAACCATACCCATAAGCTGAACGACGACGTTATCGATGTGTGGGCAAACATCCTCAAACAGCTGCCTTCATCCCGGCTTTTGCTCAAGTGGAAGACGCTCCGCGATAGAACGCTTCGTGAGCATTTTTGCCTCGCCTTTGAACTCAGAGGCATTGACCCGCAACGCATCCTCTTTTCAGGATGGAGTAGCATCCACGCCATGCTTGAAGAATACGCCAAGGTCGATATTGCGCTCGATCCCTTCCCCTTTGGTGGCGGCATGACATCCTGCAATGCCCTTTGGATGGGGGTTCCCCTTGTAACGCTTTCAGGAAACAGCCCTATCGGTCGCCAGGGAGAAGCCATTCTCAGCCAAATCGATCTTCGGGAACTTGTGGCCAAAAGCAAGGAAGACTATTGCTCAATAGCCTTGGGTCTCGCAGCCAATACCGACTTGCTCATCGCCTTGCGCCAACGCCTCCGTTTGATGATGCAGGCCTCGCCCTTGATGGATGTGGACACCTTTACCCGCAATCTCGAAACAACCTACGAAACCCTCTTTGAAAAGCGGGCACGCATGGATGCATAAATTCTTTCAAGCAGGGGACAAACTGTCCCCTGCTTATCCATGTTAGCCCACAGTCCCGCCATTGTCGACAAGGTGCTCAGGCGAAAGCAAAACCACCTTGCCGTCGCTTTCTGCGGTCAAAACCATACCGTTTGAGACAAGACCCCGGATCTTCCTGGGTTTGAGATTGAGCAAGGCCACAACCTGCTTGTGAACGAGCTCTTCCGGCTTGTAGTACGCAGCAAGGCCAGAGAGGATTTGCCGAACACCGAGCGATCCAAAATCGATGTGCAAAACCAAGATGGTGTCGGCATTCGGATGCTTTTCAGCCTGCTCAATGGTTCCGACCCGAATATCAAGCGCGTGGAACGCCCCAATATCGATGGTCGTATTCTCTTCCGCCTTTGCCTCGTTTTGCTCCTTCTTCGTTGCCTTGTCCTTTTTTTCGTCCTTGCTTTCTCTGCGCGGAAAGATATTGGATTTGAGGGCGAGTTCCTGGCCTTCGGGAAGCGCGTCAAAATGCGTGCATTCATAGTCCATGGAACAGGGCACGGTTTGCGTATCAACATCGATCCCCAGCTGCTTCAGCATGGTGCAACTTGCCGTAGGCATCACAGGCCAAAGACAGAGAGCGATCTTGCGCATGCCTGCCAAGAGTACGGCCATAACCGTTGCAAGCCGTTCTGTCTCGTTTTTCTTGGCCAAGGCCCAAGGTGCCTGGCTGTCCACATACTTGTTCAAGGCTCGCACAAATTCCCACAACGATTCCAGACCTTCGGCAAACTTAATCGCGGAAAAAAGCTGCAGAAAATTCTGCATGGCGTGCGAGCAAAGATCCACCAAAACCGTGTCCTCTTCCGTCAGCGTCCCCATCTTCGGCGCACGGGATGAGCAGTATTTGGCTGCCATAGCGAGCACCCGACTGAAGAGATTGCCCAGATCATTGGCAAGATCGGCATTGATGCGGGCAACCATATTTTCTTCCGAAAAACTCGCATCCGAGCCAAAGTGCATTTCGCGGAACAGATAATAGCGGAACGCGTCAATGCCGTAGGCGTCAGCCATCGCTTTCGGATCCACGATATTGCCCAATGATTTAGACATCTTGGTATCGCGGGAAAGCCAGTAGCCATGGACATTGAGATGCTTGTAGAGGGGAAGCCCCATGGACTTGAGCATGGCAGGCCAAAAGACCGCATGCGGTTTCAAGATATCCTTGGCAACCAAGTGTTCCCCAGGCCAAAATGTGGCAAAATCAGTCCCTGAAGGGCCGCCTAACGCAGAAATATAGGTCAAGAGCGCGTCAAACCAGACATAGCAGACATAGTTGTGGTCAAAGGGCAGATCGATTCCCCAGGTGAGCCGCGTCTTGGGGCGTGAAATACACAAATCATCCAACGCCCCTGCCTCAAGCATGCCAAGGGCTTCGGAGCGATAGCGTTCCGGACGGATGAAATCGGGATGGGTTTCGATATACTCCTTCAGCCACGGAAGATACTTGGACATCTTGAAAAAGTAGTTCTTCTCGCTGATCAGGGCAGGACTTGTCAGATGCTGGGGACAGAGACCGTCGACGAGTTCTTTTTCCGTATAAAAACGCTCACAGCCATAACAGTAATGCCCGCTGAATTCGCCAAAATAAATATCGCCCGCATCATAGACCTTCTGCAACAGATCCTGTACAATTTTGGCATGGGCTGGATCGGTTGTTCTGGCAAAACGGTAGTTTTCAATGCCTAATTGTGGCCACAATGTTTGAAACAGAAGGCTGATCTCATCCACAAAGCTCTGGGGATCCTTGCCCACCTTCTCCGCCGCCTGCACGATCTTATCGCCATGCTCATCAGAACCGGTGACAAAAAAGGCCTCTTCGCCCTGCAGCCTGTGCAAACGAACCAAGGCATCGGCGACCATCGTACTGTAGCTATGCCCCAGATGCGGTCGTGCGTTCACATAGTAAATTGGTGTTGTAATATAAAAGCGGTTCAAACGATCCTCCCAATCGGTGAAAAGAAACGGCTCAGTGCTTTTTCTTCTTTTTTTTCTTCTTGCTCTTTGCCTTGTTTTCTTGGTCGAAAAACGGGGTCATGGGGACAAAGTCCTCGCCCTCGGCATAGGACAAATCGTCAAGATCAGCAATAGGGGCATCCATATAGAGATCATCCCCCTTGAGGCTGTCGGGATACCTCTCAAAATCCTGCGTATGTTCTTCGTGGCTTTGTGGCACAAGCTGCACCCATTCGTCGAGAGACATTTCGCGCTCGACATTATCCTCATTCACATAGGAGACCGTATTGCGAAAGAGATTGGTGCGTATCACCTTTAAAAGCCCGTATTTGCTGGGATACTTTTTCCCGATACGCGGCGATTTGCTGAAGAAATTGTCGTAGTTTTCCTGCTCGTAGGAAAGACAACATAAAAGCCGCCCACAACTGCCAGAGATCTTCGAAGGATTGAGAAAGAGATTCTGCTCCTTGGCCATGCGGATGGTGACAGGAGCAAAGCCACGCAAATAGCGTTTGCAGCAGCAAATCATGCCACAATTGCCGATGGCACCAATCATCTGCGTCTCGTGCCGAACCCCAATCTGCCGAAGCTCTATCCTGGTATGGTATTGGCGCACAAGATCCTTGACCAGTTCCCGAAAATCGATCCTGGTTGGAGCGGTAAAGAAGAAAATGATCTTGCTCCGATCAAAGAACACCTCAACACAGACCAGCTTCATATCGAGCTTGCGTAGCATAATGCAGTGGCGGCAAAACGCGTTGGCCGCCTTGGCAAGACGCGCATTCTCCATCGCATGCTGGGAATCGTTGGCATTCATGGGGCGAATGATAGAGGGAAGCCGGCTTGGATCGGAAAACGACCGTTTTTCCAATGGACCTTGGGTGACGGTTGCCAGACACAAACGCTCGTCTTCGCGCACAAGCACCTTGTCTCCTCGATGCAAATCCTCGCTGGCAGTATAATAGACAGATTGCCCAAAGACATGGATTTTTACGCCATACACAGCCACAAAAACACACCCTCCCAGAACAGTCATGTCGAAAACCAAAGTCCTTGTACCATGTCTTTTGCGAACGAACAAGGCACACGAAAAAATGCCCCATTCGTTCTTGACATCGAGCATGCTTTATGCTTAGCATTTTTCGTCACAGCTGAACAAAGAAAAAGGCCGCGCGAACACATCTGCGTCGGATCCCTGCTGACGCTGGATAAAGGAGATTTCTGTGAGTTCTGACCTTTTCGCCAATCGTTCCAAATGGAAACAGATCGCCAAGTCACAGCGCAAAACTCCGAGACCGGTTGTTCAACCTGAACAGCAAATTCCCCGTGATGATGCTCCGCAGGAATTTTATTTTCCCCATACTTCCGTATCCCACAATGCGCTCGAAGGGATCAAGTATATTCTCTACGACACGAAACCCATTTGCCTGTTGAATGGCATCTTATACGCCATGCTTCCTATTGACGTTCCCACCCTTGGCTACAAACTCGTCGATGGCAATTTCGACAAGACCACCATTCTCACAAAGCCACGCTATATCAATGAGCAACAGGCTATTGAGCTGCTCTTTTTTAAAAAAGGCTAACATATCATTTACCAGAATTTCGTATGTGTCTAAACCTCCTTGCACTCTGCAGGGAGGTTTTTCATATCAAAACGTCACACAAAGGATATTACTATTTCATTTGTTTTGTCATACTCTCTCAGCCTCTATGGAGAGAGGGAGACAACCTCTGGAATAATAATCAACGACACAAAACCAAGGAAGAAAAATGTACCGAAAAGCCATACAAAAGCTTCTTTCTTGGAAAAAAGACATCCAAGACAACAACTATCCTCTTATTCTTACTGGTGCAAGACAAGTAGGGAAAACATGGCTTCTTAAATCATTTGGAGAAGAATATTTTAAAAAGACTCTCTATATAAATTTCGAGAACGATACAGACCTTTCCACTACGCTTAAGAATACCTCAGGGAGTCTTGCTGTAAAAGATCTCTTAGAGAAAAAATTTAATACACCTATTACAGAAGACACTCTTGTTATTTTTGATGAAGTTCAACTTTGCAAAGAAGTTTTTGCTCGAATAAAATATTTTACCGAAGATATATTAGATTTTCATATCATTACTGCTGGTTCATTAATGGGAATTGCCTTGCATAAAGGGACATCATATCCAAGTAATGCAGATACTTATAGAATTTTCCCACTCGATTTTGAAGAATTTCTCATTGCTTTAGATAAAAAAGATCTCGTAGATACCATAAAAGGCTTACAACCTATATCTTCATCTGACCATGCTCATCTTTTAGATTTATACCAGATCTATACATACATCGGAGGAATGCCTTCTGTTGTTGCAAACTATATCAAAAATAAAGATCTCAAACAAGTTCGTGAAAATCAGAAAAAAATTCTTGCAATGTATGAGCAAGATTTTAGTAAATACACCGATGCTCCGACAAGTCTCCGACTCAAAGAACTCTGGCGTAGTATCCCCAATCAGTGTATCCGACGAAAAGGAAGTAAAAAATTCAATTTTTCTATTGTGATGGACGGCGTCAAAGGCCGAGAATACCGTCTTCCTCTGTCCTGGCTCGAAGATTGTGGCCTTATCATTCCCGTCTATCAAGTTGATGAGGGGAAAAAACATCCCCTTGGTCTCTATACAACAAATAGAGTTTTCCGGCTTACACTTCTCGATATAGGACTTTTTTCTACTCTCCTTTCAATTTTTTCAGAGAAAAATTACTTTAATAAAAATGAAGACACAAGTGATATTCGTGGCATACTAGCTGAACAATTTGTTGCACAAGAACTCTTCTCTACGCTCAATCAAAATATGATTTACTGCTGGAGTGATAATAAATATGAAATTGATTTTCTCATAGAAAACAGTGAAGAAATTATTCCTGTTGAAGTGAAAGCATCAAATATTCATACATCAGAGAGCATGAAATACTTTTGCACAAAATATAATCCTCATTATGTTGTTTTTCTCTCTTCTCAAATTCCTGATATGAATAGAAAGAAAAAGTGTATTCCAATTTATTCTGCACAGCACATGCAATCCTTCATCAACAACTATCCAAAATACATAAAGGATTATGCAAAAGATTGGGATGAAGATGACTGGCTTGAAGAGGTCTCAATACGTGGACAAATGCTTAAAAAAGTTCCTGAAAAATACAAGACATATCCTGTTTGTCTAACTGCTGTTCGCAATAATGCAAATGCCCTTCAATATGTTCCTGAAAGCATTCTATCAAAGGAATTTTTGATAGATGTTTTACGGGGAAAAAATACTATTTTCCCTTACGACTCTTCACATTAACATACCCTTGTGCTGTATCAACGATTCTTTTCCCTGCTCACAATAAGAGCATTTCTTGTGTGCAGGGAACAGTTCAAAAACACGTTGACTTTCAAGCCAACGAACAAAAAAGGCAGCGTGGAAAACGCTGAAGCGTGTGCGCATGAGCATCAATACCGTCATTAATACCCTTGGACTCCGAAAAATCGACAACCCTCTTCCCTACAACTGCCTGGACGATGACAAGCAGGTGCAGGTCTTTGTGGACAAAGACTGCAGCCAAGAGATTGAGCCACAAATTCTCTCTCTGGAAGCAGCAGGTCCCAGAAAAAAACTCTATTTCAATCCCACCCAAACCAAATGCGCCATTGTCACCTGCGGCGGTCTGTGCCCAGGTATCAACGATGTCATCCGTGCCATTGTCATGGAAGCACACCATGCCTACAAGGTTCCTTCCATTATCGGTATCCCCTATGGGCTTGAGGGCTTTATCCACACGTTCCAGCACCAATTTATTGAACTGACCCCGGAAAAAGTCTCTGACATCCATCTCTTTGGGGGAACGATTCTTGGCTCTTCGCGTGGACCACAAGATGGCGAAGATATTGTGGATACCATGGAACGGAACAATATCAACGTGCTCTTTGTCATCGGCGGCGATGGCACCATGAAAGCCGCACAGATGATCAGCAATGTCGTCCAACAGCGTGGCCGCAAGATGGCGGTTATCGGTATCCCCAAGACCATTGATAACGACATCAACTTTATCCCCCAATCCTTTGGCTTTGAAACCGCTGTGTACAAGGCAACCGAAGCCATCGAATGCGCCCACACCGAAGCCACAGGCGTTCCCAACGGCATTGGCCTGGTCAAATTGATGGGACGGGAAAGCGGATTCATCGCAGCCCAGGCAACCTTGGCGCTCAAAGAGGTCAATTTCGTGCTGATTCCCGAGGCCAACTTCACCCTCGAAGGCGAAGGAGGACTCTATCCTGCTGTGGAAAAACGGCTCCGCAGCCGTGGCCATGCTGTTATTGTCACAGCAGAAGGCGCTGGCCAACACCATCTGGAACGCAATTCCGCAACCGATGCTTCAGGCAACGTGATCCTAGGCGATATCGCGGTCTTTTTGCGCAATGGCTTAAAACAGTATTTAAACAGCCACAATTTGCGCCACACCATCAAATACATCGATCCGAGCTACATTATCCGCTCCGTTCCTGCCAATTCTTCCGACAAGGTCTACTGCGGTTTCCTCGGCCAATACGCTGTCCATGCCGCTATGGCCGGTCGCACCGACATGGTCGTTGCCAAGGTGCAGGGTCAATTTGTCCACCTGCCCTTTGATCTTGTGACACGATCCAGACGGAAATTGAATATCCATTCCGATCTGTGGCGTGCTGTTCTCGAATCAACCGGTCAGGGTATGCTCAAGGGCATGCTCCCGGATGATGAATAAACCATCCCATAAATGAGGTCGGAGGGCTCCCCCCTCCGACCTCATTTTACGGCAAGACAAAGCGAGTCGCATGGCGGTTCTTAAAGAGTTGAGACATATCCTCGTGTTGCATTGCAATCAACAGCCAAGTGCCTTTATGGAAAGGCATTGAAACGGAACACGAGGAGAGTGTGCAAAACCTGGATGCAATCGAACACGTACAAAAGCCCAAGCATCGGACAATTTTGCAGGCATGTTCGTGATACAGTGCCACAGCCAGGGAAATTACAGAGAATACTTTTCCAGACAATTTGAGAGCAAAAAGAAAGAGCCTCCCGTGGGAAGCCCTTATCGAGAACCAATAGTCATGCTGTATACATTTTATTAGCACAGTTTTGCGCAGATTACAAGCACACTGTTCAAGCCCTTTACCTACCTTTTGTCTGCACCTTCCTCCTCATTGCATCCCCTCTTCCCTATCCCTTGCTGCCAAGGCTCCTTTGTGCTCCAATCCCCTCCCATATCGTGCCATAGCACCCATTTGTTGCACACATCTTCCTTCTTGCCATCTCAGCTTTCTGCGAGGTCACCCCGTGTACGGTCTCTACCAAATCAACGCCTCAGCCGGATCCGGAAAAACCTATACCCTGACAGAACGCTTTCTCACCCTTCTTGCGGAAGACAACGACCTTGAAAGCATTCTTGCCATCACCTTCACCAACGCCGCTGCCCAGGAAATGCGCAGTCGCATTCTCCGCGCTGTGAAGGAAGTGGCTCTGGGGCTTCATCCCTCTCCTCTGCTCAGCCAAGCTCGGGCGATCACCCTGGTCAACGAGATCCTCTACAATTTCTCAAACCTCAATATTCGCACCATCGACAGCCTTCTGCTCCAAATGGTGCGCACAGCAGCGCTTTCCCTCCATCTGCACCCCGATTTTACCCCGGTCTTCAGCACCGACGAAACCCTTGACCCGTATCTGGAAATTCTGGCAACACGCGCACGACGTGGCGATGCTGTTCTCGCCGAGGGCTTAAAAGCTTTGATTCTCTCCCTCTACCAGGAAGGCAATGCCCGTGGTTTCCTGGCTGGCACCAAGATCGAACGCGTTGTCAAACCCCTCTTTGCTGCCATCCTGCTCCAAGAGTGCCAGGATATTGCCGATGCCAAGACCATCAAGGAACGATACGAACAAGCGCTCGCGAGCTTGCAAGACAATGCCCACACCCTCCTCACAAGCACCCAGGATCTTCGCTGGCAAAAACTCGCCCACAAGGCCATTGCCCGCCTTCAGGACAAAGACACCTCCAAACTCGATTCCGCCTTTCTTGCCAAGGATACTGTCGAGGAACTCTTTTGCAAAGGAGTTCGTGTCCCAGCCTTGTGCGCAAGCGTGTATGAAGCCATCAAGACAGCAAAAGAGCACTTTCTTCTGTTCCACAAAGCCATCAAAACCATACCCTGTATCGATTTTGGCAAGGCCATGGTCACAGCCTTCTTGGAAAACGATACCTCAGCCCAGTACCTGCACAGCGAAATCATCCCCAGCCTTGTGCGGAGTATTTTTGAAAACGCCCTGCCTGCTGAAGACAGTTTTATCCTGCTTGTCAGCACCATCAAACACATCTTAATCGATGAATTCCAGGATACCAGCGACGCCCAGTGGCTTGCCTTAAACCCCCTGGTTGTGGAATCGCTCGCCAAGGGTGGCTCCTTCACCTGGGTCGGGGATATCAAACAGTCGATCTTCAGCTGGCGAGGGGGGGATCCCGATCTCTTTGACGGCATCATCGATCCCGATTGCTCTGACCTTCCCCAAAGCGTTGCCAAGGATGCCATCCATCTGGAACAGCTTTCTGAAAACTGGCGAAGCCGCAAAACCATCATCGACTTCACCAATACGCTCTTTTCCCCCTTGGCCGACCCTGCCCAAACAAGCGTCTTTGTCGCAGCGTGCATGCCCAATGATATGCCGGCCTCCTTGCAACAACGGACTGTCACCCAGCTCTCCAAAGCCTTTGCCCATGTACGCCAAAGCCTTCCCACAGCGCATGCACGCCATGATGCTGCCCAAGATGGCTGTGTTGTTTTGACAACAAGTGTGGAAGAAGACGTGATTGCCGATCTCGCAAACCAGGTACACGAACTCAGCACAAGCCGTCCCCTGTCAGATATGCTCATTCTTGTGCGCAAAAACGAACAGGCCAAGGAGATCGCCCTTGCCCTGCTGCACAAGGGCATTCCCGTTGTCACGGAAAACAGCCTTTTGCTCTCCCAACACGCTCTTGTGATCGAAAGCATTGCCTTTGTGCGCTATCTCGCCAGCAAAGATACGCTTGCCTTTTGGACACTCATCCATGGCTCTATTCTCGATATCACTGCATCCCAAAAAACCGCTCTCCACGATGCCTGCATAACCCAAGCCATTCCTCCGGATCAGGCCTTTGAACAGCTCTTCCCGAATGTCTTCGAACGATACATTGCGCCCTTTGCCCAGCATGCCACCCATATGAGCGTCTACGACCTGTTGAGCGAATGGTACGCCTTTATGCATGTGGAAGAACGCTTTCCCCAGGGCTCCCTCTTTGTGCGCCGCCTGCTTGAAATCGTGCATGAAGCGAATACGGAAAACGCTGGCTCCCTCTCCGCCTTCCTCGAATACTGGGAGAACAATCAGGATCAGGAAAAAGTACCTATGCCCGAACAAATGCAGGCTGTACGCATTATGACCATCCACAAGGCAAAAGGCCTGGAGGCACCGCTTGTGCTCATCCCCTGGAAAATGCCCCGCATTATGCCGGAAAAAGCCCTGCAAATCGAAGAATGCGATGGCCTGCGTCTCGCCACCTTTGTCGACAAACACAGTCCCCTTCCCTACTACACCCGCTACCTGCGTCTGTTTTGCGAGACCATCAATCTCCTCTATGTGGCCATAACCAGAGCCTGCGAGGCGCTCTACCTCTTTCACATTCCCACAAAAATGCCCAACAAAGACATCCTTCTCCATCTGCTCAAAGCAGCAGGCTACACCATTCCAAGCCAGCTGGGCAGCCTTGCCAAAGGCACCATCCCAAGGCCACGCAAAGCCCAGCCCCCTATCCCCTTTCTCTTCCCCCAAAACCCCTGGCGCCCCCAAAGCAATCTGCCCCCAATCAAGATCGCGGCAGACTTTCCCGAGGAGACCTCTGCCAAGGATGTCGGTCGCCTTGTCCACGATGCGCTCAGTGTTCTCCACTACGACCAAGACCATACAAGCCAGGCCAACAACGCCCTCAACTTCGCCCTGCGTGCCAAAAAATACCGCCAGGTGGACAAAGCCACCCAGCAGACAGTACTCCGTGCCCTCTCCTGGTTTCTCAGCCAACCAGAAAGCAAACACTGGCTTGACACAGGACGCAGACAACAAAAAATGCTCGATACCGATGGCTCCCTCATCCGCATCGACCTTCTGGTGCCAGACAGCCCCCAATGGCTTGTGATCGATTACCGAAGCGGCTCCCCTCATCCCTCCCACGCCAAACGCCTGCGCCACATCTGCCACCTTTTGGCCGGACAATCCATTCCAAGCCAAGGACTTTTGGTGTACCTGGATCACGAACGCTTTCAACGTGTCAGTGCCACAAGCTCTTCTTCCCTTGCTTCCTGCTTTACAGACTGTCGCTGACAACAAAAGACCGCAGCGTGCTGCGGTCTTGACAAAGGACGTGTACTCGTCATTCCTGGGACTGTCCTTTCCTGTCCCTGAGCAGTTGTCCGTAGGCACGTTGGACTGAATCGCCTGTCAAATCGGTCTCCAGAATGCGGTTAAAAATACCGGCTATGGTGTCCCAATTTGCCTGCGTCTTGGCACCACGAAGCTCCGATTCAAAACGTACCATCAATTGCATGAGGGTGATGTATTCCGACGACAATTTTTTGAGTTCGCGACGGATGTACTCATCCTGTTCCTTGGTTGGACGCTGCAGTACAATCCGTTTGCGTGGCGCTTTGGGTTCAGAATCCGTTGCGTCTTTGGGAAAATCGGTGGATTCTGACGTTTGTTGCGAGTCCATTGTCTGCGTCATACGCCGTATCTCCTTGTAAAAAAAAAAGAGGAGTCGATGTTCTCCACGCTTTGGGTAGCGTATTTTCCCGTATGGGTCAACAAAGCACACACCACTCCTTCCATCCCGCAAGCATCAGCGGTTTTTCTCCTCGCACCCATGCGGCAATATGGGCAAGTTGCTGACAAAAGGCCCCTATATGCAAGGGAGATAACGCTGTCGTATCGGCAAAAGCCTCTTGCAGACGATTCGCCAAAAGCGTCATACCGTCTTCCTGCCATTGCCACCCCCCTTCCGTCTGCACAAAGACGCGAAAGGGCAGATCTTCGCTGTCAGCGAGTTCGTGGGAAAGCCACTCCAAAAGCGGCACAACAAAGAGCTGAACACAATCAAAAGCCAGACCAGCAAACGCACAATGGGTGGAAAGAAAACCGTGAAAGGGCGAGACTCCTTCCAGGCACAAAAAGGCATACGCAAAACCGTAGAAAAGCTGCATCGCGCCGTCAACCAGCGCCTGGGCAAGGTCTTTCCTGCTCCGTACGGCTTGGCACGGACACTGTGCACGCCAAAGCGCACACATCTCCTGAAAAACCCACGCGCGCACACGATCGAAATCGTCTCTCTCCTGCTTGAACCAGTCGGCTTTCCCGCCAAGCGATGTCACATATAACCTGGCATTGTCCATCCACTGCTCAATAAAGACCTGGGCATACAACGCTCCTGACCGCGATGCGAGCGCTGGCAACAATCCCGCTCCCACGGCCCCTTCCTGGTTCATCCAAAAGATCGGAATGCCGTAGCGAAAACACAGTGCCACCGAAGAATCCAAGAGCGTGGCCTTTGCGTGCAACAAAAGACCGCGAACCGTGCTCCCCGGTATGCGGCGCATCCCCTGAGAGTCCCACACAAGCAAGGCATCCCTGTCGCAGGAGATGCGTGTACGAGGCGAAAGCGCACAAACGATATTTCCCTCGCGCAAACCAGAACATCCACCCACAGAGCCTGGCTCCCACAACGTTCTGTGCTCAGGCACCCTATGCGCTTTGTGCAATGTCTCCACAAGCGCATGGCAACGGGTATTGGCCTTGGGTATACACGCGGACAAAGCATCGAAAAACGACGGATCGTTCACTATCGACGGATACGCTTCCCGCCATTGCGAAGCCAAGAGCCGATGACTTTTTGTCAGCGCACGAACACAAGTGTGAAAAAGAATCTCCCCTGCGCTTTTTTGCCTCGCTTCGTCCCCTATCGATCTATCCAATCGAGCGTCTTCCAAAACAAGACGAAACGCCCCTTGGGCAACACTCAAACGCGATCCGACATTGAAGCGACTGCCAAAGAGCAAGAGCGGAAGAATCGGCGCAATGTCGCCTTCCACAAAGAGGGTTCCAACAACCCCTTTGACAAGCCTGCTTCCGGCCTGGGAACGGGAACGGTGGTTGTAGCGGACATAGTCCATCCATTCGGGAATGCAATGCACACGAAGCCACGGGAGAAGAAGATCCTTTCTCGGACAAAGAATGGCTCCAAAGAGCCGCTCATACCGACGGAGAAGCTGCTCTCCCAACCACAAAGCGCTCATCGAGGAAAACCACGCTTGGGTGCAAGGTAAAGGGCTCATCACCTCCAAGGCGATGGCCTTTTGCTCGATCGCCCTCTGGATGAGAGCTTGATTGTGCGCATCACCAACCCAATCGCTCCACTGCCAAATCCGTGGCGCAAATGTTTCAGCCACAACAAAATGCCCTGTTCCCCGGGCAAGCCAGGCCGCAATATCGGCAAGAACGTTGTGCCCCAAGGCCAGCTCTTTACAGCCCGGGAAGAGGAGGGTTATGGGATACAGTGCCCCTTCCACAACATGCGCATCAAACAATGTTTGGGGTCGAAAAAGCCACAGCGGCCACGTCTTGTGCGCGGCGTATTTCAGCAGCGCATCGAGGATGAGCAAGGGATGCTCCGAAGCCCCCTTGGCATACGTATTTTTGAGAACAAGCGAACATTCCAGCCACTCACACTTTGCCAGCCTTGCTTCCAATCCTTGCCCCCCACTTGTGCCCGTACTATTATACTTTGCCTTCCTGTTGCAACAACGACGCCCTCTACAAAGGATCCACTATGGACACATCGTCAAAAAACATGGTCAACGGCGACGATCTTGCGGCCGTTCGAAGCAAAAACCTTGTCAAAGCTCTCTCATGGTTTATCGCCATGCTGCTCGGAGCCATCCTCGGATGGATGCAGATCGGAACAATCAATGAACTCTGCGGCTTCATAGCCCAGGTCTTCACCAGACTCTTTCAATTTGTCGCTGTTCCCGTGATCTGCCTGGCTGTGATCACAACCTTGGCCGAACTGGGAACGCGCCGCGAAACCGGACGCATCTTTGGGCACGCCCTGTTCTACACCCTGACCACAACGTTCTGCGCAGCCTTTGTTGCCCTGCTGCTTTTTGTGTGGATCGCCCCTGAGAATGTGCCGCTGCCATCTGGAACCACTGTTCCTGAAAAACTCGGCTCTCTTTCCTACTATCAGCACTTTCTCTCTGTCATTCCCAACAATGTGCTGCAGCCCTTTTTAGCCGGCAATGTGCTCTCTGTTCTGCTTGTCGCTGCCTCTGTCGGCCTGGCTCTGGCCTTTATGCCCAAAAGCGACAAACGAGACACGGTTGTCTGCTTTTTCCAAGGCATGCAGGAACTGCTCTTTACCTTGATCCGCGGCCTGCTCGCGATTTTGCCGGTGGGTATTTGTGCCTTTACCGCCCAGCTTGCCTCCCAGATTGAGGCAGGCGTCATTGTCGGCGCCCTTGGCAAATACACTGCGGTGGTCATTGGCGGCAATCTTCTCCAATTCTTTGTCGTCATCCCGCTCTTTCTTCTGGCCCGCAAAGTCAATCCCATCCAGGTCTTTAAAGGCATGTTCCCGGCTTTAGCCATTGCCCTCTTTTCCAAAAGCTCAGCAGGAACGCTCCCTGTCACCCTCGCATCGGCGGAAAACAATCTCCACCTGCATCCCAAGGTGACCCGCTTTGTCCTGCCCATCTGCACCACCATCAACATGAACGGCTGTGCAGCCTTTATCCTTGTGACCTCGCTCTTTCTCATGCAAAACGCCAATGTCCCCTTAACCACAGGCACCATCTGTGTATGGCTCTTTGTGTCCATACTGGCTGCGGTTGGCAACGCCGGCGTTCCCATGGGCTGTTATTTCTTAACGCTCTCTTTAATGTCCTCCATCAACGTGCCTGTGGATCTCATGGGTGTCATTCTCCCGATTTATGCCATCATCGATATGATCGAAACCTGCGTCAATGTCTGGTCGGATTCCGCTGTTGCCACCATGACCCACTATGATCTGCGCGAAACCCTGGCAGATCTCCCGCAAACAGCCTAAGCCCAAAAAAGAAGCGGAGGAATCCATTTCCTCCGCCTCACACACGCCTCCAGTCGATACTGTCCACAGCCCCTCCACAGATCAGAACCTTTTTCCCCTGGAAAGCAAATCCATAGACATAAATGGCATCCCGAGGAACGGTATGTGCAAGGAGATCTTTAATATAGTCTTTATCCTTTATTTGCCTTAATGCATTAGCACAAGCTTCATCTAAAGTCATTTCCCTCTTTGTATCGATCGACTTAAATTCAATAACAATTCCATGATCATTTGCATTTATAGGATACATACAAATATCATATCTTCCAAAACCACTTTCCCGATTAGAAACTATAGTATACCGATCCTTCAGTGTAACAAGTAAACCCAAAACAAATCCATGGTAAAAGTTTTCAGCCTCTCTCCTCTCATTTTTCACAGAACCTCTAATATCAAAATAACTAAAAGTACTTTCGCAAATATCAGACATAAGCTCATTCATATTCTCGATATCATCGTCTAAAAGAGCCTGTAAAAAAGTATAGTCCTCATTGCTTAGTTCTTCAAACCATTCTGAAATTTTATCTTCCAAAATGAGCTTAACCTCATGATTCGTAAGAGTAAGCTCAAAGTTTTTTGTAGAGCAGTCTGCCTTAAGAGGCTTAACATATCCACATGCTAAAAGCAGAGCCCAAACAGCATCTTTTTTTGTATATAATTGACTAAAAACAATTTGTTCATGTAATTTAGTAGTTATAGAGCACCCATTCAAAAGAAGCTCAATTTGCTTTTTTACTGCTGCATTAGAATGAACTAAAAGTTCACTCACCAATGAATTTGACGTCGTATCTGCCCAATATGAATCAAACTTTTTCTTTTTAAGATAATTTACAATAGACCAGGGATTATAAATTGCTTTTTGCGAGCCAAAGGCAAATCCATCATACCACTGCTTCACTTCTTTCTTTGAAGTCAATTTGTAGTCATCCATAGCTAAAAAGACTTCAGATTCAGTAAAACCAAAGCAGTCATCATATAAATCACTCGTAATAGTTACCACTTCGAGATTGTTCATGTCAGAAAAAATCGACTCTTTAGCAATTCTCGTGATCCCTGTTATCAATCCTCGCTCAATCCAAGGGTTATCTTTAAACGTTGCATTAAAAAAACCACGCATAAAGTTAACAAGCTCATCCCAATAATCATGCAACCACGCCTCTTGAAGAGGAGTATCATATTCATCTAAAAGTATTATAGGCTTAACTCTGTGCTGAACTGCTATGAATTTACAAAGATAGTGAAGTGAGTCTTGAGCTATATCATCTGCCATAGAGCTATGCACAGAAGTAAAAATCTCTTTTTCTGCATCAGGTATTTTATTTAAATCAATTAGAGATGAAAACAAGCCATAAATACTCGCCAAAGACTTTTTTATTCTCGAAATAATACCTTCGTACGTATTGTTATTGAACTTTGCAAAAGAAAGCAATATAATAGGAATTGTTCCTTGAATCTGACGAAATTGCTCATCCTTCCAGATCGAAAGGCCTTCAAAAAGATCAGACCTTCCTGCAAATTCCGGTGAAAAGAATGTTTTAACCGTATCGAGCATCAGCGTTTTCCCAAAACGCCTTGGCCTTGTGATCAAGGTAACCGGATCTCCACCAAGCCACCAGTCTCGGATAAATTTTGTTTTGTCAATATAAAAATAATTTTTTTCACGTAATGTTAAGAAATTTTGTTCACCAATTGTAACTACAGGCAACATAGCAATTTATCCTTTGCCAGCAAGAATTCTTCTGTTTTTTAAGAACACGCTGCTCTAATTTTCAAGATGGTTAGTAAACTTGTAGCGTTTGACTCCAATCCCCTTAAGTCAAAAAAGTCTTCATACCATTTTTTTCTCGAGGAGATTACAGAACTTCTTTGCAAAATTCTGGAAGAATGGCTTTTTCTTCTGTCGAAATCACCATGGCAACACGGAAGAGTTCAAGATGGTGATAAGCACCTGCTCCATAGTTTTTCCTTTGGATTTGTTGTATTGCTTCTTGGAGGGCAGAGGCAGCATCTTTGGTGGGGGTAGTACGTTTAAATTCAATAACCATATGTGTCTTTTGTGTTAAAAGCTCAAGATCAGAAAAGCCTTTAAGCGTCTCCCGCTCCTTGATTTTTTGAAGATATATGTACTGTGGAAGAGCAGCGTAGATAATATCACGCACAGAGCGTTCATCTTGAAAAATTTTGCTTAAGATGGAGACGCAGTCATTAAGGATATCGTTAAATATAGAAACAATAGAAAGAATATTCTTTTTATCAATTTCCTGGTAAATCTCATCTATTTTAATCTTTGTTATTGGCGGTGTTTTAAAATTATTACTACGGAGATAAAGACGCAATAAGCTATTTTCTACCTCAGCATTAGAAAATTCTAGCCTTGCTGTGTTATCTGTTATTTTTCTAATAGTAAGATATCCTGTCTGATACAATAAAATCTCTCTGGGGATATTTGTTATCTCGTAGCGATCTGTAAGTTCATCTTTATTGACATATATTTCACGGTCATCATAATTCATTAGATCAAAAGAGTCACTTGCTTTTAGGTATTGCATTATTATGGAGCTGACTCCACCAGAGTTAAACCAATAATCTTGAAAACCTTTGTTGGTTCGTTTGAAAAAGCTGAGAATAGACCATGGATTATATACTGTTTCTTTGGCATCGAGAGAAAATTGAAAACCATCGTAATACTTCTCAAGCCTATAATACACTTCACTCTTAGGTATTTTTAGGTCAAGGGCTGCTTTTTCTACATACACATCAAAATATCGAATTAAATCATCTTGAGTAAAGCCAAGCAATGTATTGAATTCTTCATCAAGACTAATATCTAAAATATTATTGAAAGCAGAAAAAATTGAAATATGACTTGTTCTTGTTACACCTGTAATAAAAATTAAACGAAATTTTCCTGTATACTGCTTTACTGTTGCATAAAAGCTATTTAAAAGTGAAATCATCTCTTCTAGTTCATCAGGCTTGTCAAGATGATGCGTTATAGGTGCATCGTATTCATCAATAAGCAAGACGACGCTATTATTCGTTAACTTTCTTGCGATTTCATTAAAAATTCTATCAGGATCTCTCACGCCCATTTCATCGTATTGTGCAACAACTCCCTTTACATCAAATTCTTCGATTATTGTATCTCCAAGAGCTCGTTTAAATTCTGATGGAGTTTTTTCACCAATAGCTGAAAAGTCAAGATGAACAACCTTATAATTTTTATCTTGCCAAGTCTTTTCAATATCTAAACCTTGAAAATACTTTAAGCCACTTGAAAAAAGGCAATGCAAGGTATTTATTAATAATGATTTTCCAAACCGTCTTGGTCTTGAAAAAAATAGAGGCGCACATTGACTTGCAATTTTATAGATTAATTTTGTCTTATCTACATAGATACTCCCTCTTTCTCGAATATTCGCAAAATGAGGATCACCATAGGGAATGCGATTGATATCAGCGATCGCTGAAAACGACATTGTATTCCCCCCCTTTGTCGAATCAGTACATGGAACGACCCTTGCCAATCACGACAGAGCCGCCATTCCATTGTGGCAATGGTGCGCCGATTCCGCAGCAGCTCGTAAGCAAGAAGCTGGGATCGCCTCAGGGAGCCCTTTTTTCGTGAAAACGTCCGCTTCCCTCTTTTTCTCCTCACGCACTACCGTTTTTGCCGTCCCAAACAGCCAAAAAGGAGAGGGTATTGACACCAGAGGGAGATGTGTTTAGCTCAAGGACGCATTTTTGTTTAAAATACGCTCCCAATCTATTTCAGTGTACTTTCCACCAAGTATTTGTACATATTTTCCCTTAAAAGCAAATCCATAAACATAAATGTTATTTACAGAAACACCCTTACTTTTTAACTGAACAATATACTCTTTCTCATAAATTTGTTTTAGAGCATTGTTGCATGTAACAGTTAAATCGGCTTCTTTTTTTGGGCGATATGTTTTAAACTCGATCACAATGCCATGATCTAAACGATTTTTTGGTATGAGCATAACATCATATCGACCATAACCACTTTCACTATTTGAACGTATTTCGTATTGTTTCAAATCGACAATGAGCCCCAAGATAAATGCGTGGTAAAAATTCTCAGGTCTTTCTTCTTTGCTTCCTGAAGGTGTTGTATCAAAAAAGCTAAAGACCTTTTTAGTAATATCATTTATCCAATCATTCATTTCCTCTAAGTTGTTATATAAAAGAGCCTTTACAAAATTATTTTTACTAATGCGTGCTTCACCAAACCATTCAGAAATTCGCTTTTCAAGAATTTTCTTAGATTCAAGATTAGTTAATACAATTTCATACATCTCTGTTTCATAATTAAAACAAAGAGGCTTTACATATCCAGCAGCCATGAGCAAGCTCCAGATGGCTCCTTCTTTAGTATATAATTCATGAAAAATAATTTGCTCATCTAACTTGGTGATGATAGATTTACCATGCAAGAGTCTTTCTGTTTCTTCCTTGACTATTTCATCGCCATTTGCAATTAATTCACCAACAAAAGCATTAGAACTCGTATTTGCCCAATAGGTAGAAAACTTTTTTTCTGAAAGATAATTAACAATTGACCATGGATTGTATATTTCTTTCTGCTTCCCAAAAATAAAGCCATCATACCATTCTTTAACTTTATTCTTTTCTTTTAGTCCATATTCATCCATAGCTAAAAAAACTTCTTCTTCAGTAAAACCAAAGCAATCAGAGTAAAGCTCGCTCGTAATACCAACAACATTAAGGTTATTCATATCAGAAAAAATTGACTCTTTAGCAACTCTTGTGATTCCTGTAATCAGTCCACGTCCTATCCAAGGATTGTCTTTAAAGGTTGCATTAAAAAAACCACGCATAAAATTCGTCATTTCATCCCAAAAACCGTGCAACCAAGCCTGTTGCAAAGGAGTATCGTATTCATCTAAAAGTATTATAGGCTTAATTCCGTACTGAACAGCTATGAATTTACAAAGATAATGCAGAGAGTCTTGAGCAGTCTCATCTGTCATAGAGCTATTAACAGACATAAAAATTTCTTTTTCTGGATCAGGAATAGCTTGCATATCAATATATGTAGAAAACGAACCATAGGTACTTACTAAAGCTGTTTTTATTCGTGAAATGATACTCGAGTATGTATTATTGGTAAATCGTGCAAAGGAGAGAAAGATAACAGGTATTTTTCCTTGAAGAAGGCGAATTTGTTCATCGTTCCAGACTTCAAGCCCTTCGAAGAGATCAGACCTTCCAGCACATTCTGGCGCAAAGAAGGTCTTCACAGCATCAAGCATCAAAGTTTTTCCAAAACGCCTTGGCCTTGTGATCAAGGTTACTGGATCTCCACCAAGCCACCAGTCTCGAATAAATTTCGTTTTATCAACATAAAAATAATTTCGTTCACGCAATGTTAGGAAACTTTGTTCGCCAATTGTAATCCTTCTTGGCATATCCATTTTTTATACTCTTTTCTGTAAAATTGCGCACAATATCCTTTGCGATCGATACATTTGGATAAACCAGTCCCTGTTCAAGAAAAAGCTCTGTGCGAACTCTCCTAAGGACTGGTTTACCCTCTCAAATCCTTCCTGTGGCTTGCCAAAAGTCCCACCCTATTTGAACGATGTCTTGGAAGCAAGAGGCAAGCGTGGATCTTTTCAGGATTTCACGCCTTGGTAGGCCTTTCGCCCCATGGTATAGATATCGTTGCCAAGAACATCGATAGCCACAATAGCGGGAAAATCCACAACCGTCATGTCCGCCAAGGCCTCGGTGCCCAGTTCCGGCCAGGCCAAAACCGTGTAGCTGGTGATAGCTTCTCCCAAGAGGGCTCCGGCTCCGCCAACAGCGGCAAAATACGGCACGCCGTATTGTTTGATGGCTTCGACAACAGCAGCAGATCGCATGCCTTTGCCAATCATGCCAGACAAACCTTCGGCCAAAAGTTGGGGTGTATAGGGATCCATGCGACCGGCTGTGGTGGGGCCTGCTGCTCCGATCACCCGCCCGGGTCTGGCTGGCGAGGGCCCCACATAGTAGATAACTTGCCCGTGGAGATCCACGGGCAAGGGCTCCTTGGCATGCAAACACGCAACAAGCCTTTTGTGGGCAGCATCCCTCGCTGCCAAAATATGGCCGGTGATGCGGACAACGTCGCCAGCCCGAAGCAAACGGGCTGTTGCGCTTTCAAGCGGGGTGGTTATGGCATGAACCGTTGACGTATGCATACACACCCCCTCAGAGACGTATTTCCGCATGCCGTGCCGCATGACAATTGATATTGACGGCAACAGGCAGCTGCGCGATGTGGGTGGGAGCCCATTCGATATGCACAGCAAAGGCTGTTGTCACCCCACCAAGGCCTGCAGGACCAATCCCTGTTTGGTTGATGGCCATAAGCAATTCCTGCTCAAGAGCTCTATAGCGGGGATCGGCGTTTTCCGAACACAGATCGCGGGCTGCTGCGCGCTTGGCTAATAAACAGGCGTATTCCATGTTGCCCCCGATCCCAACGCCAACCACCATGGGCGGACAGCTGTTGGCACCAGCAGCTTCCACTGCCTCCAAGACTGTTTTCCGAACGCCCTCAATGCCATCGGCCGGCACAAGCATGCGCAAAACACTTTTGTTTTCCGATCCTGCCCCTTTCGGCGCAATCCGAAACACACAGGTCTCTCCGGGCACAATCCGAACATGGAGAATGGCTGGCGTATTGTCCAAGGTGTTTTCCCGCGCAAAGAGCGGATCCTTCACACAGGATTTGCGCAAATAGCCTTCGCAATAGCCCTTCCGCACCCCCTTGTTCACAGCCTCTTCAAAGGCTCCGCCAACAATATGCACATCCTGCCCTATGTCGGCGAAAACAACGGCCATCCCCGTATCCTGACACAAAGGGATGGATTCCCGTGCCGCCAAATGGGCGTTGGCTTCCAATTGCTTTAAAACATCCTTCCCCACAGGCGATACTTCCTGTGCTCTCGCCCTTGCCAAGGCCGCACACATATCCTGTGGCAGATTGGTATTGGCTGTTTGCACAAGACTTGCGATCGCCTGCGTAATGTCTGCTGCGTTCAGTTCTCGCATTCATTTTCCTTTTTCGTACGGTTCCCAAGAACAATCAAGGGATTGGCAAAAAACAAGCACAGCCACGCTCTTCTTGTCAATGCCCCCATACTGTGATTTCCCTCCTTCACAATGGTTTTTTTTCGGGATACAGTACACCATGCCTTTTTTACAACACCCCCCTTTCCAAAACTGTATGGACGTATGGTGGCGCGAGCGACGCGCCTCTCTCAATAGAGTACCACACCCCCGTTGGTTGTGGATCACCAGCGCGGAATTCTGATTCGCGTTGGAAACCAACCTTCTACAACACCAGGAGACGGTATGCAGTTTCCGTCCACACGAGTTCTCAAAATAGGAGGGATCGCTCTCGCGATCTTTGTTGTTCTGGCATCAGCCGGGGTGCATTACTCCTCCAAGACCGCATTTTGCCTGTCCTGTCACGAAATGCGAATCTATCAAGAGGAACAACGCGCATCCGCTCATGCCAAGGATGCAAAGGGCAACGACATCGGATGTTCCCAATGCCATATTCCCACGGGCAATATTGTCCGGATGTTGGGAGCCAAAGGCTGGATGGGCATCAAAGACCTTTGGGTGCATACCATGTATCCCGACGAACCCTTGCAACGTGCCGAAATGCAGCCTATTGCGCGCCGTTTCACCGACGATGCCAATTGCCGCAAATGCCATGCAGACCTTGCCAAAAACGCCAAGGGAAACGCGCCGATTTCGGAAGAAGGCCGCCTTGCCCACGACAACTACCTGGGCAAAAACGGCCAAGCCCGCAGTGGCTGTGTCGGCTGTCATCACAACCTCGCGCATCTGCCCAGCTTTGATGCACGTATCCCCTTGAATCAATCGTTTGCGCTCAAGCTCAAGGAGAACAAGCTATGACACTCAAATGGATCCTCGGAATCCTGATTGCGATCGCCGTTCTCGTTGCCGGGTATTTCTTCTACATGTCCTGGGCTTTTCCCATTGTCCGCTGCCCGGCTGCCAAACACCTCGATGCCGGTGCCATGGATGGCGACTGCTACAGCTGCCATACCAAGGCAACAGCTCGCATTGCCCAGGAATGGTATGAAAGCAAACACGGCGTCATCCTTGTCCGCTGCCAGACCTGCCACGGCTTGCCCGACGGCACTGGTGCCATTCCCTTTACCAAATCTCCCGGCGTTGACGTGTGCGCCCGTTGCCATTCCCTGGCCATAACCCAAATGGAGGCAAAGTTTGGCACGATTGGCAATTGCAATACCTGTCATCCCCACCATCAAAGCCCCATGCACGGCACTGTCTACGAATTCCGCAATCCGAGCACACAGACCTCGTTGTAGCAACACACAACGCTTTTGGTTCACCAGGTGCTTTCTCCAACCAGGCAAAATTGTTTGTCATAGCATACACCACGTACGAGGAACGTATGAACACTTCCCGCCGCGAATTTCTTCGAACCATGGCTCTGTCCTGTGCAATGGCTGCGGCTTCTGGTGCGGGACTCCCCTCCCTTGCCTTTGCTGCTGATCCGAACAAACCCGACAAATGGGTCAAAGGGGTCTGCCGCTACTGTGGCACAGGGTGCGGGGTTTTGATCGGGGTGAAAAACGGCAAAGCCGTTGCCATCCAGGGAGATCCCAACAACCACAACGCCGGCCTGCTCTGTCTGAAAGGCTCGCTGCTCATTCCTGTGCTGAACTCCAAAGAACGCGTGACCCAGCCCATGGTGCGAAAAACCAAGGGCGGTCCCTTAACGCCCATCAGCTGGGATGAAGCTCTGGATCTCATGGCCTCTAAATTCTCCAAAAGCATTGCGGAATTCGGACCAGACTCTGTTGCCTGGTACGGATCAGGCCAATGCTTAACCGAAGAATCCTATCTGGCCAACAAGATCTTCAAAGGCGGCTTTGGCACAAACAATGTCGATGGCAACCCGCGTCTCTGCATGGCCTCAGCCGTGGGTGGCTACACCACGACCTTTGGCAAGGACGAGCCCATGGGCACCTATGGGGACATCGACAAAGCCACCTGCTTCTTCATCATCGGCTCAAACACCTCTGAAGCCCATCCTGTCCTCTTCCGCCGTATCGCCCGACGCAAACAGGTTGAGCCAGGAGTCAAAATCATTGTGGCAGATCCCAGGCGCACCAATACTTCGCGCATCGCGGACATGCACATCGCCTTCAGACCCGGAACGGATCTCGCGCTCATGCACAGCATGGCCTGGGTCATTGTCAATGAAGAACTCGACACCCCGCGCTTTTGGCAACGCCATGTCACCTTCATCGACCCTGAAGGCAAACCAGCCACCTTTGAAGACTACAAGGCCTTTCTGGAACAATACCGTCCAGAAAAAGCCGCTGAAATCTGCCGTGTGCCGGTTGAGCAAATCTATGAGGCCGCACGCCTCTTTGCCGAATCCTCGGCAACCATGAGTCTGTGGTGCATGGGGATCAACCAGCGCGTCCAAGGGGTCTTTGCCAACAACCTCATCCACAATCTCCACCTGATCACCGGCCAGATCTGCCGTCCTGGCGCCACAAGCTTTTCCTTAACCGGCCAGCCCAATGCCTGCGGCGGTGTCAGAGACACAGGCTCGCTCGCCCACCTGCTGCCTGCTGGTCGCCAGGTGGCCAATCCCAAACACCGGGCAGAGATGGAGAAAATCTGGGGCTTGCCCGAAGGCCGCATCTCCCCCAAGGTGGGACCGCATACCGTGGCGCTCTTTGAGGCTGTTGGCCGCGGCGACATCAAGTGCGTGATCATCTGCGAGACCAATCCAGCCCACACCCTGCCCAATCTGAACAAATTCCACAAAGCCTTGTCCAATCCCGACGCCTTCATCGTCTGCATCGAGGCCTTCCCCGATGCTGTCACGCTCCAGTACGCGGATCTCATTCTGGCACCGGCTTTCTGGTGCGAACGCGATGGCGTCTACGGCTGCGGTGAACGCCGCTATTCCCTGACAGAAAAGGCTGTTGATGGTCCTGGTCAAGTGCGTCCCACCGTCAATACCCTCGTGGAATTCGCCAAACGAGCCGGCGTTGATCCCAAACTCGTCAATTTCAAAAACGCCGAAGACGTGTGGAACGAATGGCGCATGGTCTCAAAAGGCACAACCTACGATTTTTCCGGCATGACCCGCGAGCGTCTGCGCAAAGAATCGGGTATTATCTGGCCATGCCCCTCCGAAGACCATCCCGGAACCACCATGCGCTATGTCAGAGGCGTGGATCCGCTTGTGCCCAAGGATCATCCCAACCGCGTCTTCTTCTATGGCAAGCCCGATGGCAGAGCCTTGGTTTTCATGCGCCCCTACAAGGGAGCAGCGGAAGAGCCTGATGCCGACTATCCCCTCTATCTCACCTCCATGCGCGTCATCGACCATTGGCATACAGCAACCATGACCGGCAAGGTGCCGGAACTGCTCAAAGCCAATCCCCATGCCTTTGTGGAGATCAACGACGAAGACGCCAAGAAGATGAACATCAAACACGGGGACATGGTTGTTGTGGAAACACGGCGCGATGCCATGACCCTCCCTGCCCGTGTGAGCGATGTCTGCCGGCCAGGCCTTATTGCCGTGCCCTTCTTCGACAAAGAAAAGCTGGTCAATAAACTCTTCTTGGATGCAACCGACCCAGGATCTCGGGAACCCGAGTACAAAATCTGTGCAGCCCGCCTGCGCAAGGCCTAGGCAATGGCAATAACAAGTCTTGTTCTGACCATAGCAGACGAGGATCTCCCCGATGTTCTGCGGGCTCTTGCCAACTACCCGATTCTCGACAAAGCCCCTGTCCACGATGTGAGACTCTCCTCAACCAAACTCGCGCTTGTGCTTGAATGCTCATCCCTTGCCTTGCCGAGCCTCTTGCAGGAGATGGAACGCATACCAGGGGTTGTTGACCTCACCATGGTCTATGCCAATTTCGAAGAGGATCTTCTTGCAGACGGCACCATGCCGTGCCCATCCAGGGATCCTGAAACACAATCCTAACACAAAACCCGTCAAGACATTGCCTTGACGGGTTTTTCACCAAAAAACTATGCAAGCCTTTCTTCCCCCTCTGCGCCCCCCAGGCGCCCTCGCTGAAAAAGACTTCATCAAACGGTGTGTGCGCTGCGGCCAATGCGTCACCATCTGCCCCCACAAAAGCATTATCCTGCCCTCGTTCCTTGGCCGGCATCGGGGGCAACCGATCATCGATCCCCACAAAAAACCATGCTATCTGTGCATGCTCTGCCCGCCAAGCTGCCCAACAGGCGCCCTTGATCCCACGCTTTCGGATCTAACACGCGTTCGCATGGGTCAGGCCTATATTGCCAAAGACCGCTGCCACAACTACGCGCAGACAGGCATCATGTGCATGACCTGCTATGACCGCTGTCCATTGCGAGGTCAAGCCGTTGTCCTTGCCATGGGACTCAATCCCCACATGACCACAGCCTGTGTGGGCTGCGGCATCTGTGTCTATGTCTGTCCGGTTGCAGCCGTCACCGTTGTTCCGGCACACGCTTCGTGGATTCCCCCCTTTGCCGAACAGATCAAACCATCTCCACGAAAAGGAGAGGGGTAATGACACGCTTCCATATCCTGCGCCGCACAATCCAAATCCTGGTTGCCTTGGTTTTTCTCTTTCTCCCCTGGCTTGGCATCACACAGATTGCAGGAAGCCTCTTTGCCCTGCAAATAGGACCAATCCCTTTTGCCGATCCCGTGGCAACCCTCTCTGTCGTAGCAACAGGTACGCTCCCAAACGTTCGCCTCCTGGCTGGGGCGGGCATAACTCTTTTGATCGCCTTTTTTCTGGGTCGCGTTTTCTGCGGATGGATCTGCCCCTACGGCTTGTTCTCGGAATGGATCCATGCCTTTCACACACGAAAACGCCCCCTCTCCTTTGCCCATGCCCTGTTCACCAAATGCGTTATCCTGGTTGTCTGCGTCCAACTCTTTGCGCTTTGCGCGCTCCCGATTCTGGGACTTTGTTCGTATCCAGGTGCGCTCTCCCTCATCCCCATAGCCATCTGGGAAGAGGCTGGTGCAGCCATTTTTCTCTCCCTTGGTCTCGCTCCCTTTCTCACCCTCTGTGCTGAGGCCATCAGTGGTGAACGCCTTTGGTGCCGCTTTGTCTGCCCTCAATCGGTGCTCCTTGGCCTTTCTGCCTGGCTGCTTCCCAAACAAAGCCCAGGTCTTCGCATCCGTTGGCAGGCAAAACAGTGTACCTGCAAGGAGAATCCTGCCTGCGTTGCCGCCTGCTCTCTCCGTCTTTCGCCCCGCCATAGCACAGGTCCCAACCGCCTCCACTGTATACAGTGCGGCGAATGTGTGCTTGCCTGTGCCAAACACGGCAAGGCGCTTTCCTGGTCGCTCACTCCAAGCACCAAGGCAAAAAAGACATGTCCATAAATTCCATCGTTGTTGCCATAGAACAACGAGCCTTCACCGATTCGGTAGAGGAGAATCTTTCGCGGGTATGCGATGCCATCACCCATGCTGCGAATCTCGGAGCGCAGCTTGTGCTTTTGCCTGAGGCCTGCATGATGCCCTTTGGCTATCCATCCAAAAATCTGCACACCTATGCCGACGCTTTTGCCCAGACCATTATACGCCATGCAGAAAAACACCACATCCTTGCTCTGGTCGGCATGTTTTGCCAAGGCACTGCCCAAAAAAACCGCAATACCCTTCTCATCGCCGGACGCGGTCTCCATCACACCTATACCAAGATTCATCTTTTTGACGCTTATGCCTTTCGCGAATCCGATCACACAGAGGCTGGCACCCACAATGTCCTTCTCGCCATCGATGGCTGGGTCTTTGGTTTAGCCCTTTGCTACGACATCCGCTTTCCCCAGCACTTTCTGACTGCCGCAGCCCATGGTGCCCATGCCATGCTCCTTGCCGCAGATTGGGCAGAAGGCCCCCAAAAAGAGGAGCAATGGCGATTGCTCACCCGTGCGAGAGCGCTCGACACCACATCCTGGCTCCTTGCCTGCGGCCAAGCGAGAAATGCCGCCAATCCCGGCTTTGGCATTGGCCACAGCCTGCTTATCGACCCTTATGGCACAATCGTTGAGGAATTGGGCACAGAAGAGGGAACCATTCTGGCCAATCTCTCCCAAAGCGTTGTTTTCGAAGCCAGAAACGCGCTTCCTGTCCTTGCCCATCAAAGCAATGCCCCTGTCTGCACAGTGTGTGCCCACTAAGGATGCTGCTCACACACTGTGCGCTTCGTTTTCAAACTTCATAGGCATTCTCAGCAATTGTATTCACGCTCGGAGGGTAATAAGCTGATCGATATTACGGCTCCAAGAGTACGCGAGAAACAAAGCTTACGAGACAATGTCCTGGTTCAAGGAATCCTCGCTCAACCCCACAAAACGCCTATAGGAACCAACTCCCCTGACTTTGCCGAATGGCATGCCAGTACACAGAATGCTCCGAAGGCTTGATTATCAACCAAGCCCCAGAGGAAGGCAGAAAAAATCAAATCTCAAGATATGGCTGATTCCGGCGATCCAATAAACCTCTTGGAGTGTAATACCAATGAGTGTATAGTGATGGTACGTGTACTGAATCTGAATCATTTGGCTCTCGTAGTCTACCATTGATTGGAGGACTACAAGGAAAAAATGGTAAATTTATTCTTTGTAGTCACACCTCTTGATGGTAGACTACATGGAATAAAAAAGCAATATTTTATCTATCAAAGGCCAAAAAACAAGGGGGGTCTACAAAAAAATACCCCTTGTAGTCAACCAATCACCCGGGAAATTCAGATAATCGTTCCTGATAACGCAGACAGCCTCCGTTTGACGGGAGGCTATCTGACTGGTAATGGTGGGCTGACAAAGGAGATTACTATGGCGCAAATGCTGACCGAAAGTGAAGATTTCATTCAAGATTATCAGGATGTTGTAGACGAAGTGTACGCGTCTAGTACTGATCCAGAATATGAGGCATGGTTTCGGAAAAAGGTTGAAGCGGGCGAGCAGGCCTACAGAGAAGGTCGCTTCATCTCTCAAGAGGAAGAAATCCGTAGAGCGGAAGTTCGCCACCAGATATTGCTTACGATGCTTACCCGATGAGAGTCGTCTGGACTACACCTGCAAGCAAGGATCGCGAGCAGATCGTTTTTTTTATCGCTCAAGATAATCCTCAAGCGATCTTGATATGGATAACCTGTTTACCTGTGCAGCCGCGTCTCTCATTATCTTCCCTGCTAAAGGAAGACCAGGCAGGGTTTCAGGAACACGGGAACTTCTTGTTCACAAGAATTACATCCTTGTTTACAGCATTGATACCGAAAAAGGCATTGTGTACATCAAGGCTGTCCTTCATGCTGCACAGCAGTATCCTCCGAAATAAGCTATGCTGAGACAGAAAGTACTATCTCCTGCCAGTTCAAAATCAAAAGGATTATCCTAAAAAGCTCTGATGCTACTCATTGTTGAAGACCCAGTAAAACGTAAAGAGCCCCCCTTCTTACACGGGAGGCTCTTTTTATTCTTGGAAATATTTTGTGTTTTTGGTAGCTGTATTGTGAAGGACAAGGATACAGATGCAAATCCGTCAGATTCATGTTTCAGCACTTTCTTAGCCCTCTTGTCAGGACGAAGTTGAGTGGTTTTTACGCGACATTCAGTAAAATTGTGAAGAAGATACGGTTTTTTGCCAATACAGGCAGCTGACAGAGAGTCTTAAATCAACAGAATACAGCCCAAAAGCGTGGCTGCGATGGCAAGCAAAATTTATGCCAATGTTTGCATAAAAATTGCTAACGCATCTTTACTGCCTTTTTTAAACACAAAAACGTGGAAACTGGTGAAAAAAAAAGACCAGGTGCTCCATCGGCACCCTGGTCTTTTTCCCCATTGTTTCCCTTGTTTTCGTGAACCGTCAAAAAATCTGCGACAATTTTTTGGCATAGGCAATCTCTCTTGCAATAGCAATGCGAACCCTTGCCCACATCTTACAACTGCGACTGCAGGGTCATGAGCTGCGCCTGCAATGAGGCGATTTGTCCCTGCAGATCGGCTTGTTCGCCCGCATTTTGCATCTGCGCCATTAAATTGGAGAGCTCTGTCCGAAGCGTTTGAATCTGCCGCTCAACAGTATCACGCTGAGCGCCTCCTCCAGTCAGGCTTTCGCCTTCTTCCGCACTCTCGGCACTCTCATCAACCACATCAGTGCTCTTAGCACCCTCAAGAGGCATGCTTTGCGCCTGCTTGGGCGCAAAATCAAAGGGGGCGCCGTCAGAGGGAATCGTTTTTGTATTGTGCAATGTTGTATAGGACTGGGTAAACAAGGCCATGGCTTCAGGAGAGATGCGAACGCTGTCGCCAAAAGCCGTCACCCGGGAGGGATTGCTGTTCATTGTGGTATAGCCACTGCGCAAAAACGCGGCACTGTACACATCCACAAGCCCTTGCTTCGTATTGGTATATCCGCCAACTTCCAACATAACCCATCTCCTTCCAACGAGGTTTCTTGGTATTGTGCTTTCCTGTCCAGTTTTTATGCACATTCCATGCCAAAAAGCCAGTCTTTCCTCGATCCCTGTACTCGTGCGTGCCCAAGCGCTTGCATGCAAAAAAATCCGTCTCTCAGTTTACAAAGAGGCCATTTTCGTCTACTCTGCATGTTCAAATTGTACTCGATCGATACCTCCCCATCGATCGTCACGACATCCGAAGAATGAGACCACGTATTTTGTCAAAATACACATGTTCTTCCACGAAGGACATCCAATTTCTTCTACCAGTGAGGTTGTAATGGCACGAGTAACCATGGAACACATTGAGTACGAACTCAATGTCCCAAAACGCGGGGCGAACGGAGAAGAGCTCTTCTTTGTCCAGATAGACAAGAATAAATGTGTGGGTTGTGATACGTGTCAGGAATACTGCCCTACGGGTGCTATTTTTGGCGATGTCGGTAAACCCCATCAATTGCTCTATCCTGAATTGTGCATCCACTGTGGTCAGTGTTTGGTGCATTGCCCTGAGACTGCCATTTATGAAGTGCAGACCTTTGTGCCTGAGTTGAAACAAAAGCTTGCCGACAAATCCGTGAAATGCATTGCCATGCCTGCACCGGCTGTCCGCTATGCCTTGGGTGAGGCCTTCGGGCTTCCTCCGGGAACCGTGACCACAGGGAAAATGTTGGCTGCCCTCAAACAACTTGGCTTTGCCCATTGCTGGGATACCGAATTTGCCGCAGACGTGACCATTTGGGAAGAAGCTTCTGAATTTGTCCACAGATTGCTCGAAAAGAAAGATCTGCCTCAATTCACCTCCTGCTGCCCTGGCTGGCAAAGCTATGCAGAACATTTCCATGCGGATCTTTTGCCCCATTTTTCCTCCTGTAAATCCCCTGTGGGCATGAACGGACGTATGGCAAAGACCTACGGGGCCAAACGCGCCAATTACGATCCAGAAAAGATATACACGGTTTCCATCATGCCCTGCGTGGCCAAGAAATACGAAGGCCTGCGTCCGGAATACGAGCACAATGGCCTTCGCGACATCGACGCCACCATCAATACGCGTGAACTCGCCTACATGATCCGCCAGGCTGGCATCGATTTCACCAAGCTCCCCAACGGCGGACGCGACAGCCTCATGGGAGAATCCACCGGTGGTGCCACGATCTTCGGTGTCACAGGCGGTGTGATGGAGGCGGCCTTGCGCTACGCCTACCAGGCTGTGACCGGCGAACGTCCCGATTCCTGGGATTTCAAACAGGTGCGCGGCTTGAAGGGCTTCAAGGAATACACCGTGACGCTCAAAGGCATTCCCATCCGTGTGGCTGTGGTGCACGGAGCCAAACGCTTTGCCAAAGTGTTGGACGAAGTGCGCGCAGGCACCAGTCCCTACCAGTTCATTGAATTCATGGCCTGCCCAGGTGGCTGCGTGTGCGGCGGTGGCCAACCCCTGATGCCGACGATTCTGGAGTACGCGGATCAAAAAGCGACCCATCTCTTTGCGAGTGTCAGAAAACGTCTTCACGAATCGGAGCAGGCTTAGGAGGCTAGCATGAGCGTCATTGCAACAACACGTCGTATCTTTTTGAAAGGTGCCTGTATTCTCGCGGGTGGCCTGCTCTTGGGTGTTCGCATGACAACCAAGGCCTGTGCCGCCATCTTGGATATCAAAGACTGCATGAAGAGCCGCATCACCTCTGTCTATGCTGCTGACGACAAATTTCTCAAGAAAGCCAGCCAGGACAATATCCAAGTGCAGCAGATGTACAAACTCTACTATCAAAAGCCCTTGAGTGAACCGGCGGAAGAAGATCTGCACACCAAGTGGTTTGACAGATCAAAGAGCATTGCCCAGCTCAAAGCCAAGGGACTCTACCCCAATCCCCGCTTCGCCATGTTCTCCAAGACTCCCTATCCCTACGAATAGGCATTTTTTTCCCCTGCGATTGAACTTCTGACATCAAAAACCGTGTTTTGCGATGGAAGATGGGCGTATCTTTTTGCGAGGACACTCTCTTCCGGGAGTGTCCTTTTTTTCTATTTAAAGGAGATCCTATGGAAACGCGTGTTGCTATCCTCGCCCTTATGGTCAGCCAAGCAGAAAGTGTTGCTGCTATCAACGAGCTCTTGCACACCTATAGCGATGCCATCATCGGGCGATTGGGTCTGCCCTACCGGCAAAAACATGTTAATATCATTGCTGTTGTCCTGGATGCCCCGCAGGATACGGTGAGTAGCCTTGCCGGCAAGATCGGCAAACTGCCAGGGGTGACAGCACAAACCCTGTACGCAAAATAATGGCAAGCAAGAATCTCTCCCTTTTGGCCAGTCAGGGCTGGCTGTCTTTGCCTCAATGGCGCGAGGTTTTGGAAGAGCAGGATCACAAACAAGCGCAAGAGCTTGCCTACCAAACCCTTCGAACCCATGTGGGCACAGGCATTTTCTACCGCGGCATTGTCGAATGCACTAACCACTGCATCCAGGGCTGCCGCTATTGCGGCATCTCAGCCAACAATACGGAACTCTCCCGATACCGTCTGGATCTCGACACCATTCTGGCTGTCTGCCAAGAAGGATACCAAGCTGGTATCCGCACCTTTGTGCTCCAAGGCGGCGAAGACCCAGCCATAACCGATGCATGGCTCACCAATCTCATCAAAGAACTGCGCACCCGTTTTCCCAACAACGCCATTACCCTCTCCTTTGGGGAACGCAGTCGTGCGAGCTACCAGGCGCTCTTTGATGCCGGCGCCTCGCGCTACTTGCTGCGCCATGAAACAGCTTCGCCCCTGCTCTATGAGCATCTCCACAGACCCAGACAACGCTTCTGGCACCGCATATCCTGTCTCTATGCGCTCAAAGACATTGGTTTTCAGACCGGCTGCGGCATGATGATCGGCGTCCCTGGTCAGACCTTGGACGACATTGCCCAGGACATGGCCTTTATCCAGGATTTCAAACCGCATATGCTCGGTATTGGTCCCTTTATCCCCAATACCCACACGGATTTAAAAGACGCGCCTGCCGGGGATTTCACCCTCACGCTCTTTGTCATGAGCTTATGCCGCATCCTCTTTCCCCGTATCCTTATGCCGGCAACAACAGCCCTTCGAACCCTTCTCCCCAACGGCCTCTCCCAAGGGGTTTTGCACGGCTGCAATGTTGTCATGCCCTCGCTCACCCCCAAAAAAGAAAAAGCCAAATACCTCTTGTACGATAAAAAAATTCAACCCCAGGAAAGCATATCGCAAACCATGGCCGATTTTGCGAGCGAACTCGCCTCCATCGGCCACACCCTCACTGTGGCTCGCGGCGATGCCCCAGAAAATGCCCCAGACGACACAACGAGACAGCCATGAACGAGACACCCAAAGCCGAACGCCCGCATGTGGTCTTTTTTGGCCGAACCAATGTGGGGAAATCGTCGCTGGTCAATGCCATAGCCGGACAAGCCCTCTCTCTGGTTGCTGACCAACCCGGCACAACCACGGATCCCGTTGAAAAGGCCATGGAAATGCTGCCAGCAGGACCTGTCCTTCTGATCGACACCCCGGGCTTGGACGACACAAGCGAACTGGGCAGTTTGCGCGTTGCTCGAGCCCAACGCGAATTGGTACACACCGATCTCGCTGTTCTTGTTGGCGAAGCAGGCACACATCTCTCTGCTTCTGAAACAGCGTTCCTTTCCCAGCTCACCAAGGCGCGTGTTCCTGTGCTCACTGTTTTCAACAAATGCGATCGATTGCCGCTCACCCCAACCTCAGAGGACATCTTTGTCAGCGCAAAGACAGGCTATGGTATCAAGGCGCTCATTGAGCGCATCGCCCACACGCTCAAAGAAGAGGCCATCGACCGCCCCCTGATTAGGGATCTTGTTGCGCCCAACGACTGCTGTATCCTGGTTGTGCCCATCGACAGCGCTGCTCCCAAGGGGCGTCTCATCTTGCCCCAGCAACAGGTGATCCGCGATCTCCTGGCAGCCCAGGCAGAGGCGCTGGTTGTTTCATGCGAATCCCTCCCCCATGCCTTAACCCGGATTACACCAAAACTCGTGGTCTGCGACTCCCAGGTTTTTGCGCGGGTTTCCGCTGCGACGCCTTCTTCGATCCCTTTGACCTCGTTTTCCATTCTCATGGCTCGCTATAAGGGAACGCTCAAGCCGCAAATCGAGGGTATTGCCCATATACCCCATCTCAAAGATCACGACCGCATTCTCATGGCTGAAGGCTGCACCCATCACCGCCAGTGCGACGATATTGGCACGGTCAAAATCCCCCGCTGGCTGACCGAGCATACGGGAAAAAACCTTGCGTTCACCGCCAGCAGCGGCAAGGGCTATCCTGACGATCTTTCTCCCTATGCTATGGTCATTTTGTGCGGCGGCTGTATGGTCAATGCCAGGGAGATGCAGTACCGCCTGCGCAAAGCTCAGGATGCCGGCATTGCTGTCACCAATTACGGTCTCTGCATAGCCTATCTTTCGGGCGTACTCCAACGGAGTCTTGAGCTCTTTCCCGATCTTCCCCCAATCCCGAACCTCTCATAGGGGCACGCATGCTTTCACTCGCATTCTATGGCAAGGGCGGCATCGGCAAATCCACCACCTGCACCAATGTGGCTGTGGCTCTTGCGCGCATGGGGCACACGGTTTTGCACATCGGCTGTGATCCCAAGGCCGATTCCGTGCGCGCGCACTTCCACGGCGAGGCCATTGTCCCCCTGCTCCGGCTTTTGCACACAAATCCCAACCTCCCCCTGGAAGAAGCCATCCGCACAAGCGAGGAAGGCATTGTGTGCGTTGAAACAGGAGGTCCCACCCCTGGCCTTGGCTGTGCCGGTCGGGGCATTGGCATGGTACTCGAATACCTCGCCCGCACCCAGGCTGTGCAGAAGCTTGGGATCGACTGCGTGCTCTACGACGTGCTGGGCGACGTTGTGTGCGGCGGCTTTTCCATGCCCATGCGCAAGGGCTTTGCCCGGCATGTGGCCATTGTCAGCTCAGGCGAGGCCATGGCGCTCTATGCCATGGAAAATATCGCCAAGGCGATCAGCAATTTCAAAAGCCGCGGCTACGCTTCACTCGCTGGTATTATCGCCATCGAGCGGGGGGATGCCACCATACGGCCTCTTGCTCAACAAGCCCTTGAAGCCGCTGCAGCCAAACTCGAGACACCCATTCTCGCAACCATTCCCCAAAGCCCCTTGGTCTTTGCCGCAGAAGGCCAGCACAGCCCCCTGCTCACCTGCTACCCCGAAAGCCCAGAAGCCGCCGTCTATCGCGATCTCGCAAAAACCTTGTTCGAGCGCTTTGGAAACTGAATCCTATGGAAAGCCTTCGCATTGCTGAGACACAGTATCCTTCGCCTTTTGCCTCAGGCCTTGAGTTCAATCCCCCGGTCAGAGGTCCCTGGAACATTGTGCACATGGCGCTCCAGATTCCCGAAGCCCACCTGCTCTATATCTGTGCCAGGGGGTGCTTGCGGGGGGTCTTGATGACGTGTGCGGAAATGGGAGCCATGGATCGCATGCACTGGGTCGGGGTGCGGGAGCATGATCTCGCAACAGGGGAACTCGATGCCACAACGCTTCGTCTTGCCACCCATGTCATCGCTGCCCTCAAAACCACCAAACCGCCGCTGATCATGGTGTATCTGTCCTGCATCCACAAATGCACCCAGATGGACTATCCGGCGCTGCTCGAGGGTCTGCGTAGCGCGTTCCCAGAAATCCGCTTCATCGGCTGCCACATGATGCCAACCATGCGAAAATCAGGACCAACCGATGAAGAGCGCACCCGTGCCCAGATGTATGAGGCTCTCTCTCCCTGCCAGCCAATCACAAATGCGGTCACCATCCTTGGCAGCGACTGGCCGCTCGCAAAAAACAGCGTGCTCAAAAGCGCTCTCCTTGCCCATGGCATAGCCATTCGCGAGCTACCAACCTGCAAAAGCTTTGCTGACTATCAAAACCTCGCCCAAAGCGCGACCATGCTCAGCTTTGCTCCCCAAGCCCTTTTGGCCGCAACCAGCACCTGTTCGCGCCTCGGTCGAAAACATCTCCATCTTCCCCTCTGCTATCCCTCTGCTGCCATCAAGGCCATGCTGGCAAAGGCGCAAGAGGGTCTTGGCATAGCCATTCCCTCAAGCCAAGCAGAAGAGAGGGCTGATCACGCGCTCCGCAATGCCAAGAAAACCCTTGGGGATCGGCCTATCCACATCGACTATACCGCCACTGTGAGTCCGCTCAGCCTCGCGCGCCTTTTGATCGAATACCACTTTTGCGTATCAACCCTCTATCTCGACGCCTTTGCTCCGCACGAAGAAGAAGACTACGCCTGGCTCAAAGAGCATGCGCCCGATCTTCGCGTCTGCCCAACCATCCACCCCAGTCTCAGACTTGAGCGTGTGCGAAAATATCTCAATCCTGAAGGCGATAGCATTCTCGCCATTGGCCAAAAGGCCGCCTATCTGTCGGGAACCCGCTTTTTTGTCAATACGGTCAACGATATGGGGCATCTTGATTTCGGAGCCCAGGCCTTTATAGCCTCCGCCATGCTGGAGGCCCAGGCAAAGCCCAAAGACCCTGAGATCGTTTTGCAACAAAAAGGCCTCGGCCTTCCAAGCTGCTGGCACTAATGTCACATTTCATTCATATTCTAGAAAATAGAAACGTATGACCCGCATCGTAGCCTTTGCTTGGATGAGAAACTGGGAATGATCTGCGGTTGTGGATTTTCTCCGATGTGAATGAAAGAGACCTCTAAGCAAACCACTGGGAAATATCCGGAAAATATCATGGATGCCTATGCCGATTGCGCCACGTATCTTCCCTCCTACGCCTCAGACACCTCCGGAGTGTGTTCCGCGCTCTATGAACTGGGGGGCTTAACCGTTGTCCACGATGCCTCGGGCTGCAATTCCACCTATTCGACCTTCGATGAGCCCCGCTGGTTCAAGCAGGAAAGCGCCATCGTCATCTCAGGCCTGACAGAGATGGACGCCATCATGGGGGACGACCAGAAACTCATCGACAATTGCATCGAGGCAGCGCACATCTATTCGCCCAACTTCCTCGCGCTGTGTTCCTCTCCCATGCCCTTTGTCATTGGCACGGATTTGCCAGCCATTGGCGCGGAACTGGAAGAACGACTGGGGATCCCGGTTCTTGTCATTCCCACCAACGGCATCCACTCCTATATCGCTGGCTGTGGTCTCGCCTGGGAAGCCTTGCTCGCTCGCTTCTGCCAAAGGCTTCCAAAAAGCCCCAAGCCGAGCATCAATATCCTGGGAGCAAGCCCCTTGGATATCGAAAACAATACCCTCAGCCATCTCTGCGCCTGGATTCGCTCCATAGGCTTTCAGCTGGGTGCCTGCTTGGCCTTGCATACCTCCTTGGAGGATATTTCCTCCCTGCCAAAGGCCCATGCCAATCTCGTGCTCTCTTCCTCCGCTCTGCCTGCGGCGCGCTTTTTGACACACTTGTGCGACCAGCCATCGGTGCTTGGACTGCCTATTGGCTCCTTTGCTCCTATCCTCAAAGAGCGATTGTGGGAGGCTGTGACCACCAAGCAATCCTTTGGTCTGACCCACACTGGATCAGAGGCTCCCCTTGTCATTGCCGGTGAAGCCATCTTTTGCGCATCCCTTGCCACGGCGCTTCCGCTGCCAAGCGTACTCTATAGTCCTCTGGAATGTCCTCCCACGCTGCTTTTGGGCAAAGATTCTGGCGGCGTGGAAGATGAGAGCAAGATCCAATCCATGATGGCCACGGCTTCTGTGCTCATGGGGGATCCCTTCTACCAGGTGCTTGCGCCGGAAAAACGCCTGCTCGCCATCCCCCACAGGGCCTTTTCCGGGCGCGTCTTTGCCAAAGACATGTGGAATATCCTCGACCCCCAGGCTTTTCAGACCCGTATTCTCAACCCATTGCGCGAGGAGATCGCATGCTGAAACTCGCCATGTACGGCAAGGGCGGCATCGGTAAATCCACCATGACCTCCCATCTTGCCGCTGCCTTTGCCATGAACGGTCTGCGTGTTGTGCAGATCGGCTGTGACCCCAAGGCCGACTCCACCATGACCCTGCTCGGTGGCACCCCTGTGACCTCGGTCATGGACTATATGCGCACCTACGATCAGGAACCCGAAGACCTTGCCAGTATTTCGAAACGAGGCTTTGGCGACATCCTCTGCATCGAAACAGGAGGCCCCACCCCTGGCCTTGGCTGTGCCGGACGGGGTATTATCACGACCTTCCAACTGCTCGAGCGTCTCCAGCTCTTTGCCACAATCCAACCCGATGTGGTGCTCTTTGACGTGCTTGGGGATGTGGTCTGCGGTGGCTTTGCCGCTCCCATCCGCGAGGGCTATGCGGATCATGTGATCATCGTGACTTCAGGCGAAAAGATGGCGCTCTACGCAGCAGGCAATATCACCCGCGCTGTGGCCAATTTTGCTGAACGCTCCTACGCCACGGTTCTTGGGCTTTTGCTGAACCGACGCAATGTCCCAGACGAACGCGAAAAAGTGGCGGCCTTTGCGCAGGAGCACGGGCTCCCCATCCTTGAAGAAATCCCCCGCAGCGACGTGATCCTCGCCTGCGAAGAACGCGGCCAAACCGTGCTCGAAGGCGCACCAACATCCGATCTCGCTCTGCGCTTTCGAACCCTTGCGAAAAGGCTCTGGGAGCAGCATTCATGAAGCATTTCTCTGTCTCTGTACAAACGCTCGCTGCCACCCCTCCCAAGGACTGGCCCATCGACTTTTCCACCAAGGATCATCTGATCTTCAGTTCGCCGGCAACCCTTGCCTTCAACGCCCCGGGCGCCGAAGGCTTTGGGGTGAAACGCGCAGCCCTCTCTCTGCCCAATTCCCGTATGCTGCTCTTTTCCCCCGGCTGCTGCGGTCGCAATACCGCCGCTCTTGGCGGGGCTGCGAGCGAGAAAAGCCAGCGCATGCACTATCTGCTCCTGGATGAGACCGATATCGTCACAGGCCGCTATGTGCCGCGCATCGTCGAAGCCTGCACCCTTCTTGCCAAGCGCTTCAGCCCCGAGGTTTTGCTTTTGTGCAGCACCTGCGTGGACGCGCTCCTTGGCACGGATATGGATCGATTGTGCGCAACAGTGAGCAGAGAAACATCGATCCCAACCCTCTCAGCCACCATGTACGCCCTCACCCGGGAAGGCCATGAGCCGCCCATGGTGGCCATCCGGAAAACCCTCTACAGCCTCTTGCGCAAACGCCCCAAAAATCCCCATGCAGCGCTTTTACTTGGCTCCTTCACCCATCTTCAAGAACGCTGCGAACTCTATCCCCTGCTCGCGAGCATAGGGATCGATACGGTCTATGAGCTGGGTCGCCTCTCCTCCATGGAGGCCTACTATCGCATGGCTGAAGCCAATTTCTCGCTCATCCTCCACCCCGAATCGCGTCTGGCTGCCAAAGACCTCGCCGAACGCCTTGGCATTGCCTCGATTGAACTCACCCAAAGCTACGAAGTGGAAAAAATCCACCACCAGTACCAGGCGCTTGGCAAGGTACTCGGTGTGCCCCTGGACGATAGCGCTTGGTACACACAAAGCAAAGAAAAAGTCCAAGCCTGCGCACACAAGCTCGCTGGCATGCGCATAGCCATTGGCGAAAGCGGCAACAGCGAGCCCCTTGGTCTCGCTGTTGCCCTTGCTCGCATGGGTGCCACTGTTGTTGAAATCTTTGCCAATCCCGATCCCAGCAATCATCCCTTGCTCGACATTCTGGCAAACATTTCTCCCGAAACCCGCATTGCGAGCAATACGTCGCCCTCAATGCTTTTCTATACTGCCACGCCTGTTGATTGTGCCATCGGCGTCGATGCCTGTTTCTACCATCCTGAAGCGCACCACGTTCCCGATGCCAGCCCACTGCCAGGCTTTGGCTATCAAGGTCTCAACGATTTGCTCGATCAGATTCTGGAGGAGAAACCATGCGGGGACTCCTAATTCATATGACCCCACTCGCCCCAGACCAGGCAGGCGTTGTCTCTGTCCTCTTTGCCTTAGGCGGCCTCATCGTGCTTGTCGATGCGGGCGGCTGCACCGGCAATATCTGCGGCTTTGACGAGCCCCGCTGGCGCACCCATCCCTGCGCGCTTTTTAGCGCTGGTTTGCGCGACATGGATGCCATCCTGGGACGCGACGATCGCTTGATCGCCAAAACCGAAGAAGCAGCCAAACACCTCCATCCAGCCTTTATCGCCCTGGTTGGCACACCGGTTCCGGCTGTCATTGGCACTGATCTCGCTGGCATAGCCTCTGTGCTTGAAAAGCGTTGCCGTATTCCCAGCTTTGCCATTGCCACCACCGGCACAGGCCTCTACGATGCTGGGGCGAGTGCCGCCTACACAACCGTACTCAAACGCTTTGCCAAAACCACGACCCCCAAAGAGCCACAGAGCCTCGGGGTCTTTGGGGCAACGCCGCTTGATGTCGGCACAAAGCAGGAAGCGATCAAAGCGCACTTTCTTCGCCAAGGGTATAAGCGCGTGCGCATCCATGGCGAAGACGGCCTCTCCTCCTTCACCGAGGCTGCCCATGTGACAGAAAACCTCGTCCTAGCACCAGCAGGCCTGGCAGCAGCCCAATGGATGGCCGAACACTGTGGTATTCCCTATACCATCGACTATCCGCTCATCGAAAACGCCATTGTCGAGGCCGCGAGCACAAGGCAAACCATTCTGTGCGTGCACCAAACCGTGCTTGGCCAAAGCTACGCCAAGGCAATTGCCCAAAAAAATCCCCAAGCCAGCATCCTGCTCGCAAGCTTTTGCATGACAGCGCCGTTTGCCTCAGCCATCCATCTTCGCGACGAAGAGGATCTATTCACCCTTGTTGCTACACAGAAAATCGACTGCATCCTCGGCGATACATCCCTTCAAGCCCTCTTTGACGCGAAAACCCTCGAAACAATACGTTGGCTCGATATCCCCCATTATGCTGTTTCAAGCAGACTGTGAGTCGTGAACACAAAACCCTCTTAACGATACCCAGGAAAGTTCGGAGAGCCAATCCATTGTACTGGCAAGGTGGGGTCGAATGCTATACTGGGCGTTCCTTCCTCTCTTGATGGTATTCCTTTGTCCCTCCCATCTCTTTTCTGTATCGGGGGTAACCTATGCAAAGCCTGCGCATCCATCTCTTTGGCATTGTCCAGGGCGTGGGATTCCGCCCCTTTGTCCACCGCCTGGCCATGGAACACGGCGTGCTAGGAACCGTTGCGAACAAAGGCTCCTTTGTGGAAATTCTTGCCCAGGCCGATGCCGCACACATGACCGCCTTTACCACGGATCTATCCAAAAAAGCTCCGCCCCGCTCATTGGTGATGAAGATCCAAAGCGAAGCCGTCGATCTTCCGCCTTTTTCTGATTTTACCATTATCGAGAGCGCCAAAGAACAGGGGGCGGTTTTTGTATCCCCGGATATCGCCATCTGTCCCCAGTGCGAAGAGGAACTCTTTGATCCCACGAATCGCCGCTATCTCCACCCCTTTATCAACTGCACAGCCTGCGGCCCCCGATTGAGCATCTTGGACGCCATGCCCTATGACCGGGAGCGCACGAGCATGAAGCATTTTCCCCTGTGCGATGCCTGCGCCTACGAATACACCCATCCTGAAACACGGCGCTACGACGCACAACCGGTGTGCTGTCCCGATTGCGGCCCAACCGTGTGTCTCAAAAAACCCGGTGATCCCACTGTTCTTGCCACCCATCACGCAGCGATTGCCCGCACCCGAGAGCTGCTTGCGAGCGGACATATCCTTGCCATCAAAGGCATCGGCGGTTTTCATCTGGCCTGCGATGCCAAAAATACCCAGGCTCTTGCCCAATTGCGCGCCAGAAAACAGCGCCCCAAAAAGCCCTTTGCGGTCATGGTCGAAGACCTTGAACGAGCAAAACGCTATGCCAGCTTCACCCAAAAGGCGTGCGAGCTCGCCTGTGGCTGGCAAAAGCCTATTCTCTTGCTTCCCAAACGGGATTCGGATCTTTCCCCGCTCGTTGCGCCCGATACCCCCTATCTGGGACTCATGCTCCCCTACACCCCCTTGCACCACCTGCTCTTCCGCTATCCGGATACGTGTCCTATGACCGATGTCTTGGTGATGACAAGCGGCAATATCTCAGGAGCCCCCATCTGCCACACCGATGCCCTCGTTGACCAGGAGCTTTCCGGCATCTGTGACTATGTGCTTACCCACGATCGCCCCATCAATGTGCGCTGCGACGATTCCGTGGTCGCCATCGTGGAAAACACCAGCCGCGTTGTCCGCCGATCCCGAGGATACGCGCCCTTGCCCATTCTTGTGGACACCCAGCACAAAGGCTGCGTGCTCGGCATCGGCAGCGATCTCAAAAACACCTTTTGCCTGGGTGCAGACGACCTCTTCTACCTCTCCCCCCATATCGGGGATCTCGAAGACATCCGCACCATGGCGGCCTTGAAAGACACGCTGACGCGCATGGAAGAATTGTTGGAGCTCAGCCCAAGCGTCGTTGCCGCGGATCTTCATCCAAAATATTATAGCCATGCCTTTGCCAAGGAGCTTGGTCTGCCACTGCTTCTTGTGCAGCACCACTTCGCCCATATTCTCTCCTGTATGGCGGAAAACGAAAAAACCGAGCCTGTCTTGGGTGTGGCCTTTGATGGCACAGGCTATGGCAGCGACGGCACGATCTGGGGTGGGGAACTGCTCGCTGTATCCCCCACCTCCTTCACCCGCTTAGGCTCCATCGCCCCCTTCCTCCACCCAGCAGGCGATATCGGCGCCAAAGAGGGCTGGCGCATCGCGCTCTCCATGATGAGTCAGACCATGGAGCGCGACCAATGCCTACAGATGGCCGAAGCCTTTGGCCTAGCTGATCCCACAAGCCTTCGTCTTCAGTACCACAGCATCGAACGCCGTCTGGGGACTGTCTCTTCAACCAGCGCTGGCAGACTCTTTGATGCGGTCAGCGCCATTTTGGGTTTTGCCACACAATCGAGTTTTGAAGGTGAGGCAGCCCAGGCGCTGCAATTCGCTGCTGAGCGAGCCAAACACGAGCTCTTTGATCCCGACCAATGGAAACTCGCGCAAACACAAAGCGATCGCCTCTTTCTCCCAACCGATCGCCTCTTTGCCACCCTATGCGCCCAAAGCATGCACGAGCCTGATCGTGCCATGCGAGAATCCCTGGCAAAATTCTTCCATGAGGCGCTTGTGCACATGCTTGGCCAGGCTCTCATCCTGCTTCGGGAGCAAACTCATATCAATACCGTGGCCTTGAGCGGCGGGGTCTTTCAAAACGCCCTCTTTGCCACCTTGCTCGAAAAAACCCTCACCGACCAAGGCTTTGTTGTCTTAACCCATGCCCTTGTGCCGGCAAACGACGGCGGCCTGGCTCTTGGGCAGGCCTTCTATGCCATGCAGGCGAATCCCTCTGCGTAATTCTTCTCAAAGGAGTGTGTCATGTGTGTTGGTCTTTCTGCAAAAGTAGTTCGTGTTGACAAAGACTATGCCTTGGTCGATGCCAATGGCGCACGCCGCACCGTAGGCACCCAGGTTCTCAGCGATCTTGAGCCTGGCGACTATGTCATGGTGCATGCGGGCATTGCCATTGCCAAGATTACGGAGAGCGACGAAGAGGAAAGCGAACACTTGCTTTCCTCCCTCAAACAAGCTCCAAAGGCCTAAGCCCATGCAGACCCTTGAAACAGCCCGAGCGCAGATTGCCGCCTATGCAGGACCTTCTCTCACCATCATGGAAGTGTGCGGCACCCATACCCACGAAATCTTTCGGCTGGGTTTGCGCCAAATTCTTCCAAAAAACGTCCACCTGGTCTCAGGTCCTGGATGCCCTGTCTGCGTCACACCACCAAGCTATATCGATGAAGCCCTTGCCTTGGCTGCCATGGACAATGTCACCATTGCCACTTTTGGCGACCTTCTGCGCATCCCCGGCTCGCACGGCTCTTTGCGGACAGCGCGAGAACACGGTGCCACAATCCGCCTTGTCTACTCGCCCCTCGACGCCCTGGAGATGGCCAAAGAGCAGCCTGAACGGGAAATCGTCTTTCTCTCTGTTGGCTTTGAAACAACCGTGCCCGGAGCCTGCGCAGCGGTGCTTGCAGCTCATGAGCAGGGTATTCCCAATTTCTCCCTGCTCACAGCCAACAAGACCATGCCCAAAGCCTATGAAGCGCTGATGGACAATGTGGACTGCTATCTCTATCCAGGCCATGTCTGTGCCATCACAGGAACAGCGGTGTGCGAAGAACTCCTGGCCAAGGGGGTTTCCGGTGTTGTGGCGGGCTTTACGATGCACGAATTGGTCACAGCCATGGCTGTGATTCTCCACCACGCGCAGAACAAAAAACCCTTCTTTGTCAATGCCTATCCGCGCGTCGTGCGACCCGAGGGCAATCGCGAGGCTCAAGCCCTTATTGCCCGATGTATGGAGGCGGTTGCGAGCGAGTGGCGCGGACTTGGGGTGATCCCGGATTCAGGGCTTGCGCTCAAGCAGGAATTTGCCGCCATGGACGCCCGCAAACGCTTTGCCCTGCCCCCCATGCAAAGCCACACCAATCCTCGCTGCCGCTGTGGCGATATTCTGCGAGGGGCGGCCAATCCGCATGACTGTCCCCTCTTTGACAAAGCCTGCACACCCGACCATCCTGTGGGTGCCTGCATGGTCTCAAGTGAAGGCACCTGCGCTGCCTACTATCATTATTTCCACTGATTTTGTTGCAAAAATGGCTTCAAGCGCAAGAATCTTCTTGTTTTTCGATCCAAAAGGTCTTCCGCGACAACACTTTTTCGTCTCTGTCACGGAAGTGTTCTTTTACAGGCGAGATTTTTTTTCGCTATCTCAGTCGATCACAAGCTATACTTGAGCTGGAAAAATACTTCTGAGAATTATTGGAATTCGAGCTATATGGCATAGTATTTGCGTATAGTGTCTCCTCAACGACACAGGCTCTTGACAGCTAAGCAAACGCTCGCATAAAATCGAAACGACAAAGCAAAGCCAAAAGAACACCGAGAAACATATGGCACAGAAGCCAAGCGCAGAAAAACAGCACAATCAGGCGCAAGAGACGGCTGACAAAGAGCAAAAAATCAACCCCTCTGATGCAATCTACCGGCAATACTTCAGTTACAAGGCAGTCATGGAGCAGTTCCTCAGACAGTATATACCAGCAAAATTGCGGGGAACTGTGAACTATGCATCTCTGCGTCGCTACGACTCGCAAAATTGTTCAGGCTCGAGCGAGTAAAAAATGAAGAAGAGCTGATTGCAACTATAAAGGATCTAGCCAACCGCTTTAAATACAAAAAAGGGCATCAGGAGTTAGCCCGTATTTTATGTGGATTGGTCAAACGAGTTATTCTTAAACGACTTCAAATTGATGCTAAACAATTTGAAGCTGTTCATGAACTGGAGGAATTTGGTGCTATGCTAGAAAATGTAATACCTAATATGATAGAAAGAGTTAAAAAAGAAAATACAAATGAAATAGCAAAAAAAATGCTTGATCTTAATGAAACGATAGATAAAATCATTCAATTTACAGGCCTCTCTAGGCAAGATATACTTGCATTAAAGACAAAAAACGCTAACACCTAAAATAAAGAGGGGGTTTCTTTAAGAAACCCCCTCTCTATTATTTATGTAGCAAAAGATGTATTACACTCCGAGAGGTTTATTGAACCGCTGAAAACGGCCATATCTTGAGATTTGATTTTTTCTGCCTTCCTCTGGGGCTTGGTTGATAATCAAGCCTTCGGAGCATTCTGTGTACTGGCTGTCAATCGGCAAAGTCAGGGGAGGTAGAGCGAGAGATGGGATGTTCAACAATCATTTCGAAAACGAAGTCAAAAGGCAGGGGAGTTGCTTCCTATAGGCGTTTTGTGGGGTTGAGTGAGGATTCCTTGAACCAGAGATTTTCTCGTACGCTTTGTTTCTCGCGTGCTTCACTTCAGTGTGATTGCCAAGTACCAAAGAGGGCTGGCATCCAAGCGAAACAACGTTTTTTGGGCGTTTTTATCTGAACTCAGCAAGAGATTTTTGAGAATGTCTTGGACTGGCGACTGCTTCAATAAATATCTCGGAGTGTAATATACTGTAAGCCCCGATCGACCATTTATTACGTTGTACAGGAGTACTTGCCGAGAAACTTCCTCTTTGATCGCATCCACTTGCAACTATATTGACACATAGGATGTGTACCCAATTTTCATATTATAACCATAAAAAAGTGGCCTGATATTTTCGCTGAAACGTATTACAATTCGAGAGGTTGATTGCAATGGGGTGGGTGACGTCATTTTTGTCGAAATCGTCATTTTTGTCGAACCCCTCCATTCCATCTGTTTTGCCTACACAGGTAGATAAAATTAAAGACGAATAGTTGATGAGAAAG
>JAFSVD010000058.1 GCA_017450275.1 Desulfovibrio sp. | reverse complement strand
TGTGTCTCCGAAAGAATGCATAGCGCAAGCAGTATGCATGAGAGCTGTCCTTTGGTAAAGAAGCCCAAGCCCCTCACGCGAGTGGTACCGCAATGCATCGAAAAGCCCTTCAAACAAGAGCTGCGCCAATTGTGGTATTCAGGATGGTATGGTCAATTCTGCTGCTACAGTCCAAGCACAGAGACACCAGCCAAAATGGGAGCGAGATTTTTGAATTTGATCTTGGTATCAACGCGTATCCAGCTGTTTTGATCCGTGGGCAAAGCGCATGGGGAGGAGTATCACTTGGCTCGTGAGCACTGCCAAAAGACGAGATGGTGTATTGGAAGAACTGAAGGCCAGGCACAGACAATTGGCCTGAAAGCCTTGATTTTCCTGCCGTGCCCATAGAAACAACGAGACGTGCTGGGATTATTCGGCCTTCTCCTTTCTTGGCTCAGCGAGGCTCTCTCTCCCATTTGGCATCGCACACAAGCCCTGTCATGCTTTGCTCGTCTGTGTTTTTGGCAAAAGTTGGTGTATGACTTGCTCTTACAAGAAAGAGCGTTTACAGTTTGGGAATATGTCTTGTGCAGGGAGTCCTGCAAGCAGTCTGCTGCATTGCCCGCTTGAATGCAAGGGCGTATGTGTGGTAGGTATGCGTTTTAGGTGGCATAGCATCCGCCACCATGATTTTTGGCACCCTGTGTGCGTGTGAGAGGTACGCAATGGCAGACTTGGATCTGGAAGCGGTTTTGTCTTCCTGACAGAGTATGTGCCGTAATGCCTATGTAATGCTTTAGATAAAGAAGAGCCATGAGACGCAGTGAACAAAACGCAGTGTATGAAATTTGTCAGAAGTTCCTTCAGGAACATATTCCAGAATATGTGCGAGACATAGCCCTCGAACTTATCGCCGATAATTACATGCAGAAAATTGATATCCAGGAGGGTGAGACGTGGGAAGTGAGGGGAGTGATCCAGGGGGAAGATTTTCAGGTCTACACGCCCACTCTGCAATTTTCCTTTGTCGACCAGCAGGTGCGTCATCAATGCAATTGCCAGGAAGCCTTTAGCGGTTCCTGCGCCCATGTCGCAGCCTTAATGCTGAAGCTGCTCGAGGATATGCGCGAGGACGATACCAGGCTTGAAGAGGAATCGATGACGCCGGTCAAAGAATGGAAACAGACATTCCATTCCTTTTTTGCCCAAGAGATGGAGCCTGAGACCGGTCGTCACTATTTGATCTTTCGGATTACGCCTGAGCAGAAACGGCTCATGGTTTCCTTCTTCCGTGCCCGTCAGAACAAGATTTCCATATCCTCCGTACACACCGAAGTCTCGCTTGAGCAGATCATCGCCAATCCCGAGTGGTGCGAATTTTCCCCCATGCTGCCCGAGGTGGCAAAGCAGATAGGTCAGTATCTCGACTACTACGGGCATTGTGTGGAGATTCCTCAGGGGCTTATTGCGTGGTTTTTCTGGGCTATTCGCAATGAATACTATTTATACTGGAAGGATACCGACAAGCACTGCCTGATTGAGAGTTCGCCTTTCAGCCTGCAGTTGAATCCCTGCTTACACGATCAGGGGCTGACCTTTGAGATGCTCATGAAGCGTGAGGGGCGCCCGCCCATGCATTTGCACGGTTCAACCGAAGAGGATGCGTCCCAGGACGGGGAGGAAGAACCCATCACCTTCCACGGACTCATGCCGCTGTGGGTGTGCTACCAACACAATTTTTATCCGGTACAGACCAATTTGCCGCCGTCTCTGGTCAGAGAGCTTATTCAGGAAAGCCCGCTTGTTCCCCAGGAGGAAATCCCCGAATTTTTGGACAGAGTCTGGACGCGTCTTTCAACCTCAGATCTCTATGAGCCCCAGAATTTTCTCACCTCCATGGAGCCTTTGTTCCAGCCGGCAACCTATCGCCCCAAGCTCTTTCTCGATGAAGAAGGCAGTCTTCTGACCCTTGAGATCGAAAATATTTATGAGACCGTGCATGGGGAGTTTTCTGTCAAAGGACCCAATCCCGATTTCCAGACAGGCAGCTATACCTACGATGGCACGACCTACCTCATCCGCCGCCATCAGGAGGAAGAATCCGAGCTCTTGAATGAGCTTGAGACCATGAATTTTCAGCCTCGTTCCAACAAACTTTGGTTTTTGGAGCCTGAAGAGGCTATCAGTTTCCTGCTCGACTACTATCCTTCGCTTCTGGAAAAATACCGGGTCTTTGGTGAAAAGGCTTTGTCCCGCTATAAGGTGCGGACAACCCAGGGTGTGATCCAGGCGCAGGTCACGAGCAACGAGAAAGACAAGTGGTTTTCTTTGGATATCAATGTCGATTACCAGGGACAATCCTTGCCGCTGGAAAAGGTTTGGAAGGCCTGGGCTAGGGGCAAGAGATATGTGCAGCTCAAAGACGGATCCTACACCAGTCTGCCCGAGGCATGGTTGAAGAAGCTCTCGGACAAATTGACAGCTCTTGGCATGGATCCCTCAAAGCCGCCGCAGGACACCTTCAAGCAGTATGAGGCACCGCTCTTAGACAGTCTTCTTGAGGATATCCCGAATGCGGAGACCGATTCCTTCTGGAACACGCTGCGCACCAAGATCCATTCCTTCCGGGAGATCATGCAGATCACGCCTCCTGCCGGTCTCCACGCCACCTTGCGATCCTACCAGCAACAGGGGCTCTCCTATCTCAATTTTCTCTATGAATACAATTTCGGCGGCATCCTTGCCGATGAAATGGGTCTTGGCAAAACGATTCAGACCTTGTCCTTTATCCAGTATTTGATTGAGCGTGGCGTCAAAGGACCCAATCTGATCGTGGTGCCCACCTCGGTTTTGCCCAACTGGGAGCGCGAAGCCAAGAAGTTTGTCCCTGATCTCAAATTGCTTGTGATCTATGGCACGCGCCGCGACAATATGTTCAAGCAGCTTGAGGATACCGATCTTGCCTTGACAACCTATGCCCTGCTTCGAAGGGATCTGGAGGAGCTCCAGAAATTCCACTTCACCTGCGTCATTCTCGATGAAGCCCAAAACATCAAGAATCCCAATACCATTACAGCGCGTTCGGTGCGGCATATTCAGGCGCGACTGCGCATTTGCCTCTCAGGAACGCCGATTGAAAACAACCTCTTTGAGCTCTGGTCTCTCTTTGAATTTCTCATGCCAGGCTTTTTGGGCTCCCAGCACGCCTTCCAACGCGGCGTGATCAAGCCCATCAAGGAAGGCGACGCCGCAACGCTGGAATATCTGCGCACCAGGGTCAAGCCCTTTATTCTGCGCAGAACCAAGGCCGAAGTGGCAAAAGACTTGCCGCCCAAGATCGAGAGTGTGGTGTGTTGTGCCTTGGAAGACGCCCAGGCTGAGCTTTATGCCTCCCTTGCCAAAAAGCTCCGCGAAAAGGTCTTTGCCGATGTGGATAAAAACGGGCTTTCGAAGAGCCAGATGTCCATACTCGATGCCTTGCTCAAGCTGCGCCAGATCTGCTGCCATCCTCGTTTGCTCAAGATCGACATCCCGGGTTTTACCAACAATCTGCCCTCAGGGAAGTTTGATGCCTTTAAAAATATGATCAGCGAAATTGTTGAGGGTGGGCATAAGGTTTTGGTCTTCTCGCAATTTGTGCAGATGCTGCAGATTATCAAACAGTGGCTTGAATTTTCTCAGATTGCGTTCTGCTACTTGGACGGGAAGAGTAAAGACCGCTTTGAGCAGGTGGATACCTTCAACACCCACGAGGATATCCCGATTTTCCTGATCTCCTTAAAGGCCGGCGGCACTGGTCTCAACCTGACCTCTGCCGATTATGTGATCCATTATGATCCGTGGTGGAATCCTGCCATGGAAAACCAGGCGACCGACCGCACACACCGCATTGGTCAGACGCGGCAAGTCTTTTCCTATAAGCTGATTTGCCAGAATACGGTGGAAGAAAAGATTTTGAAGTTGCAGGAGATCAAGCGCAGCGTTGCTGAGGCTATCATTCCCGGACAGGATTCGATGAAGTCCCTGACACGGGAAGATCTTGAAATGCTCTTTGATGTGTAGTCGCTCGTCTGAAATGGAAACACCTTAGATAGGCCACCCCAAAAACGCTCCCTTGAGCGAATAGTGCGCCAGCCAATCAAAGACTCGCGCTGTCACACCTATCATTTCGCATCAAGTCCGCTGTCATCTCCAAAGGCAGCGCCCCCCGAGGGGGAACGGGGGAGGGCTTACAGGCAAAAGACTCTGATGATTGTCAAAGCGACCCTATCAGACACGTATTTGAGCTGCGTACAATGGCTGAAGCGGCTCCCTTTCGAGTGAGCAAAACGGCAAAAAGAACAAAACAGATGGGGATGCTCAAAATGGCTGAAGTGGCACCATTTCAAACGAGCGATCACACCGCTGACTCCACAGGGTCTTTTTTGTTGACTTAAGGAACAATATCCCCTATCAAAAGGTATCGGCTATACTGCGCTCGTAGCTCAGTTGGATAGAGCGATTGCCTCCTAAGCAGTAGGTCGCGTGTTCGATTCACGCCGGGCGCACCAGTACAATCAAGGGTTTGAGAGCAAACTTGCCTCAAGCCCATTTTTTTTCCCACACGATCCTAACACACTCTCATATTACGGTTCTCCAAAAATATCACGCCACTCAGGAAAATGATCTTCCCGCTTGTACGCGCTTTTTGGCGTCGAGTATGCGTGCTATAATCCTATAACTGTGAGGGTAAACAGCATTCCGTATGCCATTTCTGGGTGTCATTTGTGCCCAACTAAGGTGCGCTTCAATCATCTCCTGGATAATCAGGTAGGGCAGGGTTTAAAGATATGCAGCTTTTTCTTTCAAAGACGTAAGGGCTTCTTCTAAGGTCGTTTAATTAAAACGGTAACTGGTACCATTTGAGAGGCTTTTTAGACCTTATCTTCAAAGGAAATATTCAAATAGAGAAGCCAAGGCGCTCGGCATTGCTCCTGAAAGCTGCCCAGTCATTTTCTGTATAAGAATTCCTGATCGGAAAGGTCAATCACCTGATTTCTCAAATTTTTATGAATCCTTGGGGTGTGGTGGTTGACTCTTCGATTTTGAGCCGTTTTGCCATTCCTTCGCGGTTGCTAAGGAACTCTCCAAGATTCGTCCATTCGATATCACCGATATGGTTAGAATCTCCACGGTACAGCACTGTCTTTGACAGTATCGGACCGTACTTGTCTTCGATGCTTTGGAGCGCATCAGTATTGCGAAGATATTGTGAGTATTTCGACTTGTATTCAGTATCATGCTTGATTTCGATGAGTGCCACGCCGTCTGGTGTCCTTACGGCAACGTCGTATTCCGCAATCTGCGTTCCGCCGTCCCGTATCTTCAAGGCAAATATTTTTGCGCAAGGGAACATGCTTTTTAATTCGTAGAGAACGACATCTTCCTGCATTCGACCGAGTACAGCACTCCGAATGAGGTCTTCTGTTCTTCTGGCATCATAGCGAATTCCGGCTTCGTCGAGAAATTCAAGGAAAAGCCCACTGGTAGAAAGCATCTGCTCAGTACGGAGAGCCGGCTGCGCAAGGATCGTGCGGGCTTCCTTTCTTTCCGTGCCGTCCATCGACATCACCGTCGTCGGAGCATTGACGAAAAAATCGATGTCATAGAGCCAATCGGCAATGGCTTTTGCCTCTTCTTTTCGTATAGGTCTCCTGCCATTGATGATGCCAATGGCATCAGCCATTCTTTTCCCTATTTCTTTCCACGATCTGTTCAACATTGTTGCGAACGATTCGTTTGCGACTCCTGCCTGAAACATTCTCATATCATCAGAAACAAACAATTTGTTCAGGACACTGAGCGTCGACTGATGTCCCTGATTTTGGACAACGCGAGCCACGGCGTCGGTCAAAAGCCCTTCGTCGCAGAGCGGACGCAGATCGCCAAGGAATTCTCCGTCTTTGTGTTTCAGGATGGCGTTCTGAATGTTGAGCGCGACCGCTCTGTGCGTGTAGAGCGTAGCACCAGCATGCGTCGAGAGATCATCGTCTCTCGTTCTTGCCGCAAGGGCGGTTTTCGTTGTAATGCCAGGCAAATCGAGAATGCCACCTTGCAGTAAATACGTGTCCGTATCCTGGATTGTTCCGGGGAACAGCAGTCGATTCCATTCAGCAAACGGAATGGAGGTGGTTTTTATTTCCTCGTAGCGACCTTGCATATAGTTGGTCTTCGCGAGCCAAATAGCGAGAGAATGCGTTCCTGTAACACACACGCGACATCCGTTTTTAGCGAATCCGTCAGAAAGTCTCATGCATCCGGCGGGAAAATTATCCGCGAATGTCACTTCGTCAAGGAAGAAGAAACGCTTGCCTTTTTCATAAAGCTCCCTCATCACGCCGATAATATCGAGCATGTCGTAGATTCTTTCGTCGTGTGCTTGAAAAAAGACTGTCTTGTTGAACATGTCACTGGTCATTTCCGCTATCGTCTGCTCCATGATGGTTGTTTTCCCTGTGCGGCGAAGACCAGTAAGAAAAAGAATTTTCGGAGAATTGCTATAAAGCCATGGAGCAACAAGGGGAAACGAATCTCTTCGTGGAAGGGTCGAAGAAAATGCTATGCGATTCTGCAGCTCTTCCCCATCAAGGATATCGAAATCGCCCTCTCCGAAGCTATCCCACATACTTCCTCCTTTTGCCACGTACGACCATAATACCTTTTCCCTCAAACGATACCATACAATGCAGGCGATTAAAAGAAATCAGCTCTTGACATCACTGGCGCAATTATACAAGAGTATCGTAAAGACCGCTTGCAATCGTTGTTCACAATGGAGGGATCGTGGGAAATCGTGTGACCTTGGCCGACATGAGCAAAAAAACAGGACTTTCGCAATCGACGATTTCAATGATTTTGAACAAGCGTTTTGATGTCTCCTTTTCGGAAGAGACCATAAAAACAGTCCAGGATGCTGCGAAAGAACTCGGCTATATTCCTGTTTCTCGCAAACAAGTACCGCTTTTTGCCCGCAAGACCATTCTTGTCGTCTGTCCCTTTGTCTTCCATTTTTACTATTCTTCGGTTGTGCAGGCTGTTCAGAGTGCCGCAGCCCAGATGCGCTGCAATACCCTTGTGTACACCACCTTCCGCAATCCCGATGAAGAAGAGCGCATTTTGAAAGTGATGGCGGAATCCGATATCGGCGGCGTTCTTTTTGCTATGATGCCTCAGTCGCGGCATCTGCTCAAAAAAATCAGCAAAAAAATTCCCTTGGTCATTCTTGCGGACAAAGAACCAGGGGCGGCAGGAGACTATGTCTATCTCCATAATTACCAGGCAGGGAGTTTGGTTGCAAAGCATTTGATAGACCTTGGCCACAAGCACGCTGTCTGCATAAGCACAGCGCTTTCTTCGTCGCTGCCTGCCCGCGTATTTCGTTTTGAGGGGCTGAAAGACACCTGGAAGACATTGTGTCCGGAAGGTTCTCTCCGGCTTGTCAGCCGAGTGACCAATTTTGCGCAGGAACGGGACAATCTGTTTTTTGAACGGGATTTGGGGCGGAGTATCACGGAATCGGTGCTTGAGAGCGAAGGCAGAATATGTACTGCCTTTGTGGCGATCAACGACATGATGGCCTACGGTGTGTTGGATGCCTTAGCCTTTTTTGGTCATAAGGTGCCTGAAACCTACAGTGTGTGTGGTTTGGACAACGATTTTCCGAGCGACATTGTGGGGGTTAATTTGACAACAGTCGAGCATTTTATGGCGCACAATGCCGAGATTGCCTTTTATCTCCTCTACCAAAAAATGCTTGCAGAAGACCTTGGGACAGAGACACAAAAAATTATTACCCCTGAGCTTGTTGTCCGTGGGTCAACGGGCAAGCCCAGGGTCTAAGGGGGATGTATGGAGCCATCGCCCAAGGCAACAGGCTGGAAAATTCCTCTGCTTGTTTGTGCCATTATGCTTTTGTTTGTTGTGGTCAAATGGGCCTTGCAGGCTCCCCCACCACCTGTTGATCTTCCTGAAGTGCTTTGTGATAGAGCCAAAGAGATTTCCATTGCCCTTGATACCGAACAGGCCAGGCCTTGGAAAGAGAAAATTGTTCGTGCTGCAAGTGGGCTGGAAGCTCGCCGTGGTAAAGACGAAAAGATCGCGAGGATCTTTCAAGACGCTCTCAATCAAAAGGTCTACGATGCCGCGGTGACAGCGCTTGTGCTGCTTGAAGAGCCACGCATCCACGACGAGAAGGCGATTGCGTTGTTTACCGAGAGCATTCGCCACTGTGCCACCCTGCCATGGGCTGTGTTTGCCGTGAAAGCGATGCGCAATCAGACAACGGCTTCGACGCATGCCATAAGGCTCTCTGCCACATGGCAGGCCTGTCAGGAGAGAAAGAAAGAATAAAAAGACCCCCTGCTTGCAGGGGGTCTTTTGCATTACGGCAGCAAAAATGCCAGAGGACCTGTCTGCAGATAGGTGAGAGCGCACAGAAGCAGGGTCATGCCGATGCTGTGGAGGATGGTAAAGCGAAAGAGATTGCCTTCCTGGCCAACCATGCCGGTTGCAGCGGTTGCGACAGAGAGGGACTGGGGGGAGATCATCTTGGCCGTGACACCCCCTGCGGCGTTTGAGGCCACGGCCAGTTCCGGTGACATACCAACAGCGATGGCTGTGTCTTTTTGCATGCCGCCAAACAGGGCGCAGGAAGAGGTGTCAGAGCCGGTTAAAAAGACACCCAGCCAGCCCAAGAGCGGGGCAAAGAAGGGGAAGAAGCTTCCTGTCAGGGTAAAGGCAAGGCCTAAGGTGGAGCTCATGCCAGAATAGTTCATAAGATAGGCGAGTCCCAGGATCATGGCGATGGTGGCGATGGGGAGGATTAATTGGCGGATGGTGCTTATGAGGCAGCGTATGGCCTTGGCATAGCCGTAGTTTGGCATGAGAGGGACAGAAACAAGGCCTGCGAGCAGGATAGCTGTACCGCCGGCAGAGAGCCAGTTGATGGTGTATTTTGCGGCATAGATAGTGTCTTTCGCAACAATGGGAGCGCTTTTGAGAACAGCCCCGTCCAGACCTGGCCAGCCAAAGGTAAAGACGCTGCCAGGGATGGTATGGAGAAGTTTCTTGAATTCCGGCAATCCCCAGAAAAAGACAAAGAGGGCAAGGATAAGATAGGCACCCCAGGCGCGCACAATCACACGCAGAGGATATCCTGTGCCGGCGAGCACGGTTTCTTGTTCACCGGGGAAGCGGAAGATTTTGGCGGGCTTCCAGACCTTGAGCAAAAGAGCGAGACCAGCGATGGTGACAATGGCAGAGCCGACGTCAGGCAAGGTGGGGCCGTGGAAGTTTGAGAGCAAAAATTGGGCGCTGGCAAAACAGACACCGCTCACAACAATGGCCGGCAAGACCTCGAGGCTGCGTTTAAAGCCACACATGGCCACACAGACCCACAAGGGAACGATAATGGCCAAGAGCGACAATTGACGACCAGCAATGGCGCTCACAGCCATCTGGTCAAGACCAGAGACAGAGGCTGCCACAATGATGGGGACACCGATGGCGCCAAAGGCAACCGGCGCTGTGTTGGCGATCAGGGCAATGCCAGCACCCCACACCGGTGTAAAGCCGAGCCCCACCAGCATGGCCGCAGCAATGGCAACAGGGGTTCCAAAGCCTGCTGTTCCCTCAATAAAACAGCTGAAGGCAAAGGCGATAAAGAGCGCTTGCAAGCGGCGGTCGTCGGTGAGTCTGGCTAAGGAATCTTTGATAATCGCAAATTCGCCGGATTCCACCGTCATATTGTAGACCCAGACCGCTGTGACAACGATCCAGACAATCGGGAAAAGGCCAAAGGCTGCCCCGTTGAGGGTGGCGCTTACAGCAAGGGGGATTGGCATACCCCATACAGCTATAGCAACGAGAAAGGCTCCCAGAAGACCGGCCAAAGCGGCGATATGGCCTTTGGATTTCCGGACTGCCAGCATATAGAAGAGGATAAGAAGGGGGATGGCCGCAACACAGGCTGAACCGACAGCGCTTCCGCCTATCGGCATATAGTTTTGAACCCAAGGCATAGGTTTTGTCCTTTTCTTGATCGCAAAGAGGGATTGAGACGCTTTCTACCAGGCGAGACCGCCTATGGGCGAGGCCACATTGCTATTCTTGGGCGCCTTGCCGACCATGGTGACAGGCAATCCGGAATACTTCTGGATCATGCGACCAACAGAGGGACGCATCATCGCGGAAAGGCCAGTTCTTGGCGTGCCTGTCACAATCATGGAGCAATGCTGATCTTGGGCAAAGCGGGCAATGCTTTCTGCGGGATTGTTGCCAAGGATAACACGGGATTCTGTGGGCATGTCGGAAAAATACTGTGTGGCAAGGGATGCAATGGGGGATGTCCCATCCTGCATGGTCACAGAGCCATCGGGCTTGAGCATGAGATTGCCCTCATCGGTCTTGGATTGAACAGCTGAGAGCGTTGTCCCGACATAGAGGATGAGGCTCTTGGCGGAAAGTGCCCGAGCCAGATCAGCTGCGTATTGACACACATCAGCAGTCCCTTCGCCTAAATCCACGGAACACAGGATGGTTTCAAATGTCATGGTACACTCCTTTTGGAAAAACACGATCTTCGTACATTGTATCGTGTATACGTTGTGAACTCTTTTTTTCGCAAAAAGGCAAGAAAAGTATATTGTTATTTTTTCGTTTTTTGGATGAGGGGAAGACCTCTTCAGCTTTCGGTTTCAAGCACAGCCAGCATCCATGCGTCTTCCAAAGCACTATAGGGGCGTTCTGGGGAGATGGACAAGAATTTTCCTCGTTTGCAAGGCATTTTTTTAGTGAAGATTTAGTAAAAAAATGAAGTAAAATTTTAGTTGCATCATGGGCAATAGACAAAAAAAGCCGCTTTTGGTTGGAGAGTACCAACCAAAAGCGGTAGAATATGAGGCATGCTTGCAAAAGCCAGTATAGGCAAACAAAGCGCTCAGATCAAAGAAAATCTTGCATTTGCTCGTCTATTCTTGGTAAAAGTTTAGTAAAAATTCCAAAGGCCGTTTTTGCGCTTCTTTGGGGCATGGGGTTTAGACTGTGTGTTTTGCTTTGTCGTTGGGATGCATTGTGCGTTCCTTGGCTCGGCGGTAGAAGGTTGAGGGGGAAAGACCAAGAAGTTTGGCTGCGGTGATACCATTGATTTCCTTATTGACAAAAGCCGTATACACGGTATTGAACGATTCAGGCAAAGCAATCGGTTTGCGGCCAAAGACAACGCCCCGCGCTTTGGCTGCGGCTATGCCTTGCCGTTGCCGCTCGCGGATTTTTTCCCGTTCGCTGTGGGCGTTGTAGGCGGTGATAACCAGGGTGACATCGGAGAGCATCTTCTTGAGGATGGGAAGGTTTTTGTGGGTATTGAGCGTATCGAGGTCGAGTACGCGGATGTTGACGCCTATTTCGTGCACCAATTTGTGCCATTCTGCGGGAATTTCAAAGTAGTTTCGTCCCAACCGATCCAGGCTCGCGATATAGAGGATGTCGCCATCCTTGAGTTTTGAGAGTAAAAGCTTGTAGCCGGGTCTGTTGAAGGTTTTGCCTGAGGCTTTATCGGTGATGATGTTCTGATCGGGTATGCCCAGATTGTGCAGGGCGTCGAGCTGTCTGTTGAGATTTTGTCCTTTGCTGCTCACGCGAGCGTAGCCATAAACGGTACTCATACTACCCCCTTGAAAAGTGTGGATGGGAGCCATCAAGTTGGCCGTATCCCTGCTTGATGGCGACGGGGGTATGTATGCAAGGCAAGGGCTGTTTATCCCGTGTTTTTTGGGGGGGGTATGCGAAGATCGCTCTTTGGTGTGTGCCTTTTGGTGTTTTTTCTTCTGCTCAGCCATAAAGCGTGTGCGCAGTCGGCAAAGGATGGGGACTCCATTCTTTTGGGCACCATCGGCGAAGCCTCGAATCTCATTCCCTATCTTTCAACCGACAGCGCCTCCCATGAGGTTGCGGATCTCTTGTTTATTGCGCCCTTGCGCTACGACAAGGATCTTGTGCCCGAGGCCTGGGCGTGTGAATCCTGGTCGATGAGTGAGGACGGCAAACAGTTTCGTTTTCGTCTGCGTCCTGGCATTGTCTGGGAAGACGGGGTTGAGCTGACGGCCTATGATATGGAGTACACCTGGAAGGTTGTGATAGACCCCAAGACCGCAAGTCCCTATGCCGAAGATTTTAGTCGCGTATCGCGTTTTCGGGTTGTGGATCGCTATACCTTTGAGGTGGAATACGACACCTTCTTTGCCCGGGCTCTGGATAGCTGGATGAATCCGATTCTTCCCAAACATATTTTGGAAGGGCAAGATATTCGGACAAGCTCTTTTGCCAGAAAGCCGATCGGAGCAGGACCGTACCGGCTCCATGAGTGGAAGTCGGGCTCATCCATCACCCTGCACGCCTCGCCCACCTATTTTTTGGGCAGACCCCATATCGATGCGGTGGTTTTTCGCATCATACCCGATCAGGCGACCATGTTTATGGAGACGCGGGCAGGCAGGTTGGATGTGACCAATCTTTCGCCGCTGCAGTATCTTCGGGAAACAGACACCCCGTTTTTTCAGGCGGAATTCGCCAAATACCACTATCTGGCAAGTCTCTATGTCTTTTTGGGCTTTAATTGTGAGCATCCCTTTTTCCAGGATAAACGCGTCCGTCAAGCCATCTCCGCAGCCATAAGCCGCGAAGAAATCGTGCAGGGCTGTTTGCTTGGGCAGGGGGTACCGGCCTTTGGACCCTATAAGCCAGGCACCTGGGTCTATCATCCCTCATTACAACCTGATCGCAAAGACCATGCACGGGCTAAGGCCTTGCTCGTCCAGGCTGGTTTTGTCCGAGGGGAAGATGGGGTGTTGGTCAAAGACGGGCGTCCCTTTACCTTCACGATTTTAACCAACCAGGGCAATGAGCAGCGCATTCTTGTGGCCTTGCTCATCCAGGATCAGTTGGCAAAGCTGGGCATAGAGGTTCGGATACGCACCGTGGAATGGGCGGCCTTTATCAGGGAATTTGTCAACAAAGGGCATTTTGATGCGGTGATTTTGGGTTGGACCTTGTCCCATGATCCGGACATCTACCAGATCTGGCATTCGTCCCAAACCCAGGAGGGAGGGCTGAACTTTATCCACTACAAAAATCCTGTGGTGGATCGTTTGCTTGAGGAGGGGCGGTCAACGCCCGATCAGGAGGTTCGGAAGGCGAAATACTATGCTCTGCAAGAGGTTTTGGCAGAGGAGGTGCCGTATTGCTTCCTCTTTGTGCCGTACGCGCTTCCGTGTATTCAACGCAGGTTTCAGGGGATTAAGCCGGCGCTTGCCGGCATTATGTACAATTTTGACACGTGGTGGGTGCCAGAAAACGCGCGGCGCTACCACGTTGTGCCGTAAGGACGGACAATGGACACTGCCTTGTATCAAGGGTGGAAAAATACTCCCTGGTCAGATCCAACGATTGCCTGGCAGGGGGATGGATTTGTTGCCAATGGTTTTTGCCGAGAGTGCCGACGATGCTGTGGGCCGCAAAAAGGGGATCCACCCTATCCCATGCCTCTCATGCCCTGGCAGCTCGATGGCAAAGAAGCAGAGCGTTTCTATATGCTCGATGCAACGACATCCTGTCTCGATGAACGCGGCTGCAAGGCCTTAGGGGAGGGGGGATGCACGCTTTCCCGCAGTCTGCGACCGATTGCCTGTGGGCTTTTTCCCATCGTCTGCATGGAGGGGGCGCTTTTTCTCTACCGATTGTGTCCGGCATCGCTCTGTCTTCCCTTTGGCGAATGGCAGAGTATGGGGGAAAAAGCAGCGCTTTGGCTTCGGCAGACCTTTTCTGTGGACAATCTGCACAGGCTCTCTCTCCCCAAACCCAGCTGCAATCACGATCGCTATATCCCGCTTTTTTTGTCTGTTTTTGAGGTGGCATGATGGACATTGCACGGTATACGGAGCGTTTTGAGCGCTATGTTGCCCAGGAAAAAGCGCTTGAGAGAGGCGATACAGGTCCCATGGATCTCAAATGGGAGCATACCATGCGGGTTGTGGACAATGCCAGAACCATTGTGGGCAAGGAGGGGGTTTCAGAGGATCTGGCTCATATGTGTCTTTTGGCCGCGCTTTTGCACGATATCGCCCGCTTTGAGCAATACCGTCTCTACCACACCTTCAAGGATCGCGATTCCATCAATCACGGCCACAGGGGCGTTGTGCTTGTGAAAAAGACAGGTATTGTGGCGGATGAGCCTTTGGATGTGCAACACGCGGTGATGAGCGCTGTGTGTCTGCACAACGCCTTTCAGCTGCCGCGCTGTGTGCCTGAGCCAGCCCTCTTTATCACCAAGGTGACCCGCGACGCGGATAAGCTCGATATTGTGCGCATCATTCATGGGCATCTTGCTGCCAAATCCCCCTATCAAAAGACCGTCATTCTCCAATTGCCAGACGATGAAAGGATATGGAGTGAGACCGTGATCACGCGTGTTTTGCACAACAGCGTTGCCAGCTACGGGGATCTGCGGTCTGTGAACGATTTTCGGCTGCTCTTGGCCTCCTGGATTTGGGATTTGCATTTTGTCACGAGCAAAGCCCTTTTTGTGGAGCAGGGCTTTGCTCGTCGTTTAGTGGAAGCAGTGCCGGAAGAAGGCGTCTACAAAGAGGCCAGAGCGCACATGCTCACTTTCTTGTAATGGGATCCTTGGCCTCGCCGATGGGCTCCATCGAGAGGTATTTTTCAGAAACCTCACCAGGTCCTGGTATCACCATGGTCTCGGGATTTATGCTGTACCAGGCCATCCACATGGAATAGATCCCGAAGTATTGTTTCATTTTTGCGCCCTTCATATTGCCCTCTGTCGCTGTGCCTGCGATCGGATCCCAAACGCTCAAGGTCTGGAGATCTCGGATGACGCCGTTTTTGCGCACAAAGAGGAAGGGGTCTGTCCAGATATTGCGGTCAAAGACCCGAACTACATCGAGTTTGGGATCGTGCATGGCGACCAGGGCGAGATTGCCCGCGAAGAAATTGACCGCGCCTTTTTCCTTGACGTAGTTGATGTCAATGCCAACAAGGGTGTCGGGCAATTCCAGGCAGAGCATGGGGGTTTTTTTGGGAAAGCGGGAGTCCCTGCGCTGCATGTGGTAGATGACGGTCTCATTGTAGTAGTAGGAATCCTTGTGCACATAGCTGCCATAGGGATCCCGGCCATAGGCTTTGCGGCTTTTGGGCGGTGACAAGACCTTGGCCGTGGGAAAGACGCGTTGGGCTGCTTCCCAATGGGTCCAATAGACTTCCAGGGTGGGCATGCCTCGACCGAGCAAGGGACCGTTGAAGGCCATGCCCAGTTCCTGCAGCCAGAGGCTGCCGGTATTGCGGTCGATCAGGACGCTGTTGCCGTCGTAGAGTTCGCCCTCAATGTCAAAGAGCAGGTTCCCAACGCCTGGGATGGTGGCATTGTAGGCCGCAAGGGTGCCTGTGATGGGGCAGTAGGTGATGGCATAGGCAATGTCGTTGATCGTCTCGTTGACGATCTGGTGCCAGACCATGATTTTTTGTGGGTAGATGGCTATGCCGTTGGGCAAATTGACAATAAAGACCACGTCGTTGCGATCCATGATAAGATCCGCATCGCGCACAGGAATATAGGTCGGATTGTAGATCGACGGGATGGCGCCGTGCTTGATGGAGGTGTTGACCAGATAGTCGTTGATCGCCGAGAGCTGGGTGATGGTCTTGGGTTTTGCGTAAGCAGGCAGGATAAGGGCAAGGCTTAAAAGCAGGGTGAGGAGCAATGTTCGCATAGTACGGTTCTCCTAAAACATCACGCTACTCAGGTGGTTTGGTATGCTTGTAATGAACGACGTTGGCAGGCTTTGTACGAACTGGTAAACGAAAATCTTCGTCAGAATTGCTTGTCTCCGTCCAACGAAACGTGTCCCCGTTTTTAGGGTATAAGGAATCTGCAATCAAGAAATCGATTGGCGGTTTTTTTCTGTCCAGCGCAGCCGAAACAGTGCTTGACAACGATACGCGCAACGCCTTGCGGCAGGCATTGAAAAAAGAGACTCGGTTTGGCATCGGAGCCAGTTTTTCGCTCGAACAGCGTTTCAACCATGCGGTTATAACCATTTTGTCGAATGGGGCGAACTGCATCTTGCGCAAGCAACAGAGCTTGGAGGAAAAAGGTTTGAGGCTGGGATAATCTTGCACTGCTCAGCCATTCAGGAAGCCGAACAGGAGAATCCATTGCAAACTAGTAATAGCCGTGTTGCCATGATTAAGACTCCCCTACCTTGTGGTGCGCGTAGCCTCGTTTGACAGGGCACACGAAGCATTGCCAACAGAAGGGAAAATGCTTGACGCAGTATCTAAATATAGTATCATTTTTCTGTAAACAGCAAAACGCTGGCATGGACGGATAGAGAAGCACTTCTCCGTGCCTTGGGGGCAACAGTGACAGAGGGCAGCGGCTTCCGTGTGAAATTTGACATCAACGGCAGGACAGTAGCATTCCATCGACCGCATAACCCAACGACTGCCCGCGCCTACCAGGTGGAACTTGCACGGGAGTTTTTGATAAAAATCGGAGTGATACCATGAAAAATGTCATGTCTTATAAAAACTATGCCGGAACTGTGGAATATAGCGAAGACGATGGCATCCTCTTCGGGCGCATTGTCGGCATTGAAGACGTTATCTCTTACGAAGGGGAAAGCGTGGCCACATTGCGGCAGTCGTTCCATGACGCAGTTGATGATTACCTTACTCACTGCCAAAGCATCGGGAAAAAACCGAACCGCCCCTATTCCGGCAAATTTGTTTTGCGCCTTCCTCCCGCCCTCCATGCACGGCTTGCAGCGCAAGCTCAAGCGGTTGGCAAGAGCCTTAACCAGTATGCCGTTGATATATTGGCAAATGCGTGACAGAAATTGCGCGGCGCAAGCCCACGGTTATACTCAGGCCGGAAAAAAAATTCCTATAGCCCCCTCTTGGCGTCGTCCTCCTTTTTCTCTCTTTTCCCTAGAAAAAAAGGAGGATAGCATTCATGTCAGATACCAGCGCACGTGAAGATATGAAGCCACAGGTTCAGAACCAGAATGTGACAAACGACATTAATTACGTCGATGCAGGTGATTAGCTGCTTGAAAAAATCTCCTGCATTCCCCGTGTATCTGCTTCTGTATAACGCCAAGTATCAACGCTGTAAGGCAATTAGGCTTTGGGCAGAATAACTTGGGATTACGCTCGTCTTTCTTCCGTTCAGCCCCAATGTAAACCTCATCGAACGCTTCTGGAAACTCGTCAAGAAAAACGCACAGCATTCTTCGAGAAATTTGAAGACGACCCCTCTGTGTCAGAATAGTTGAGACGATGGAAGGAATCATACTTTAAAGGGCGGCAGCAACTTGCCGATAAGGGAGTAAGAGGATGAGATCTAGGAGGGGGGGCTGTGGCGCAGCTGGCAAAATGGATTGATTCGCCCCCCCGACGTCGGTAGAGCTTCCTTGGAAGGCAGTAGCGAGGGTTCGTTCGTCGAAAAATTTCTACTCCTCTAACGGTCTTGCACATGGGAACTTTTTTTTCGACCTGAGTAGAATAACCGCCCTTCATTTCAACTGTGTCCTTGACAAGGGGAGCCGAGTAATGCGCGAGAGGGCGATTACAAAATTTGAGGCATCCAAAAACACAAAAAAAATTCGAGATCTTCCGTGCTGTATTTACGAAAGTCTGGCATAAGCCAATACCTCATTGTCTCCGTGGCCGACAAGAGTGTCCTGGAAGAAGATCCCAAGCTGCTTATGTGCTACAGGCGGTAAGGCGGATAGGAGAGAAAATAATGGCAAGAGCGGATTTATTACTTCGCCTTGTCCAATCTGGCATACAGGGTGACAAGGCGAGATTGAGAAATGTTGTCAAGGCGATCATCGCCGAAGAGCGAACAAAGCAGCACAATGCTTTGGCTGAGAAGCTTGAGGGGATACTCGCAGCAGAGCCGATTGAACGCACCGTTACCAATGGTAGTGACCCAATGCTAGATCTACGCATGGGCAATTTGTTTTATGAGGTTATACCGAGGCTGCATTTGACCGATCTCATCCTTCCAGATGATGTGCTGCAAATTTGCCAGTCCCTGATTCAAGAACAACACCGAATCGACCTCCTTAGGTCTTATGGCCTGGAGCCCCGCAACCGCATACTTTTGATTGGCCCTCCAGGCAATGGCAAGACATCCTTGGCCGAAGCCATTGCAGAAGCAGTAGTGGTTCCACTGTTTGTTGTTCGTTACGAAAATGTCGTCGGAACCTATTTAGGCGAGACCTCTGTCAGACTGAAAAAGCTCTTCGAGTACGCTTCCACGAGGAAATGCGTTCTCTTTTTTGACGAGTTTGAAACCCTTGGTAAAGAGCGCGGCGATCTGCATGAGACAGGTGAGATCAAGCGCGTGGTGAGTTCCCTGCTCATGCAGATTGATTACCTACCGAGTCATGTCATGGTCATCGGGGCAACCAATCACGCCGAATTATTGGATCGGGCTGTATGGCGGCGCTTTCAGATCCGTATGACATTACCCAGCCCAACCCAAGCTCGTCTGACTGAGTGGTTCGAAAAATTCGAACATCGGATCAAAATTTCTTTGGGATATGCGCCTGACATTTTGGCAAAACGCCTTATGGGATCAAATTTCGCGGAAATTGAAGAGTTTGGTGCGACTGTATTCCGTCAATATGTACTCGAACAACCGAGTGGAGACATGAAGAATATCGTGTCCCAAACCCTCGAAAGCTGGTCCGCCCGATCAGTCTCTGTTACTAATTATGATTATGATGCGTTGGTGATGAAAGATGCCTAAACGTCCACTACTCCTTTTTCCGAAGCCACAACCGGCGGATAGGGCAAAACTGTCCCCAAACATCCGCCATATTCACAAACCTGATAGTATACGGCAAGGTCAGCGCCTCTCACCTCTATTCCATCAGTTACAGACTGCTTTTGAAGCCCGCAGAGTTGAAATTCAGCAGAGTACAACGGGTTTAGATCCTGAGCAAGTTTTGGTCATTGAGACTATTGGCAGTGTGGAAAATTTTGCCAATGCAGTGAAACACATTGAAGGACTTGAGTGGATGGGGGAGATTGATTGCGACGAAATTGCGCCCGACCAGGATTTTTACGATGAGGATGATCGAGAAAAGGAACTAAACGGTCGTCTTTATCTGGTAATGACCAATCAGCAAGCCCTCAATGAAATGGTGAGCCTGTGGCGACGTTTTCAGGATAAACCAGACATGAAATTTGAGCGTGGGCTTACAAAGTTCCGCAAAGTGTTTCAGTACCTGAAAAGCATCCGACGGTGGGATGTTCAGGATAGGCTTCGTGACACCGGAGTGATTGATGCCTGGTACGAGGAGCTTAAAGACGGCGGTGATCGGGTCATTCCATTTGAGATTGAGCTTTGGTTCCGAGGAAACAACGAGCTTCGTGTAATGAGCATGAGCGTAGTCACAAACCTCATTCAGCAAGCAGGAGGTCGAATACTGAGCCAGTCAGAGATTGAAAGCATCGCCTACCATGCGCTACTTGCCGAACTTCCAGCTTGTGCTATTCGATCTATCGTGGAGAACCAGGCAACTGAACTTGTTAAATGTGAGAACGTCATGTTCTTCAGACCCGCTGGTCAAATGGTGGTCGGAGACAAATCTTCAAAGAGGAATGCGGAATTTGCCCAGATTGAAGAGATGCCGTTACCTACTGGCGATCCTGTTGTGGCTCTTTTTGATGGGGTTCCGCAGGCCAATCATCCCTTGCTGTCTGGCCGTTTGATTATTGACGATCCAGATGATTGGGAATCTGATTACACGGCTCTTGAGCGGGTTCACGGCAGCGCAATGGCATCGCTCATTGTTCATGGCGATTTGAATCAGCCTCAGCCCCCTCTATCCAGGCCAATTTACGTTCGGCCTATCATGAAGCCATTGAAGTGGCTCGCCACGCCTCGCCCAGAGGGAATTCCAGAAAATTGCCTTGCGGTCGATCTTATCCACAGAGCGGTTAAACGATTATTTGAAGGCGATCAGGAGAAAAGCCCGATAGCTCCTCAAATTAAAGTAATCAACCTGTCAATCGGTGACCGAACTCGCCAGTTCACACACTCTATGAGCCCACTTGCCAGATTGCTGGACTGGTTGAGTGTGAAGTACGGTGTGTTGTTTATCGTCAGTGCAGGAAATCATTCAGCGTCAATATCCTTGGATGTATCTCAGGAAAAATTCGACGTATTGCAGGCAGACGAATTAGAAGAGGCAACAATTAAGGCGCTGTATAGGGATGCGCGGCATAGAAGGCTTCTTTCGCCAGCCGAAACGATTAACGGCATCAGCGTTGGGGCAGTACACTTTGACGATGCACAGGTTATCAATTATGGTAATAGGATAGATCCATTTAGACACCTATTGCCCAGTCCAATTTCAGCATTTGGCAGTGGTTATCGACGCGCAATAAAACCTGACATCATTTTTTGCGGCGGCAGACAGTTATACCGGCGGGCTTTACAGCCAACTCCCTCAGTAATTATTGAGCCAGCAATTTTTTGTGTTGCCCCTGGAAATAAAGTTGCTTCACCTGGAAGCCCTGTTGGTAATTTAAGTGCTACCTCATACCTTTGTGGTACGAGCAATGCTACTGCCTTGATTAGCAGAGCCGCTGGCATTTGCTACGACTCTCTGCAGCAAATCTTCAATGAGCAAGGAACTGAAGTCGATCCATCAAACTATGAAGTGCCCCTGTTGAAAGCGATGCTGATCCATGGTTCCTCGTGGGGTAACGTAGGTACACAAATTTCCGCAGTGCTTCGTTCCTCTCATGATAGCCGTCAGCTTAAGGGGCTGATTAGCCGGTGGATTGGTTATGGCATACCAAACGTGGATCGTGTTTTGGATTGTACAGAACATCGGGCAACTGTGCTGGGCTTCGGGCAACTTTCCAATGACGAAGCGCACATTTTTAGATTGCCATTGCCGCCTTCTTTGATTTCTCGACATGAATGGCGCCGTCTGACCGTTACGTTGGCATGGTTGTCCCCAATCTCGGCAAAAACTCAAAAATATCGCACTGCAAACCTTTGGTTTGAAATTAACAATACGATATTAACTCCAACCCGAAGTAATGCCGATCGGAAAGCAGTGCGACGTGGAACAGTCCAACACGAAGTTTTTGAAGGTCAAAGAGCGGAACCTTTTATTGATGGAGAAGTACTCGAAATCAAAGTAAACTGTCGTAACGATGCAGGAAAAATACAGAAGCCCGTCGCGTATGGATTGGTAGTATCCAGGGCAACCGCTTTTACTTTTTATTGCAATCATATAATTAATTTGTAGAATTTATAAATTTTTTATCTAAAACTTTTTAAATAGCATCTTATTGACACAAGGAGGTAATGTGATCAAATCAATCCTTGATATTGAAAATT
>JAFSVD010000057.1 GCA_017450275.1 Desulfovibrio sp. | reverse complement strand
AATTCACTATCTGATTTAGCGGATATACTTTCTGGAAATTTAGATATTTTATTTTCTAATTCATTATAAAAATTTTTTTTACTTTCTATATATGTATTATTTTTTATATTTTTTAAGAAAAAGTAAAAGCGGTTGCCCTGCTGACCTGGATCGGTAGTGTTTGTCGTCAACATTGAGGCATGATAGCGCACTCGTTTTTTGTGATTCACATTATTGTTTTTTTGAACCTCAACGTTGACTATTGTATTATCACCCAACCTACACACCAAATCAATAGTTATTGACCTCCCTTCCAAGTTTATCAATTTTTTTTGAGGTTTTTCTTCGAGAACACAAAGGTTAGGATCATCGAGAAAAACGCGCAGTATCTCCTCGCAAAATTCCTTGTCCTTTGCAGCCTCATGAAAAAGGACATCATCCATCAGAGTTAAGTTCTTTATTTTTTCTCTGATTTGTTCTTTTGTTGGCATAAAAAAGCCTTTCGTTTCGTTGGTTCACGCTCTCGACTCGGAGTCTGTCGCAGTCCCTTGGTCACGTCCTCTAAGGAAAGGGATGCGCAGACCCTGTGCTTGGCCTGTCCCCTTGTCAAGATACAGCGACCATAGCATAAAACCATCATTTTGTCAAGCTTTTTCTCGTCATCCTATCCAATTTTTTATACATATCATACATAAAGGATGAGATCTCCTTGCATTATAGAATTTTTACAAACACCGAGATGGCACGATAGTCTCTCTTAAAACGCTCTTTTTCCAGAATAGATGCCCCCCTGAACAAAGAAACAGCACAAAAACCTTCTGCCTGTAAATTACGGATTCTATCGTATGCGTCAGGGCGCATGCATAGAAGGGAGTCACCGCTACGCAGCCACTTCTATCCAGAAGAAGAGATGAGGGTACGCTACGAAACGTGGCTCATCGCACCTGTTGCCGAGCCCTTGACCATGCCGAAAAAGACCGATGAAGCCATCGATGCCTTGAACGAAATGCTACGTTTGTTGGCGCATCCTCTCTTCCGCATCATTGCGCAATCTCTGGGCGCAATCTCTGGGCACCCATAAACCTCTGCCCCTGCCCCCTTCCAAAAGCCCTACATCATATTTGACACCCTTGTTTTTCATGCACTATAGTTCTTTGGAGCCAGTTGCTGCACAAGCCAGGCTCACATTCGTTTTGTATCCACCGACCATTGACCGAGGGTTCCAAATGCAACGCCAAACGCCCCCCCACGATGCATCCCTGTCTGGAAACGCCCAAACCATTTTGGATTCGATTCTCGTGGATCAAAACGCTGATCACTCTCTTTCCATCCCGGAATCCCGTGTCCTGCGAATCCGTCGCGTCTCCTTTATTCCAACACCCAACGCCTCCCTGCCCATCTTTCGCGTATCTCAAACGACTGTTCGCCCAACAGGCACCCAAAAAAAAGAGAGCGTTGTTCAGACAACAGCGCTTTTGCCAAGCCCTGTCAGCGCCACCCAAACGAACAAGCGGGCATCCACCTTTTCCTGGCAAGGCGACCAGGCCTATGTTGCGTCGCTTGGCACCCTCACGGCCAACAGCTTTACCCAGCCCACCCGCTATCGTAAGCTCTACCGCGTCACCAATGCTGCCATTATTGATGCGGAAAAAGACAGCTACCACGCCGACGCAACCGATGACGACAATTCCTGCTGGGCTGCGAGCACAGCCAATATGCTCGCCTACACAGGCTGGGGCGCCCAAGGACTTGGGCTCTCCCAAAGCAATACACTCGAAGACACGCTCTTTTCGTACTTTACCACCAACTTCGCCTACGGCGCCACCCGAGGCGGCCATCAGCTCTTAGGGCTCAGCTGGTTCTTCGACGGCACCTACAAGCAGAAAGGCAATGCAGACTGGGATCAGCCTCTTGCTGGCGGCAATACCCTGGGTATTTCCGCAACCCCCTATGTCTCCTATTCTGTGGTCAGCACCAATACGCGCTATTCCAACGCCATCACAAGCCTTGCGCTCATGGAAAAGCTGGCAACCAGTCTCAAAAACGGCGATGCCGTGAGCTTGGATATCAACACCAACCACGGTGGACACGCCATAACCTGCTGGGGCTACTCCTATAATCCTGCTGTCTCCTCTTCCAGCACCAGCTACTATACCGGCATCTTCATCTCGGATTCCGACGACGACAAAGATCTCGAAAACCCCCAAGACGCCATCAACTATCTCCCTCTGACCTACAGCGGAAAGTACTACTACAACAATTTCGTCGCCTTCTACCCTTCCTTTTCTATCACCGGCATCACAACCTTGGCCAAGATGCCAGACGATCTGGCAAAAACCGTTGCCAAAAACACCACAAAAACCCTGACGCAATCCTCCTCTGGCCTTGCTGTCTCTGGATCGCTCATCCTCTCCCAGGGCGGTCGCGCCACATCCGCCACCATCTATAGCGGCGGCCTTGAAACCGTCTCCCGGGGCGGTGTCGATTCCGCAGCCACCATCAAAGCCGGTGGCCAACAAACAGTTGTTGGGGGAAGCGCTGTTCGGGTAACTATAGAAAGCGGCGGTATGCAATCGCTGCGCAGCCAAGGCAAGGCCGTGAGCACCCTTGTTCGAAGCGGCGGCAGCCTCTCTATCGCCAGCGGAGGATATGCTTCCGCCATAACCGCCTCAGGCTTTGTCGATGTCCTGAGCGGTGGCACAGCCATCAACACCACGGTCAAAGCCAATGGCCGCTTCGCTGTCTATGCTGGTGGCTCTGCCAGCGGCGGCACGGTCGGAAGCGGTGCAGCCTTCTATGTGGGGAGCGGCGCACGCGCAAGCAATATCCGCGTCGAACAAGGGGCTGTGCAATACGTGGCCAAGGGCGCGATCATGGCTGGCTCCCAGACATCAGCGGCTTCTGGCACAATCTGGTGGAGTGGCCCAAGTCCCTCTGGCTATACAGGCACCATTCTCTCGGCATCGTCCGATACAGAGACAACGCTCCAAAGCGGCGCCACCCAGTACGTGCTGAGCCAGGAAAAAGCCGTTGGCACAACCATTGCTGCTGGCGGCAAACAAGTGGTCGCGGGCTCAACCCTTTCCACCACCATCACAGCACAGGGCTCGCAAATTCTGTCCGGTGGCACAGCCACAAGTACCCATATCCAAAGCGGGGGCGTGCTGATTCTGCGCCAAAACAGCCTGGCGAAAAACACCCTTGTCAGCGCAGGCGGCTGGCTCTATACCTCAGGCGCAGCCACCCTCTCCGCCACCACCGTGCAGGCAGAAGGCCGCGTGGACGTTCGAGCCAAGGCGCAGGCCATAGGTGTCACTGTCAACGCCAATGGCCGCTTTGCCGTCTATAGCGGTGGCCTTGTGCGTTCTGCCACGATCTCCCAGGGCGCAGCCTTCTATCTCGGCCAAGGAGCCAGTGCCAGTGCCATCACCCTCAAGTCCGGTGCCATCCAATACATTGCCTCTGGCGCAAGCGTAAACGGCACAAAACAAACAACGAGCAAGGGATCAATGTGGTGGAGCGGCCAAAGCCCCTTTGGCTATACAGGCTCCCTTGTCAACCAAGCTGGCTACACAGTAGAAGGGGTGGAACACTGCCTGGGTTCCTCGATCAGCGCCACCATCACAGGCTCTGCTGCTGTCCAATACGTGGGCGCCGATGGCCTCTCCCTCTCTGCCACCATCCAAAGCAACGGTCGGCAAATTGTGCAGAGCAAAGGAATAAGTGTCTCAGCCCTTGTGCGCGCACACGGCAGCCAAATCATTTCCTCTGGTGGCCTAGCCAGCCAGACAACGGTGTTTTCCGCAGGCACGCAGATACTCTCCCGTGGCGGAAGCGCCCTGGCAACAATTCTCTCAGGAGGATCTGCTCGCATACACGGCACAGCCTCCACGCTGCGCCTACGCCGAGGCGGCTCGGCCACGGTGGAAAGCAACGGCGTCGTCCTGGGAGCCAACCTGACAAGCGGTGCCTCGCTCACCATCGCCAAAGGCGGAAGCGCCCTCACCCCCACCCTTTCCTCAGGCGCCACCCTTCTCACCCGCTCAGGCGCGCTCGTGCAGTCCCTTGTTTGCCGCGGCGGCATCCTCTCTTTGGCGAGTGGCACACGCATAACCGGGACAAACACCCTAACAAACACCCAGGTCGCAGCCACAAGCCTTCGCGTCTCTTCTGGCGCCCGCCTCAACCTCGGAGGAAACAATACCCTCACCTCCTGCACCGTAAACGCGGCTGATGCCACCCTCTCCCTCACCGGAGCCGGCAACAGATTGGCCTCCCTTGGGATCACAAGCAAAACACGCCTCACCTATTCTCTGGGAGGACTCTCTCCCTCCACAACCCCCTTGCTTGCCCTCACAACAAGCAATACAAGCCCTCTCTCTTCAGCGAACATTGCGTGCGGAGCAGCCCAAGCCATAGGCACCTATACACTCGCCACAAACCTCGCCCACGCTGCCAAGGCATCCTTTACCATCACCCAAGACACAACGATATTGGGTACAACAAATATAGGCGGCAAAGCCCTGAGCAAAAACGGCATGCGCTATACTGTCACCACTTCTGGCACAACAACCCAACTTGGCGTGAGCGTGGTCTCCGGTCTTCTCAAAAAAGGCACAAGCGCGGGAGAGACCTTGCAGGGGACAACGAACAGCGACATCTTCTGGGGTGGCGCAGGCAACGATACGATCGTTGGCAGCAACGGACGCGATGTCGTGGTCTATGATGCCAATGACTGGGGACGCGATGTCATCCAAAAAACAAGCGGCACCATGACGCTTTTGTTCACCGATATCACCAAAAGCGCGCTCACAAGCACGCTCATCGGCTCCACCATGACCATCACCAAAGCTGCCGACACATCCCAATCCATCACCATCAACGGCTGGACCAATACAACCCATTCCCTTGTCTTTGGCGGCACCATGACCGCCTGGACACAATACGCTCGTGCCACCAATCCGAGCACACAACTCACCCAATCAGCGCGCAATGCAGTGTGGCAACGAACAGGCCTTGCCACCTGATCGCGTACAAACAAAAACCCGGAGATCGCATGGAAAAACACTTCTTTATCGACGGCTTTAACCAGGTGCATTTCATCGGCGGCATGGTTCGGATCACCATGTTCCAGTACGAGGCGCAGGAAAACGCCGAACCCACCCAAGAGTCCTGTGCCCAGCTGGTCATGACACCACAGGCCTTTGTGGAATCGCTCGGCGCCATGCAACAAATGGTTGAGCGCCTGATCGAAGCCGGTATCCTGCAACGTTCATAGATTTGGGAGCCTTCTATGTCTTTGTCGGACTTTTCCATCCGTATTGCACCGCAGCCCCAGTCTGTCATCTCCGTTACCCCGACCATCGCTCCCCTGGAAAACCTTGCGCCCCAAGACCCCCCGCAGCCCGAACAAAACACAAACGAAGCCCAAAGCGCGCCAAACGAGGAAGAACTCTACGGCAGACTTCCGGCACAGCCTGTCTTGGAAGCGCCCGAAGGCATACGCTTTGATTTCAACGACGGGCTTCGCGTGCAATTTCCCGAAACAGGAGGACCTTGGCACATCACCTTTCGGGACATCGACACCGGCGTCATCCTCTATTCCCAGGATGTGGGACCAGAGGTCTATGTGACTAGCGTGAAAAAATTCTATGTGAAATTCCGCCTCGAGATCTTCCACAAACAGGAACTCGACGATTTTGCACAACGAGTCAAAAAAAATCCCTACCTGGCGGGCGACGAAGACCAGCAACCCAAGCCCTTTTTCCAGCACGACTACGATTGCAAGGACAAGGTGGTCATGATCCAGCTGCCGGTGCCAACCATCGGCGACACCTTGGGCTGGTTTCCCTATGTGGAAAAATTCCGCATAAAGCACCAATGCCATGTCTTGGCAGTGCTCCAGCCCCATCTGGCGGATCTCTTGCGCAAACAGTATCCGGAGATCACCTTCATCACCCGCGAAGAAGTATCTGAGTGCCAACCCTATGCCTGCTACTATCTGGGACTCTTCTTCAAAGGCGATGTCGACCATCAACCCTGCGATTTCCGCTACATCGGCCTCCACCGAACCGCTGGCTGGATTCTGGGCGTTGATCCTGAAGAAGAACGCCCGCGCTTCGATCTTTCTGCCAAACGGATCATCCCCGATCCCTATGTCTGCATCGCTGTCCAAAGCTCAAGCCAGGCCAAGTACTGGAACAATCCCCAGGGCTGGCACGATGTGGTCGCCTTCCTGAAAGACATGGGCTATCGTGTGCTCTGTATGGACCGCGATCGCGTCCACGGCCAAGGTCTTGTCTGGAACCACATCCCGCATGGTGCTGAAGACTATACCGGCAATCGCCCGCTCCAAGAACGCATCGACATCATCAAGGACGCGGATTTCTTTATCGGTGTCTCGAGCGGTTTGTCCTGGCTCGCCTGGGGCTGCCATGTGCCCGTTGTCATGATCAGCGGCTTCACCAATCCCACCAACGAATTCTACACCCCGTATCGCATCATCAATTTCCACACCTGCAATTCCTGCTGGAACGACATGCGCGTGGATTTCGACCACTTCGATTTTCTCTGGTGCCCCCGCCATAAAGGCACAGACAGACAATTTGAGTGCTCGCGCTTAATCACCAGCGAACAGGTCATCAAAACCATCAAAACCATTCCAGCCTTTCAAAAACACCTGGCCACCCATCCGCACACATCCTGATCCGCGTATCTTGCCCATGTCCTCATAAAAGGGTAGGAGAGGAAAAGACTGGCCACTTCCGTCCAATACCCCACTTTGTGCCCGTATACCCTGAGACTTTCGGTGGATTTTTGGCAATGCACCTTTTTTCCCGCTTCTTTCAAAAAAAAAGCCCGCCCCTTCCCTGTCCTCCGTCCCACACAGGCCTCACTGCTCTTGTCCTTGTTGCCTACCATCATGGCATTGAGCTGACAGAACAGGAACTTGCCCACGCCCATGCCCTCCCGGAATGCGAGCCCGATCGCAACCATCTGGCTGCCATTGCCGAAGACCACGGCCTTATCACCAAAAAAATCACGCTCACCTTTGAAAAAGCCTTCACGCTCGATCCTGTCTTTCCTGTTCTCTGCCGCAAAAAAAACGGCCAGTATATCTTGATCGCCGGCATCCGAGAGAAGGATCTGGCTATCATCGATACTGAACCCGATCCGAGCGACACAAGTGCTGTTGAGGGCATCCATCGCTTCTGGTCCAAAGAAACCTTTGAGCGCTTGGCAGCGTCTGAGGCCTTGCTCATCAAACGCCACTACGCTGTCACCGACGAGGAGCAGCCCTTTGGCTTGTTGTGGTTTGTGCCGGAATTCATCAAGCTCAAGGGCATTTTTGGGCAGATCGCGCTCGCGGTCTTTGTCATGACCCTGCTCTCCTTGCTTATGCCGCTTTTTTTCCAGATCGTGATCGACAAGGTGCTCCCCAACAGCACCTTCACGACCTTGAATGTCTTAGGCATTGGCATCACCCTCGCCATTGTCTTCAACGCTATGATGGAATATTTGCGCAACTATCTCTTGTTGTTCGCAACCAAGAAAATCGACATCAACACCGCGATGAAGACCTTTGCGCACCTTATGCGGCTGCCGGTGCGCTTCTTTGATGCCGTGCCCTCTGGTCTTCTGATCAAGCACATGCAGCAGACCGAACGCATCCGAGGCTTTTTGTCAGGCAATCTCTTCTTCACCCTGCTCGATTTGGCTCAGCTTCTGATCTTCATCCCCTTTCTGCTCCTCTACAGCCCGAGACTAACCGGCATTGTCCTTCTCTTCTCGCTCCTCATGGCAGGGGTGGTGCTTGTGCTCATCAAGCCCTTCCAGCGCAGACTCGATATCCTCTACCAAGCCGAAGGCAAACGCCAAAGCCGACTTGTGGAATCCCTCCACGGCATCCATACCGTGAAATCCTTAGCTCTTGAACCAGTGGAAGAGCGAGACTGGAACAACGCCACAGCCTTTTCCGTGGACGCCCATTTTCAGGTGGGCAGAATCTCGTTGACCGCCAGCACCTTGAGCCAAATGCTTGAGATGCTCATGCAGGTGGCCATCATCTGGGTGGGAGCGCATCTGGTCTTTGACCATGTGCTTTCCGTAGGCTCCCTGATCGCCTTTCAAATGCTCTCCAATCGCGTGACAGCCCCCTTGGTGAAACTGGTCGGGCTTGTCCATGAGTACCAGCAGGTCGCGCTCTCGGTCGCCATGCTCGGGGCTGTGATGAACACCCCCCGCGAGCATCCAGGAGGGGGTGTCACCATCCCCATCCAGGGCGCTATCAGCTTTGACCATGTCTCCTTTGCCTACCAAAACACCCTGCCCGACGTGCTCCACGACATCTCGCTCTCCATACGGGCTGGCGAAGTGCTCGGCATTGTGGGTCGCTCAGGCTCAGGCAAGAGCACCCTCGCCCGCCTGATCCAGGCCATGTTCACCCCCCAGCACGGCACCATCACCATCGACGGCATCGACATCCGCGAAATCGACAAGGCGCATTTGCGACGAAGCATCGGCGTTGTCTTGCAGGACAACTATTTCTTCCAAGGGAGCATCCGCGACAACATCCGCATGACCAAGGCCAACGCCTCCTCCGAAGAGGTCATCCACGCAGCGCACTTGGCCGGCGCCCACGACTTCATCAGCGCCTTCCCCAAAGGCTACGACACGGTGCTCGAAGAAAACGCCTCCAACCTGTCCGGCGGCCAGAAACAGCGCCTGGCCATTGCCAGAGCCCTGCTCACCAATCCCAAAATCCTGATCTTAGACGAAGCCACAAGCGCGCTCGATCCGGAGAGCGAACGCATTGTGCAGCAAAACCTCGCTGCCATCAGCCAATCGAGAACCGTGCTCATCATTGCCCACAGACTCTCCATGGTGCGCCGGGCACACCGCATCCTGGTCTTGGATCACGGCACAATCGAAGCCATTGCCCCCCACGATATCCTCGTGCACCGCGACGGCCTCTACAAAGATTTCTGGCAACAGCAGATGGGAGGGCGCTGATGCAAGACCTTGACCCTGAAGCCATTGCCTTTCTGCCCGATGCCTTAGCCATCCGGGAAGAACAGCTCCCTGGCTGGGCACGGTACGGCATTCTCTGGATTGCCGGCTTTATCCTCCTCTCCCTGCTCTTTGCCTGCATAGCCCAGGTGGATGTGATCGTGAGCGCCAAAGGCAAGATCGTGAGCGACCACCCAACCGTTGTCATGAAGCCCCTTGAGCGCACGGTCTTAAAAGGCATCCATGTGGCTATCGGCGACCGCGTGCGCAAAGGCCAGGTATTGGCCACCTTTGATACGGTCTTCAGCCTCTCAGACCGCGACCGCTTAGCCTCGCTCGCCAGACTGCACGAGGCCAGACACCACCGCCTGCTCGCCGAATTCGCCGCAAAGCCCTATACGCTTCCTCCCCATCCAACCGACGAAGAACGGGTGCAGGAAACCGTGTATAGGGATCGGGAACGCTACTTTCGCGAACGCAACGCCTTTTTCCACAACGATATCAAACGCATTGAAAAATCCATGCACTCGGTTGCTGAAAACCTCAAAATCCAGCAGGAACGCTTGAAAGGCTTCAAGGCCATCGAAGGCATCGTCAACCGCGGCCACGCCACAGGTGCCACCTCCCACAGGGAATTCATCGAAAGCCAAAACGCCCGACGCGCCATGGAGGCAGAAATCGGGGACAAGGAAAACGCCATCCTCGTGCTCGAGAGCGAGCTCCTTGCTCGCAAGGCAGAGTACGAGGCCTTTTTGCGGGAATGGCGCGTTCAATTGGCCGAAGATCTGACCCGCACAGAAAGCGCCCTGATTGAAACCCGCAAGGAACTCCAGAAAGCCGAACGCATGACCACCTATGTGGAATTGCGGGCACCGGAAAACGCCATGGTGCACGATATCGCCTCGGTCTCCATCGGCTCAGCCATCAGAGAGGCAGAAACCCTCATCACCTTGATCCCCTTAGACGGTGCCTACGAAGTGGAGGCGGAAATCCGCGCCGACGACATCGGCAAAGTCCATGAGGGGATGGATGTGCGCATCAAGGTCTCAGCCTTTCCCTTCCAGCAATACGGGGTTTTGCACGGTCGCATCCGCGTCATCGCCGAAGACGCCATGCCCAAAACCGAAGACCAGCGCCAGCATGAACCCGTCTCATTCTACCGCACCCGCATAACCCTCGATCCCAAGGACGCTGCAACGGTTTCCTATTTCACCCGCCTCATTCCGGGCATGGATGTGCAGGCGGAAATCATTGTGGGACAACGGCGCATCATCCGCTACCTCGTCAATCCCCTTGTCAAATCCCTCGACGAAGCCATCAGGGAGCCATAAATGCCCATCCTCTTTTTCCTCCTGCTTTTGGTGCTCACCCCCTATCAATCTCTTGCCAAAGACCACAGCATTTCCATTCAAAAGACCGTACAGGGTGTTCTCCACCACCATCGGGGGATTCGGGCGGAAGTGGAACTCAAGCAGGCGATGGAATCCGACCTCACTCGAGCCAAGGCCGGTTTTGGTCCGCGCATCGATGTCACGACGCGGGGAGGATGGGGGCTTTTGAGCGACGAGACCCAACGAGCAAGACAACTCGACAACCAATTCTACGGCTATACCAATCTCCAAGCCCAGCTCGTCCAGCCCATCTGGGACGGCTTTGCCACCCGATCCCGCGTCCGCCAGGCCAAATCCTCCCTTGCCGCCCAACAATGGCGGCTTTTTGATACCGCAACATCCCTCTCCCTGGACGGCATTGCTGCCCATATCGATCTGCTTCGACGCAAAGCCATTGTTGGGCTCGCCAAAAGCAATGTGGATCACCACACCCATCTTGTAACCTTAGCCAAAGATCGGGCAGCCATAGGCATGGATACCACAGCCGATGTCACACAGGCTCATTCCAGACTCGAGCGAGCCTTAGCCTATGCCTCCGATGCCCAGGCACAGCTTCATATCGCTGAACAGACCTACAAACGCGTAACAGGCATGGATCCCCACAATCTGGCGCAGGTGCCCATGCCGCCAAAAATCTTCAAACAGAGCAAGGACGTCCTCGAACGCGCCCAAAAGCACAATCCTCGCCTTGCTGCCTATCTGGAAGATGTCCGAGCCAGACGTGCCCAGGTGGAAGAGGCGCAGGCGAGTTTCTATCCCTCTCTCTCCCTGGAAGCAGGCCCCTCCTACACCGACCGGGGCGGCTCAACCGACCGATGGGTGTACAGCTTCGACGTGATGGGGGTTGCCCGGTGGAATGTCTTTGCAAGCGGGGCAAGCCTTGCCGAAAAAAAAGCCGCCCAGGCCAGAACCCGGCAGGCCAGACAGGTGATGTACGATTATGCCGATGCACTCAAACTCGAGATCGAAAGCACGTGGGACAATTTTTGTTCGGCGAAACAACAGTATGAAAACTACGCCAGAGCCTTGGCGTATAGCAAACACACCCGCATAGCCTATGAAGAACAATTTATGATCGGCGGCCGCAGCATCCTGGATGTGCTCGATGCCGAAAGCGAAATCTACAGTTTTGCCACCCAGTCCGAAACCGCTCGCGCCAATATCCTGCTCGGAGCCTACCGCCTGCTCGCCCTCACCGGTGAAATGCTGCCTGCCATGGATATCGATCTCACCCCCTTGCGCACCAAGGCCAAAAAGGATCCCAAGGATAAGCGGGAAGAGTTCAAGCCTGGCTGGTTTGAGTAGTCCCAAGCGAAAAACTGGATGAAATATATGACACGCACTATCGCAATAGGCAGACAGGATTTTGCAAGCTTGCGTCAAAGGCATTGTTTCTATGTTGACAAGACAAAATTCCTGAAAGAGTGGTGGGAAAGCGAATGTGATGTCACCCTCATCACCAGACCTCGCCGTTTTGGCAAGACTCTTCTCCTTGATACGGTCAAGACCTTCTTTTCCACCGAATTTGCCGGACAATCCCATCTCTTTGAAGGGCTTATGATATGGCAGGATGAAGCATTCCGCAGTCTGCAGGGCACAATACCTGTGATTGCTCTTTCCTTCGCTGATTGTAAAAGTACGACGTATGAAACAACAAGACAGCTGATCAATGAGAAGCTGAAAAATCTCTTTGATGATTTTGACGCTCTGCTTGATCATAGCCTTTTCTCAGATCGGGATGCCGCTCGTTTTGCGCGTGTGCAAAAATCCATGGATAAGTCCACGGCGCAGACCGCCGTGCAGAATTTATCACGCTTTCTTGTCCGTCAGCACTATGCAAAACCCATCATTTTGCTCGATGAATACGATACCCCCCTCCATGAGGCTCATCTCCACGGTTTTGGGGATAAACTCGCCGCGTATCTTCGGGGATTCTTTACGGCAACGTTTAAGGCCAATCCGTATTTGGGACGAGCGCTGATCACGGGAATCACAAAGCTTGCCAATCAATCCATCTTTTCCGATATGAACAATGTGGCAACATCCAAACGCTATGCAGACTGTTTCGGTTTTACCGAGCAGGAGGTCTTCGCTGCCATGGATGAATACGGCTTAACAGACAAGGAAGGTGTGAAAGAGTGGTATGGCGGCTTCATCTTTGGGAGAACGAAAGAGATATACAATCCCTGGTCTATTACCAAGTATCTTGCGAACAAAGAGCTTGCTCCCTACTGGGCACAAAGCAGCTCAAACAACATACTTGGCGATCTGATCAAAAAGGGTGGCTTGGGCGTGCAGGAACAAATGGCCAGACTCCTGCAAGGAGAATCCATAACCCTCTCCATGGATGAACAGATCGACTTTTCCCAGCTCTCCACCCATTCAAGAGCCATCTGGAGCCTCCTTATGGCTGCGGGCTATGTCAAAGCACTCAGGGTTGATCCTGCAACAGAGGAGTATACGCTCACTCTCACCAACCAGGAAGTGCACTTCATT
>JAFSVD010000056.1 GCA_017450275.1 Desulfovibrio sp. | reverse complement strand
CAAGCTCGGCAAAGAGGGGGAAGAGCAGGTTTTTTTGGGTGGAACGCGGATCTTTGGGGGTTGCTGCAAAACGAGCCCAGAGTGCTGTCATCCGTTGCCAAGAGCGGTTGATGGCCTCGCTGATGCGTTCGGTATCAGCTAGGCCAAAATCGCATGGACGCATGCCAGGAAGTTTTGGATCGCCATCGAGAATGCGTTGCAAAAGATCCGGGGGCAAGAGGTTCCCGGCGATGGTGACACAGCGAAGGGGGGCGTTTTGCATAGGGCACCTCAAAGCAGGGGCAGAAAGAGAGATGTCCACCATGTTGGGTTCACTTGTCTTGCATCTCTTTCTGTTTTGAGCGCGGATGCGGCGATGGGAATTCTATTGCATGCTTTTTACAAAATAGCAGCGTAAAGCCCACATGCTTGAAATGTGGGATGAAAGCTGCAATTAGGTAACCAGAGCTGCAAGGACAGCAATATCTCCGAGTATCATTGATCTCAATTTGATACGGAACGAAGTTCACGTTCTCGCATTCGCGTAGCACCAAATTCTCGTGTCATTCATCGTTTCTGTAGAATTTGTTGTGGAGAACGTTGCAGGCTCTTTCTTGGGCGAAAAGCGCCAAGTGGGCTACGGATAGACGCGGCCAAGCTCCTGGCTTTCCTTGCAAAGCCGAAGGCCAAAAGGAAGGGTTGGGATAGTGCCACGGCCTAAGATGCTATTGAGAAGACGCACGTTTGAGCAAAAATGGGTAAAGGCGTCTTTGACATCGTCTATGGGGTTGCAAGCGTTCGGTCGCTTTTGGTCACCATATCAACACCTAGGATACGTATGCCCTCGGTGAGATAGGGCTATAAACCCGCATCCGCCCCAGGGTTAGGCTACCCTTTACCCAAAAAAATATCTGAAGTAAAATAGCTGATTCTTGTATAGGTATGTCTGCGGGATTTACTCGGTTACCAGACTCCATACGTGTTCGATACACCATGGCTTGAGGAAAAAACAAGCCACGGCAACACTCGTCACCTAGAAATGATGCACAGAAAAAAATATTTTTATGTTCAAGATATTCAGAAAACCTTATATTATGGTTGTTATGATGAACTATAATCGGAAAAGACGTTGTGTAACTCTTATTATCATATTTATAGCAGCTGTTTTGGCAGCAGGCTACGCTATAGGGGATTATTTTGTCGATTATGCCTTGAAGCGCGGCAATGATACTGATGCGTTGGCTCCTCCTGCTGCCTGCGTCAATATTCATGATAAGAGCAGGGAAATACCTACAATGCCGGCATCGCCATCGGAGAAATGGAGTATAACTATGCCAGATGGCAGACATTTGGCAGCAATACACTTTATTCCTGCCCAAAAAGAACATCGCTGGGTTATACTGGCGCATGGTTATGGTAGAGACCAACGCTATACCAGGGATTATGCTGAGGTATATGTACAGCAGGGGTATAATGTGCTTTCTCCAGATCTTTGCGCGTCCGGGGAAAGTGAAGGGCAGTACATCACCATGGGGATAAAAGAAAGCGAGGAAGTTGCTCAATGGGCGGCTAAAATCAAGGAACGCGATGCGAATGCAGAAATTGTATTGCACGGAGTATCGATGGGGGCTGCCACAGTGATGCTGGCAGCGGGCAGATACGAAATATCGGGACTGGCTGCTATCATAGAGGACTGTGGGTATACAAGCGCCTATGAGATGTTTACAAATCAGCTGAGAGTTATATTTGGTTTGCCAGAGTTCCCAATTATGACATGCGTAGACATTGTAAGCGGTATAAAAACAGGGTGTACAGTGTCAGACGCAGCCCCCTTAAAGGCGATATCGAGTATACAAGTTCCGGTACTGTTCATACATGGGTCTGCGGATAAACTGGTACCGCTCTCTATGATGGAGATCTTGTACAATGCTTGCCATACCCCCAAAAAAAAATTTGTTGTAGAGGGAGCAGGACATGGCGATGCGATGACAGCGGCCGGAAAAGAATATTGGAGAATTGTTTTCAGTTTTCTGGACGGACTGGTAGACAATCAGGAGTGAGGATTGCTCCGAGATACATCGCCATATTGCGCACATCAAAGGGAAATCCATTATAACGAATGGCTTGTCGAAAAAAGATATTGATGGCAGTTGTCATATCTATGCCAAGATCTGAAAAAACCTTCTTGCTGGATCTATACGTATTGTCATAGAAATTTCCTTATATATTGCTGGCAGATAGCTATTCTATGGCAAAGTATACTTGCAAGTAAATTGTTGATGCTTTGTTACCTACTCACGACGGAAAAGATCGTAAGACGCTGTTTCTTTTTTCAACAGAAGAGGGGAACCTGGTTATGGATAGACGCGGCCAAGTTTTTGGCTTTCCTTGCAAAGCCGAAGGCCAAAAGGAAGGGTTGGGATAGTGCCAAGGCCTAAGATGCTATTGAGCAGACGCACAGGAGAGAGATAGCCGCTCATCCAGTTGCAGAGAAAGAGCAGTTCTGTGGGGGAGGGCATAGACCAGGATTCGAGATAGGGGCGTATATCGACGGTTTTTTCTCCTTTTTTTCCCTGGCACACAATCGGGAATGTTTTCGTTGCGCAAAAATGGGTAAAGGCGTCTTTGACATCGTCTATGGGGGTTTTGGCTGTCAAACGAAAGCGTTCGGAAACAGCCAAGAGCGTTCGGTCGCTTTTGGTCACCGTATCAACACCCAGAATGCGTATGCCCTCGGTGAGATAGGGGGTGAGGGCTGGGATGAGCTGGGATGGGGGAATGAGCGCTGCAAGGCTTATGGCAAACCATTCTGCCAGGCTTTCAACGCCGACCGGCAAGGCTCTGCCAAAGGAGAGCAGGGGCATGGGGTGGAAGCCTTGGGAAAAGGCTACGGGAATATGAGCTCGTCTGAAGGCTCGCTGCAATTGGGATTGGAGCTCAAGCTGGCTTAGATATTGGGAACCCTGGCATTTGGTGTGCCAGATGCGGTATTGCACAACCGTGGTCGTGAGCTCTTTTGTGAGGGTCGGTTTTGTTTGTTCGCGGATGATGAGTTTGCCGTTTTCGTCAAAATGGGGCGTATGGGCGTTTTGGTCGCGCTCGGGCTTGCACAGCACGTTTTTGATAGGGGGCATATTTTCTGTGCGCAAGGGCGAGGGCTTTGCGCCGTCACACACGCCGCAGCCGTTGCAGGGCGCGTAGCGGCAGTCTGGGGTCGTTTTCGCTTTCTCTGCTTTGTGCCATTCATGCTGCAAAAAGGCCTTTGAGACGCCGATTTCCAGATGATCCCAGGGAAGATCGGCGGTCAGGGGGCGTTTGGCGAGATACTTTTTGGGGTCAAGACCGCTTTGTGCCATGCCTTCAAGCCAGGGGGTGAGGGTAAAATGTTCCATCCAGCTGGCAAAGAGAGCACCATGGCGGGTGCAATAGGCGAGAACAGGCGCCATTTCCCGGCCAGCGCGGGAGAGAATGCCTTCGAGATAGCTCACCTGGGGTTCATGCCAGCGGAGGGTGATGCCTTTTTTCCCGTGAAAGGCTGTGCGCAGATAGTTGATGCGGCGCTCTGTTTCTTCCAGATCGATTTGTTCAGCCCATTGGAAGGGGGTAAAAGGCTTGGGGACAAAGGGGGAGATGGCGCAGGTCACCTGGAGTTTGGGTTTGATCGCGCAATCGCGTACCTTGCAGCACAAGGAGACGATCGCGTCCAAATCCGCATCGGTTTCTGTGGGCAGGCCGATCATAAAATAGAGTTTGACCAGCTTCCACCCGTGTTCCAAGAGTTTTTGGGCGTGGAGCAGGATGTCTTCTTCGGTGATGCCTTTGTTGATGACATCGCGAAGCCGTTGGCTGCCTGCCTCAGGCGCGAGTGTCATGCCGGTTCGGCGCACTTCCGCCATGCTGGCCATGATGGTGTCGTCGATAGAGCCTACGCGCTGCGAGGGGAGCGAGAGCGCAATCTGCGCTTTCTTGCATTGGGCAAGGGTTGTGTGGGACAATTCCTGCAGCGCCGAATAGTCTCCCGTGCTTAAGGCTAAAAAGGACAGTTCGTCGAAGCCTGTGGCATCAAGGGCGTTTTGGACAATGTCGTGCACAGCGGTCACGCTGCGTTCGCGCACAGGTCTGTAGACCATGCCAGCCTGGCAGAAGCGGCATCCCCTGGTGCATCCTCTGGCGATTTCAACCGAAAGGCGGTTGTGGACAGCGCCGATGGGCACAACCTGTTTGGTGGGATAGCTGATGGTGTTGATATCAGGCACAAGGCTTTTTTTGACCTGGGGGATGCCGGGTTTGGGATGAGCTACGCCATCGACGATGGCAAAAAAGGACGGCACATAGATGCCTGGAATATGGCAGGCTTTGTGCAAGAAGGTGTCCTTGGAGAGTCCCTCCTTTTTGGCGGTCTCAAGGAGCGTAAGCAGGCGGGAAAAGGTTTCTTCGCCATCGCCCAGTACCATGAGATCCATAAAGGGCGCCAAGGGTTCTGCGCCAAAGAGCGCGCCGCCACCGGCAATGACAAGCGGGAAGAGATTCGTGCGTTCATGCTGCCAGAGGGGAATCTGCGCCCAGTCGAGCATAGCGAGAATATTGGTGTAGCAGAGCTCGTGGGTGACGGAAAAGCCGATGAGGTCGAGGTCGCGCAGGGGGGTGTCGCTTTCAAGGGTTGCGAGGGGGATGTGTTCTGCCAGAAGTCGTTCGCCCAAGGCTTTTTCTGGCGCCATCACCCGTTCGCAATACCAGGTTGGATGAGCGTTTGTGATCGCATAGAGGATTTTTTGCCCCAGATACGACATGCCCACCTCGTAGAGGTCGGGGAAGGCGAGCGCGATATGCAGGGTGACAGCGTTGAGGTCTTTTTTGACGACATTGTCCTCAATGCCGGCATAGTGGCTTGGATGGGAGATTGTGGAGAGGAGTTCTCGCATAGAGGATGCTCTTGGCGATGTTTGGAGGATGTATGCAACGAGGTCTTCTTGGTCTGTGTGTGTGCCTGGTGCTGGTCTTTGCGCCGTTGTATAGCTTTGCGTTTTTGAGCACAGGTCCTGCCACGCAAACGCGAACCATTGGGGGAAAAAATCCCTTAAAGCAGCGCAATTTCAGACGGGGCAATCCCTTTACCCGCGTCTACCACAACAGCGGCTGTCGGCATTTTAAGAGCAAGCAATGCACGATTCTCTTTAAATCTGCCGATGAGGCACGAGTGTCTGGTTTTCGTCCCTGTTCCCTTTGCGGTGGATAGCACTGTTTTTGAGTCGAACCGGTCGCTCGAGGGTTTGAGCGAGTTCTTTGGCCAGCGCAAGCTGGCTTTCTTTGTCTGTGACGCGACCGTCGAGTTTGGCGGAGAGAACCGCTTCAAGGATCTTGGCGTAGATGGGACCTGGGGGAATGCCTTGGTCTTTGAGATCTTTGCCCCGGATATCAGCCCGCATGCTCCGCCATTTGGTGACATACTGGGAGAGGTGTTTGGAGAGTTTGGGATCCTTATTTAAGGCCATGCAGTAGATGACATCGTCGATGGCAATGTCTTTGAAGAGATTGCACAGTTCGCTCATGCTCGGATGCTCTTGTTGTCTGGTACACCATTTCTCTGCTTTCTGGCACAGAAAGATGGTCTTGGTGCGGCGAGCGAGGATGGCGTCTTGGATCTGGGGTTCCAGATGGAGTTGCGCCATATTGGCCTTGGCATCGGTATAGGAGAGGCCGTAGTTGAGGCCAAAGAGATAGAGGATCCAGGGCGTTGCTTCTTCGGGCAAATAGAGCATCTGGTACCAGGTGATATACTGGCGGATTCGGACTAAGAGGCGTTTGCGATTTTTGGTGATGATGGTTTTGGGCAAAATTTCCCGGATGATGCCGAGATTTTCCAGGCGGAGAAAGCAGGCCACAGGGTCTTGTTCCTGGCAGATCAAGACGAATTCGTGGAGCAGGCGGTGTTGTTTGACGCGGTCGAGTACCTTTAAGGTCACGGCATTGCGGATGAGCTTTTCGGTGTTTTTGCCCAGGCGGAAGCCGTAGCGTTGTTCGAAGCGCACAGCCCTGAGGCAGCGGGTGGGATCTTCGACAAAGCTTAAGGTGTGCAGCACGCGGATGACATTTTCCTTGATATCGCGCTGGCCGCCAAAAAAATCGATCAAATGGTCGGAATCCTTGTCCAGGCGGAGAGCGAGGGTATTGATGGTGAAATCCCTTCGGGCAAGATCCATCTTGAGCGGCGAGACCTCGACCATGGGGAGCGCTGCCGGGTGTTCGTAGTATTCCAGGCGGGCTGTGGCCACATCGATGCGTTGCTGAACGCCTTCGGCGTTGGTGTAGATGACAAGGGCTGTCATGAACTTTTCGTTGCGACTCACGCGGCCGTGCAAGGCTTCAGCCAGATGTTGGGCAAAGCGTTCCCCGTTTTCTTCCACCACCAGGTCGATATCGTGATTGGGCACCTGGAGCAGGCAGTCGCGCAAAAAGCCGCCCACCACATAGACAGGCAGATTGAGGGATCTGCCGACAGCGCCAGCGGTATCGAGGAGATCGAGGATCCAGCGGGGGAGCTGCTGCAGGAGCATCTTTTCGATGTGGTAGTACTTGGTGCCCCGCGGGGTATCTCTGGAGGAGATTTCGGCAAAGATGTTGACAAGATCGGTGCGCGTGAGGATGCCAATAACGGCATCGTGTTCCACCACAGGCACCATGCGTTGGTTGTTGGTGAGAATGATCTTGGCCACATCGCTCATGGGGGCATTTGGGCAAACGGTTTGGATGTGGTGGCGCATGTATTGTTCAACAGGCACCTCGCTCAGCTCGTGGTTCATGGCGCGCTGGGCTGTCTGCACATCGAAGATGCCCGCAAGTCTGTGGGTGCCGGGATGAAAGACCGGCACGGATTTGAGGCCAAAATGGAACATCATCTCATCGGCTTCGCGGATTAAGGTGGTTGTCTGCACGCCGATGGGCGGGGTGGACATGTAGGCGCGAACGCTTTTGTCGTCGTTTTGGAGATGGAGTTGCCGGAGAATGGTTTCCCGCACGGTTGAGAGCAAGACATTGCGCACCGAGGCTGAGGCAGCGTAGGTGTGGCCGCCGCCTCCCAAGAGCGAGCAGATGGTGCCCACGTTGACATCCGGGGTCTTACTGCGGGCGATGATCTGGATGCGTTCGCCCATCTGGCACAGGACAAAGACCACCTGGTGCTTGCCCATCTCCATCAGCTGATAGGCCAGAAAGGCGCAGTCGTAGCTCTCTTCCAGGAGAATATCGGCAATGATGATGTCGTGGCCGTGGACGCGGAAGACCTGGCTCGATTCAATGAGATCGTTTAAGAGCTGGATCTGGCGTTCGTTGAACTGGTGCATCTCCAGTTCCGCGATCTCGTCGATATTCATCCCCTTTTCCGCAAGCCAGGCTGCGGCATAAAAATCGAGGGCGCGGGTAGAGGAATAGGTGAAGGCACCGGTATCCTCATAGATACCAAGCGCTAAGATGGTTGCCTCTTCCTTGGTGATGGGGATTTTGGCTGTTTTCAGGCGTTTGGCGAGATAGCTTGTGACGGCACCGCAGCGGCATTCGTGGATGCGGGCGTTTTGAAAGTCCTTGGTGCTTTTGGGATGGTGATCCCAGATTTCGAGGCTGAGGCCGGGTTTGTTGAGTATGGGGGCTAAGTGGGGGACACGGCCAGGCTGGCGTGTGTCGACGATGACAACATGGTCAATGCTCTCCCAGGCAATCTGGTTTTGGTCGACAAAGCCGTAGGCGCTGGTGTCGATTTTTTCCAGATACTTTTTTATGCGGTTTTCTTGGGTGCCTGGAAAGAGGAGGAGGGGCTTGGTGTAGAAATGCCGAACAGCAATCATAGCGGCAAAGGCATCGAAATCGGCATTGGTGTGGCAGGTGATAAGGACTGTCATACTGTTTTAGCGGGGAGAACCGCTACCCTCCGTTTTGATAGAATATATTGCATGGTTGAGAGAAGGGCGTGTTTTTTACGAAGGATCGGCGCGATTTCTCGGATGATACATGTGGTGCAGGGCAAGAAGGCGTTCGCTTTGCACATGGGTGTAGATTTCGGTGGCTTGGATGTCGGCGTGGCCGAGTAAAAGCTGGACAGAGCGAAGGTCGGCGCCGCCTTCGAGCAGATGGGTGGCAAAGGAATGGCGGAAGGTGTGGGGTGAAATGGGACGGGTGATGTTGCAGGCAAGAGCAGCCTGTTTGACCATTTTCCAGACATACTGGCGGGTGAGGGCTTTTCCAAAGCGATTGACAAAGAGGCTTGTATCCTTGGGGTGCAAGGAGGGGCGTGTTGTGGCAAGATAGTCGTTGAGGCGGTGGACAGCTGCGTCGTGGAGTGGCACAAAGCGTGTTTTATGTCCCTTGCCAAAGACCCTGACAACCCCCCGCTCGAGATCGAGATCGTCGAGGTGCAGGGAGCAGAGTTCCGAGACACGAAGGCCTGCGGCATAGAGCAGTTCCAGGATGCACAAGTCTCTGCGGCCTGTGCGGGTGGCAGCGAGGGTGGCAAAGAGCGCGTCGATTTCTGCTGGTGTTAAAACCTGTGGCAGATGAAAGGCCAGTTTGGGCGTTTCGCAAAAGGTGGTGGGATCTTCTGTGAGTACCCCCTCTCGCTTGGCATAGCTGCACAGGGAGCGGAGGGCTGAGAGGCGTCGTGCCCGCGTGCGGTCGTTGTGGCCTTTGGCCTCAAGCCAGGCGAGATAGAGCAGGATGTCGTCTTCCGTGAGGCTGTGTTTTGTGTTTGTGGGATCACTTTCGGCGAGATACTGCAAAAAGGTGCGGATATCCTGGTCGTAGGCCGTGCAGGTTGTTGGCGCAAGGCCTTCTTGCGCCAAGAGTCGATCGAGCCACAGGGGCAGAAGGTCTGTGAGGGCGTTTTGGATGGTTTGTGCATGCATTGACGCATGATAGCTGTTGCCTTGGCCAAGGGCAAGCAGGGAGGGCGCATATGGCGCAGAAGGTCTATCTGGGGCTTGGCTCCAATGGGGAAAACGCGAAGGCCTCTTTGGAGGAAGCGCTTGCCGGTCTGGATACGCTTTGTGGGGTACGTCTTGTGCAGTGTTCAACGATGTATCACACCGAGCCCCAAGGATTTCGCGATCAGCCCTGGTTCACCAATTGTGTGTGCGAGTGTGCGGTGGAGGGCTTGGATCCGGAATCGATGCTGAGGCAGTGTTTGGCGCTTGAAGAAAAGCTTGGGAGAGTACGGGATCCCACAAAGCCCCGTTTTGGGCCAAGGGTCATTGATATCGATCTTTTGCTCTTTGGGGACATAACCTGGCAGAGTGAAACCTTGCTTCTTCCGCATCCGCGCATGCACACCCGTGCCTTTGTCTTGTACCCGCTTTGGGAAATCGCGCCAACGTGTCTGCTCTACGGTAAATCCCTTTCCTGGCATCTTTCCCAATTTGCCTGGCGCAAGGAGGGATTGGCTCTCTATCAATAGGATTGGTTTTTTTCGGATTGGATTTTTTCGGGATTGCAGGCTATGGTGGCCAGGACAACAGAGTGGCGTGATATTGAGGAGAACCGGAATATGCTTATAAAGCTTTTGATTTTTTTGGGTGTTGGCTATCTACTCTTTCGGATGTTCAAAAACGATCTTTTGAACAAAAAAAAGGTGGATGCCGAGAAAGAGGCCAAGGAACGCGAGCAAAAGATCGAACACGGCGAGATGGTCAAGGATCCCGAATGCGGTACCTACGTATCGAAGGACTGTGAAATCACGGTGCGGGATGGTGAGACCGTGCACTATTTCTGCAGCTACGAATGCCGGGATGCTTTTTTGGAACGGCTTCGCGCAGGGGGGAGGCAGATTCCCTCAAAGACCGATGCAACCGATGCGTAGGGAGCGTCATGATCACGGTTTCGCATCTTCGAAAATCCTATGGCAGCAAGGAAGTCTTGCACGATATTTCCTTTTCCGTGGCCAAGGGAGAGATTTTTGGTATTGTCGGTCATTCAGGCGCAGGCAAATCAACGCTTTTGCGCTGTCTGAACGGGCTTGAGCCCTATCAGGCGGGGTCGGTTGTGGTGAAGGGAGCTGAAGTGGGGCGTCTTTCAGGCGGCGATCTTCGGCGTTTGCAGAAAGATTTGGGCATGATCTTTCAGAATTTTAACCTCATGGCCAGGAAGAATGTCTACGACAATGTTGCCTTTCCCCTGGTCTTGTGGGGAGCCAATGCTATCCACGATCGGGTGATGACCCTGCTCGATTTGGTTGGGCTTGCGAACAAGGCAAAGCAGCGGGTGACAAGTCTCTCTGGTGGGCAGAAGCAGCGGGTGGGTATTGCCAGAGCGTTAGCGCTCAATCCCGAGATTTTGCTCTGCGATGAGGCGACCTCTGCTCTTGATCCCAAGACCAGTTCGTCGATCTTGGATCTGCTCGCGGATATCAACAAGAGTCTGCATCTGACCATTGTCATGGTGACCCACCAGATGGAAGTGGTCAAACGCTTGTGCAGCAGTTTGCTTCTGCTCGATGGGGGGCAAACCGTGGCATTGGGGTCAACCGAAGACCTCTTTTTGCACCCAACGCCTGCCATGCAGAATTTCGTCAGCGACGAATTCACCATCATCCCCGGTGGTGTCACAATCCGTCTCCATTTCCCCCGCACCATTGCCAAGCAAAGTATCATCACCCGTATGGCGCGCACGCTCGACTGCGATTTCTCCATTGTTGGCGGCAAGCTCGAACGCTATGGGGACGATGTTTTTGGGGTCTTGATCATCACTGTGCCCAAGGAGAATGCCGACCGCGTGCAGGAGTATCTTGACAACAACCATATCCCCTATCAAATCTTGCCTTCGAAGGAAAACGATGCTTGATTTTTTTGCTTCCATTTTGATACGGTTTTTCGAGAAATTGCTTATCAAATTTTCCCTTTAAAGGATATCGATGCCTGATTTTCTCACCCCTCTTTGGACACGGTTTTGCGACAAATTCCCTGAAATCTTGGAGGCAACGCTTGAGACCTTGTCGATGGTGTGTTTTTCAACGTTGTTTTCCATGCTCATTGGGACGCTTCTGGCCATTTGGATGATCATCACCAATCCCATTGGGCTCAATCCCAAGCCTGGCGTCTATCGCGTTCTCGATTTCGTGGTCAATCTGCTCAGATCCTTTCCCTTTATCATTCTCCTGATTGCCATCATCCCCTTTACCCGCTTTGTGGTGGGAACCTCCATCGGCAGCGCCGCAGCCATTGTGCCGCTGACTGTTGCCGCTGCGCCCTTGGTAGCCAGGCTCATCGAGACCTGTTTTCTCGAGGTGGATCGGGGGGTGATTGAGGCAGCCAGATCCTTTGGCGCCAGCACATGGCAGATCATTGTGCGCGTGCTGTTGCCCGAAGCACTCCCTGCCATTGTGTTGAATGTCGCGGTGATCGCCATCACGCTCTTGGGCTATTCCGCTATGGCCGGAACCGTAGGCGGCGGAGGGCTTGGCGATTTGGCTGTTCGCTACGGCTACAACCGTTTTCAAGTCGACATCATGGTGTATTCGGTTATTATTTTATGCATTATGGTTTTGTGTATTCAAGGTATCTGCAATTTTTTATACAAAGTGTTGCGCTAAGTGCTGGAGCGAATGGCTATGAAACGTCTGTGTGCCTTTCTTGTTTGTCTGTGTCTTGTGCTGAGCTGTGGACTTGTGTGTGCCGGAGAACATTTGGTTATCGGGGTCACCCCCTATCCCCACAAGGATATTATGACGATTGCGAAGACGATTTTGGAGAAGAAGGGGTATACGGTGACGATCAAGGAATTCACCGACTATGTGCAGCCCAATATCGCCTTGGCGCACACCTTGCTTTTTGCCAACTATTTTCAGCACAAGCCCTATCTCGACAATATGAATGCGGAAAAAAATCTGCACTTGGTGAGTTTGGGTGGGGTGCATATCGAGCCTTTGGGCGTGTATTCAAAGAAGATCAAGCAGATGGCCGAACTGTCCAAGGGCAACACGGTCTCTGTGCCCAACGATCCCACCAATGAGGCGCGGGCGCTCAGGCTGTTGGAGGCACAAGGTATCATCAAGGTCAAAGCCGGAGATTTGGTCACGGTTGCAGACATTGTGGACAATCCCTTCCAGCTCAAATTCTTTGAGCTGGAAGCAGCCCAGTTGCCCAGAGCTCTCGACGATGTGACCATGGCTGTGATCAATACCAATTTTGCGGGCGAGGCAGGGCTTATTCCCTCCCGCGATGCCCTGGCCATGGAATCCAAGGATTCTCCCTATGCCAATATTGTTGTTGTACGCGAGGAAGACAAAGACAGTCAGGCGGCAAAAGATCTCTTGGCTGCTTTGCAATCGGAAGAAGTAAAGCACTTTATCGAACAAGGGCTTGTGCACAAAGGCATTGTGCCGGCTTTTTAGCACAAAACACGCTCTTTTCTGGGCTTGGCGCATTGCCAGGCCTTTTTTTGTGCCTGGCTGCTTAGCAATGGGGCAGCATTGTGCGATGATTGGCGTGGCATTTCGGCTGTTTGATAGGATCTGGGGTAGCCATCATCGGATCAATATTCTTGCAATACCAAAAAGACAGCAATCAGCCAGTAGCTGGGTTGAGCCTTCTGTGTTCTGCAGCTTGCACAGAATAATCTGGCAAGAAAGCAGGTCTGGGGCGTGATCCCAAATGCGTGCGTGACGAGGCGGCTGCAGAAAAGAGTGGTCGCTCAGTAGAAATGGAGCCATTTCGGCCATTGTACGCATCTCAGATATTTGTCTGGCAGGGTTGCTTTGACAATCATCAGACTCTTTTGCCTTTAAGCCACTGGATGCCGGCTCTCTGATTAGGAATGCATAGCGCGGATTTCTCATCGGGCAGGGGATATTCTCCTCATCAAGCTGCCATACATGGGTTGCATCCGATCCGAAGAAAAAAAATCCATGGCATCATGGGCGGGATTATACATGAGGGTAATACAAAACTCTAGAAAATCCTTGACATCTCATGAACATTGATTATAATAGATAAAGTATTACTACTTTCCGAGATGTTAGTTGCTCCTCGGAAGTCCAGCTTGTTGGCTATATCTTGGAACTTGACTTTTTCTGCTTCCCCCTGGAGCTTGGCTGTTTCGGGCTATTATCTCAAGCAGTTTTGACTTTTGCCTAGCTGATAATCAAGTCAGTGCAGTTGCATTTACTTTAAATCATAATATTTGATATTTTATTTTTTTATGAAATAAAAATTTCCAATTTTTGTCTTGAAGTTTATATATCTAAGTTGATACAATAAATCAAATTTGTATTAATATTATACTAT